>JBOGEI010000049.1:0-21194 GCA_050701935.1 Microbacterium sp.
GTCCGGGCGCTTCGTCGTTCGCGCTGGGTCAGATCCGGGCGTCCTGTTTCGGGACGAGGACCTGTTTGATGATGATGAGGATGGATGCGGTGACGGGCACTGCGACCAGGGCCCCGAGCAGACCCAGCAGTGTGCCTCCGGCGAGGGCGCCGATCACGACGAGCGAGCCGGGGACCGAGACCGCGCGATTCATGACACGCGGCGTGATCACATAGGCCTCGATCTGCATGTAGACGAGGTAGATGGCCGCGAAGACGAGAGCGGCGATCGGGTTGGTGAACAGTGCGAGGCATGTGCCGAGGATCCAGAACAGCACTGAGCCGACCAGGGGGATCAGCGTGATGCAGAAGGCGATCGCCGCCATCAGTGGCGGGAAGGGGAGCCCGAGGAAAAGGTAGAGAAGAAACGCCAGCGTCGCGTTGCAGAACGCGAGTACGACCATTCCCATCACGTAGCCGCCGACCGAGTCGGTGATCTGGTCGGCGATGTCTCCGGCGCGAGCGCGGTCACGGGCCGGAGCGAGACGCAGCATCCCCTGCTTCATCGAGGGGAGCGAGGCGAGGAAGTACAGCGTGAGCACGAGCACGACGATGGCGCCCGAGATGCTGGTGGCGATCGACGTACCGACCGCCAGCGCTCCGCCCCCGATCGTCGCCAGGTTGCCGAAGTCGGTCAGGAAAGCCTGCACCTGGGCGACGAGGTCTTGGAACTGGTCACCGAACTGGGCCTCGAGGGTCGCGTAGATGTCGCTGTGTGTGAAGTCCTTGATCATGCCGGGCACCGACTGCACGAAGCTCACGATCTGGTCGATCACCACGGGGACGATCATCCACAGCACGAGGGCGAACACCACGATGAGCGCCAGGATCGTGATGACGACCGAGATGACTCGCGAGAGGCCCCGGCGCTCGAGGAAGCGCACGGCGGGGTCGAGGCCGAGCGCACCGAACAGCGCGAGGGCGATGTAGATGAGCACGGTCGACAGGTTCGACAGGGCGAGGCCGATCACGATCGCCCCGAGCCCACCCAGCGTCACCAGGAAGCCGAACACGAACGGACGGTCGATGCGCGTCCAGAACGAGCGGCTCGGCGTCATCGGCTCGATCACGACCGGGAGCGGAGTCTCTGTCGCGACAGACGCCGGCGCTGCGGAGTGCGTGCGGCGGGAGGCCGCGGGTGCAGAGGGAGCTGCGGCGGATGCGGCGTCATCGTGGGGCGCGGACTCCGGCGACTCTTCGTTGCTCATGTGCTCACGATAGCGGTGCCTTGGATCGAAACCAGGATGTCACGCGGCTCTAGAGTAGGGGCATGACCGCCGCCGACGACCCGAAGGCCGAGCTGCTCCGGCTTCGCGCCACCATCGACAACATCGACGCCGCACTGATCTTCATGCTGGCCGAGCGCTTTCGTGCGACCCAGCAGGTAGGGCAGCTGAAGGCGAAGCACGCCATGCCTGCGTCCGACCCGAATCGGGAGGAGCAGCAGGTGGCACGACTGCGCGCTCTCGCGGAGGACGCGCATCTCGACCCGGAGTTCGCAGAGAAGTGGTTCAACTTCGTGGTGGCCGAGGTCATCCGCCATCACACCGAAGCGGCCGAGGGCCGCTGAAGAAGAGGTGCCGGACGGGCGACGGTGTGTGCAGCACTCGCCCGTCCGGAGCTTGAGAGGTCGATTGACCAACTAAGTTCAATGAATAAACTTAGGGAGAGACTACGGATCGCACCGCGATCTGTCAACAGCTCGCAACCTGCGGGCTCCGGAACGGGAACACATGCTCAGCGCGGATGACGGCCTCGACACCCAGGCATCGGTTCGGCGTGCGAACCTGCGACGTGCACTGCAGCTGGTCTTCCGGAACCCCGGAACGCAGACGCGCGCGGGCATCGCGAGATCTACCGGACTGACGGCTGCGACCGCATCCTCTCTCGTCGCCGAACTCATCGAGAGCCGGCTGATCGTCGAAGGGGAGCAAGCGGCGAGCACCGGCGGCAAGCGGGCGACCACCCTCAGCGTCGATGCGAGTCACCACCTGATCCTGGTGCTGGTGATCCAGCCGCTCCATGCCGACATCGCCCTCGTGGCACTCGACGGCACCGAGGTCGACATCCGACGGGTGAACTACACCGCCGAGAACCGCGACGGGGTCCTCGATGAGGCGGTGTCGGCGGTGGCCGACGACTTCGGAGGGCGCCTCCTCGCCGCGGGAGTGCAGTTGCCCGGCACGACCGATGGACGCTCGGTGCTCGAGAGCGTGCAGCTCAAGTGGCAGAACGTGTCTCTCGCCGAGCGGTTCGAGCGGATGCTCGACGCTCCGGTGCTGCTGATCAACGACGTCGACGCCGAGGCCATCGCCGAGGCCGGCATGGAGGAGTCTCCGTCCGGCTATCGGCTCTTCATCCACCTCGGCGGTGGTGTGGGTGCAGCCGTCACACTCGACGGAGAACTGGCGCCGGGCCCGCGCGACCGGGCCGGCGAGATCGGCCACGTGCAGGTCGTGTTCGGCGAGGCTGCCCGTGCGTGTCGATGCGGCCAGCGCGGATGCCTGGAGTCAGCTGCGGCCCTCGGGGCGATGCTCGGCGACGAGTTCTCCGACGCCATGGATGCCACCGAGATCAGGGCGCTGGCCGCCCAGGCCGACGAAGAGCATCTCGACGAAGGGGCTCGCGCGCTCGCCAGGGCTGTCAAGCTCATCAGCGCGCTGCTCGATCCGATCGAGGTCGTCATCGGCGGTCCGGCGACAGAGCTCGGTCCCCGCTTCCTCGACCGCGTCCGTCGCGAAACCGAGTATCCCGCCCGTGGCACGGCGCAGGTGCCGGTCCGCTACGCCGACCCTCGAGCATCGCTTGCGGCCGGGGCGGCTCAGGCCGCATTGACGTCGGCGCTCGGCGTGCGATGGAACCCCGAGCAGCTGCGCGCAGCCTCTGCATCGACTCGCTGAGAATCGGTGACGGGGCTGGCGAGTGGATCCCGCGGCCCGTCTGTCGATCGGTTTTCATATCCTGATCTGCCGTCGATGCGGCGACCCGGACAAGCCCGGGAGCGGGGCGTGCGGCCCCGGACCAAGTAAACGGCGAATCTAGACGATTGTCCATGTCTTTGTGGAAGAAGGTGCCCGGCGTCTCCGCCTTCCGCAATCCGGTCCGCTTCGCGCACGATTCTGATGCGGCGCTCGGGCCGGGGCGGCGTGGACAGGCGCCTGTGCGGATGTCGGGAGTGCGGACGGATGCCGGGAAGCACGCCGCCGATCGGACCGGCAGACGCACATCCGCCCGACTGGTGTCCCGTCGGGCGGATGCGTGGTCGTGCGGATGCGCCGGTGCGCGTGAGGAGCGGTCTACTTGACGCTGCCGGCGGTGAGTCCCCCGACCAGGCGCTTCTCGATGAGCATGAACAGGATGACCACCGGCAGGATCGCGACGATCGAGACGCCGAACACGTACTGCCAGCTGGTCTCGTACTGACCGACGAACTTGGTCAGTGCGACCGAGAGCGGCTGGTTCTTGTCGGTCGACAGGATCACGAGCGATGCGGCGAACTCGTTCCAGCAGGCGACGAACGTGAACACGATCGCGGTGACGATGCCCGGCCACACGAGCGGCAGGTTGATCTTGAACAGCACCGTGAAGCGCCCTGCACCGTCGATCTGCGCAGCCTCGTCGACCTCCTTGGGGATGCCGGCGAAGAACGAGTGCATGATCCACACCGCGAACGACAGGTTGAACGCCGCGTTGATGAAGATCATCGCCGTCCAGGTATCGCCGAGCCCGAGCACGGTGAACTGGCGGAACAGGCCCGACGTCAGCACGGCGGGCTGCAGCATCTGCGTGATGATCACGAGGAACAGGAACACCATGCGGCCGGGGAACTTGAACCGGGCCGTGTAGTACGCCGCCGGCAGCGACACCAGCAGCACCAGCAGCGTCGCGAACACCGCGATCACGATCGTCGAGATCAGGTTGTACGGCAGCGGCGTCTCGGGGGTGGACCACATCGTGATGTAGTTCTCCCAGTGCCACTCCGTCGGCAGGTACGTCGGATCGACGGAGCGGATCTGCGGCTTCGTCTTCACGGAGCCGAAGAACATGATCAGGTACGGCAGCACGAAGATCGCGAGCACCAGGAAGCCGGCGACGGTGCGCAGGATCACGCGGGGCAGCGTCACCTGGTCTTCGGTGTAGCGGCGCTTGCGGCCGGGGAGCTGCGGTGTACGACGGCCGCGGCCTCCGGCGGTGGTGACGAGGGCGGTCTCGGTCACGGTCATGATCAGACCTCCTTCATGGGCTTGACGATCTTCACGTAGGCCGCGACGATCACGATGACGATGAGGAACGCGACGACCGAGAGGGCGCTCGCGACATCGACCTTCTTCTGTAGCTCGATGTACTTGAAGATGAGGGTCATGATCGTGTCGGCGTCATAGCCGGGGATCGATCCGGTCATCACCTTGAGGATCGGCAGCGAGTTGAACACGTTGATGATGTTGATCAGCACCGCGACGGCCAGGGCGCTGCGCAACTGCGGCAGGACGATCGACCAGTACGTGCGGGCCGGGCTCGCACCGTCCATCTTCGCCGCTTCGATCGCGTCGGCCGGCACCGACTGGAGCCCGGCGAGGATCGTGTAGGTGGTGAAGGGGAGCGACACGAAGATCGCGATCACGATCGACCAGGTGAATGCGGTCGCGGGGTTCTTCGTCCACCCGTATCCGACGGCATCGTCTGAGAGCCCGATGTCGTAGAGGAACTTGTTGAAGATGCCGAAGTACGGCTCGAGGCTGTAGTAGAACACCATCGTGGTCATGACGACCGAGGCCGCCCACGGCACGATGACGGCCATGCGCACGAGCTGACGGCCGGGGAAGGCCTTGTTCAGGATCTGCGCGAGGCCGAGCGAGATGACGACCGTGAAGACCACGACCGACACGACCCACAGGATCGTGCGGAAGAAGATCGGCCAGAACTCGGTGAACGTGAAGACCGTGACGAAATTGTCGAAGCCGACCGAGCCCTTGTCCAGGCCCGACAGCGAGATGTCTCGCGTCGAGTTGAAGAACATCACTCCGGCGGGGAAGAACACCACGCCGATGATGAGGAGCAAAGCGGGAGCGATCCAGGGCAGGGCCTGGAGGAGATCCTTTCCGCCCGGCCTGCCGCGAAGGGCATCCGGGGTCTTCCGGGTGCGGGGGCGGCCGGTGGCCGCCCCCGCGAGGTTCGAGGACTCTGTCTTCTGGCTCATTCGGGTACCCGAACCTCTCCGTTCAGCGGGCTCAGCCCGCGTCGACCTGTGCCTGGATCTCGGTCAGCACGTCCTGAGCGGGCTTCGTCTGGATCTGACCGAAGAGCGACTTGAACGCACCGTCTGCTGCGGACCACTTCGGGTTCGTCGACGGGTAGAACTGGGCGTCGGGCAGCACGTCGAGGAACGGCTTGAGAGCCTCCTCGCCGGACAGCTGCTCGGCACCGGACTTGGTGACGGGAAGGAAGCCCTCGGCCTGCACCCACGGCACGTACACGTCTGCCGAGTAGTAGTAGTCGAAGAACTTGGTGATCGCTTCCTTCTTGTCGTCGTCGTTCTGGAAGGCCATCAGCTGGTCCATGACGCCGAGCGTGAAGGGCGAGCCGTCCTTCGTCGGGATCGGGACGATGGAGTAGTCCAGGTCGGGGTTGCCTTCCTTGATCTGGCCGACCGTCGGCGGGAGTCCTACCTGCATGCCGATCTTGCCCTGGATGAAGATGTCCATCAGGGGCGAGCGCTGCGTCGAGCCGGGGTCGGCCTGGGTCGCGCCGGCGTCGATCATCTTCTTGATCTGCTCGGCACCGGCGAGGTTCTCCGGGGTGTCGATCGTGATCTCGGATGCGTCGCCGAACGATCCGCCGCCGCCCCACAGCCACACGGCCGCCTCGGCCTGAGCCTCTTCGGAGCCGAGCGGCATGCCGTAACCGGCGACACCGCCGCCGAGCGCCGACACCTTGGTCGCGGCATCCAGCAGCGAGTCCCAGTCGGTCGGTGCTTCGACACCGGCCTGGTCGAGCAGCGCGTTGTTCACGAACAGCGCGCGAGCCGACGCGATCAGCGGCAGGGCGTACGCGGTGCCGTCGACCTCGGCGTTCTTGAGGAACGACTCCTGGAAGTCGGAGTAGGTGTCGTCGGAGACGACGTCCTTCGTCGGGTAGAGCAGCTCGTCGTCTACGAACCCGGCGAAGGGCCCGCCGTTGTAGATGTCCGGTGCCTCGCCGGCCTGGATCTTGGTGGAGACGACCTTCTCGAGGTTGTCCCAGGACTGCACCTCGAGCTTGACCTTGATGTCGGGGTTGGCCTTCTCGAACCCGTCGATCACCGTCTCCCAGTTGGCCTTGGTGCCGTCGGAGTAGCTGGGGACGAGGAGGTCGAGGGTGGTGGATCCATCCCCGCTTCCGCTGTCGCCGGATGATCCGCCGAACCCGCACGAAGCGAGCGAGAGCGTGGCGACGGCCGCAATGGCGGCGGCGCCGAACCGCAGTGACTTCTTCATGTGTATTGCATTCCTCACTGTGATGTCCGAACCCTCGACGGCAGGGCCGCTTCGGGAGGGGGTGTGGTGCACAGTCGCAAGCACATCACGCGACAGTGCGTGGGTGATCGCTTCGCCGGAGGGCAACCGCGATCGTTCAAGCCGGGGCTCGGGGATCTCGACAACGGCCGGGGTCGGGGTCGAGAGTGGAACTGGTCTGATTATTTGTCAGGAGAACAAACAAATCAAGGTAAAGCTGTTGACGCTTTGATTTCACGCCATACTATGATCGAATTAAGCTTGAAACAATCACAAGTTTGCAACTTATCGCCAGAAAGGCACCTCGATGACCGAATCGCTGCCCGGCGCACACATGCGCGAAGAGCTCAATTCCCAGCCCAGGATGTGGGCCACGGCCGCAGATCTGAAGGCCGAACAGGCTCTGCTGCCCGCTTCGGGTGCCCGGATCGCGGTCGTCGGCTGCGGCACGTCTTGGTTCATGGCGCAGTCGTACGCGGCCCTCCGCGAGTCTTCGGGGCACGGCGAGACCGACGCCTACGCGGCCTCCGAGGCCTTCCTCGACCGCGGATACGACGCTGTCGTCGCCCTCACCCGTTCCGGGACCACCAGCGAGGTGCTCGAACTGGTCGACCGCATCAAGGGACGCATCCCGACCATCGGCGTGATCGGCGACCCCGAGTCGCCGCTCGTCTCGCTCGTCGACGAGGCCGTGCTGCTGCCGTTCGCCGATGAGCAGTCGGTCGTGCAGACGCGATTCGCCACCACCGCGCTGGCCCTGTTCCGGGCCTCGCTCGGCGAAGACCTCACCGGCGCCATCGCCGATGCCGAGGCCGTGCTCGCCGAGGACGGCGACGACGAGCTGCGCGACGCAGACCAGTACACGTTCCTCGGACGTGGATGGACCATCGGTCTCGCCCACGAGGCCGCGCTGAAGCTGCGGGAATCGTCGCAGTCGTGGACCGAGGCGTACCCCTCGATGGACTACCGTCACGGCCCGATCGCGATCGCGGCACCGGGGCGCATCACCTGGCAGTTCGGCGAGGCTCCGGAGGGGCTTTCCGGTCAGGTCGAAGCCACCGGGGCCCGGTTCGAGCAGCGGTCGATCGACCCTCTCGCCGACCTCGTGCGTCTGCACCGCACCGCGCTGGATCGTGCCGTGGCCCGGGGCCTCGACCCCGATCAGCCCCGCAACCTCACGCGATCCGTCATCCTGGATGCATGACGCAACCCGCCGCCGGAGCTGACCATGACCCGAGCTGACGGGACCGCTGAGGTTCCCGACGTCGAACGCGACGCCACCGGTGAGAAGCTCGCCGCCGTGCGGACTCTCGGCGTCGGAGCGCCCGTGCTGGCGTTCGACGTGGGGGGAACCGACATCAAGTCGGCGCTGTTCGCCGCCGACGGAACCGCGCTCGGGCTGCGCCGCACGCCCACCCCGATAGCCGACGGCGACCGCACCCAGGTGCTCCTGGACCGCCTCGAGGTGCTGGCGGAAGAGCTCCGCGCCGCGCATCCCGAAGTCGTGCCGCAGGCCGTAGGACTCGTCGTGCCGGGGATCGTCGATGCGGAGGCCGGACTGGGTGTCTTCGCGAGCAATCTCGGCTGGCATGACTCCCCGCTGCGCGACCTCGCCGCCGATCGACTCGGGTTGCCCGTGGCATTCGACCACGATGTTCGCGCCGCGAGCTGGGCGGAACGTCTCCTCGGCGGTGCGCGCGACTACGCCGACTCGGTCGTGCTCGTGATCGGCACGGGGATCGCCGGGGCCCTGCTGGTCGGGGGTGTTCCGTACACCGCCGGCGGATACGCGGGTGAGATCGGGCATTCCCCGATCGCGGACGGACCGATCTGCGCGTGCGGCGCACGGGGCTGTCTGGAAGCCGTCGCCTCAGCCGGTGCCATCGCCCGGCGCTACCGCGAGGCGACCGGGATCGCCCCCGACGGCGCGAAAGACGTGATCGCCAGGGCCGCGGCAGGGGATGAGGTCGCCGCAGAGATCTGGAACTCGGCGCTCGACGCGCTCACGATGTCGCTCGCTCAGCTCACGGCGGTCGTCGCACCGGAGGCCGTGGTCATCGGCGGCGGACTGTCGCGCGCCGGTGGTGCCCTGTTCGACGAGCTGCGCGCGCGCCTGGCCGCGCGGCTCAGCTTCCACCGCATCCCGGCACTGGTCCCCGCAGAGCTCTCCGGCAACGCAGGGCTGCTCGGTGCGGCCCTCCGCGCACGGGAGCTCACGTGATCCTCACCGTCACCCCCAACCCCGCACTCGATCTCACCTGGCGCGTCGACCGGCTCGTCGAGGGCGGCACGCACCGGGCGGATGCCGGTGCCGCACGGGCCGGCGGCAAGGGGCTCAACGTCGCCCGCGTCGTGCACGCCGAGGGCGTCGACGTGCTCGCGCTGACCACGACCGGCGGTCGGGTCGGCGAGGAATTCGCTGCAGAACTGCGTGCCAGCGGGGTGCCGCACGCGCTGGTGCCGGTCGCCGCCGAGACGCGGCGCAGCATCGCCGTGGTCGATGAGACGCTCGGCGACACCACGATCATCAACGAGCGCGGAGTGAATCCGACAGACCCGGAATGGGCTGCGCTGCTCGCCGAGGTCGTCGAGCGGCTGCCCGGCGCGACGGTACTCGTCATCTCCGGCAGCCTGCCGCCCGGAGCACCGGATTCGCTTCTCCCCATGCTCATCGCGGTCGGCAGCGACGCCGGGGTGCCGGTGATCGTCGACACGTCGGGGCCCGCGCTCCTGCGGGCGGCCGATGCCGGAGCCGCCGTGCTCAAGCCGAACGCGGCCGAACTCGCCGAGGCGACCGGCATCGCCGACCCGGTCGAAGGTGCCCGGTCGCTGATCGCCTGCGGAACCGAGCTGGTGCTGCTCTCGCTCGGAGCCGACGGGATGCTCGCCGTCACGGCATCCGATCTCGTGCACGCCAGGCTCGACGAGCCTCTCGCCGGCAACCCCACCGGTGCCGGCGATGCGGGTGTCGCCGCCTGCGCCGCGCTGTACGCCGACGGTGTGCGCGATCCTGAGCAGATCCTTCGCCGCGCCACCGCGTGGTCGGCCGCCGCCGTGCTGACTCCGCTCGCCGGTGACATCTCCCCGCGCTGGGCCGAGCTCGAACAGCAGCTCCGCATCTCGCATCCTGACCCTGAATCGTTCCGGAAGGACCCTTCGTGACCCTCGTCTCTGCTCGCGACCTCGTCTCCGATGCCGCTGCCGCCGGCTCCGGCATCGGCGCTTTCAATGTGATCCACCTCGAGACCGCGGAGGGATTGGTGCGCGCGGCCGCTCTGGCGCAGCTGCCCGTCATCCTGCAGATCTCGCAGAACTGCGCCGACTACCACGGCGGGCTCGAGCCCATCGCGCTGGCCACCCTCGCGGTGGCACGGCGCGCGCAGACGCCCGTGGCGGTGCACCTCGACCACGCTGAGCGACCTGAACTGGTCGACGAAGCCATCGCCCTCGGCTTCGGCTCGGTCATGTTCGACGGCGGCGCGCTGCCCTACGACGACAACGTGGCGCTCACGGCTGCGGTCGCGGCCCGGGCGCACGAGGCCGGGGTCTACGTCGAAGGCGAGCTCGGCGAGGTGGGTGGCAAGGATGGTGCGCATGCTCCGGGTGTGCGCACCGACCCCGAAGAAGCGCGCGCATTCGTGGCAGCAACGGGTGTCGATGCGCTCGCGGTCGCGGTGGGCTCATCCCACGCCATGACCGACCGCACCGCATCGCTCGACCTCGACCTGATCGGGCGCCTGCACGAAGCCCTCCCCGTGCCCCTCGTCCTGCACGGCTCCTCCGGCGTCGCGGATGCCGTCATCGCCGACGCCGTGCGGGCGGGGATGACCAAGATCAACGTCTCCACGCACCTGAACGGATTCTTCACCCGGGCGGTGCGAGAGAAGCTCGGCGCCGACGAGCGCCTGGTCGACTCCCGCAAGTACCTCGCCCCCGCCCGGGATGCGCTCGCAGACGAGGCTGCCCGCATGCTCCGACTGTTCGCCCTGCAGCCCACGGGTCCGGTCTCCTGATGAAGCGGGCTGCGCGGCTGAACGCGATCCTCGACCTGCTGGCTGCGAACGGCGAGGTCACGGTCGAGGAGCTCGTCGAGCGGTTCGAGGCGTCGGCTGCGACCACACGGCGTGACCTCGACACTCTCGCCGAGCAGCGCCTGCTCACGCGCACACACGGCGGTGCGGTGGCGCAGTCGGTCGCCTACGAACTGCCCATCCGCTACAAGAGCCACCTGCGCACGCACGAGAAGGCCAGCATCGGGCAGACCGCCGCAGCCCTCGTCATGCCCGGGATGGTGGTCGGGCTCTCCGGGGGGACGACCACGACGGCGATCGCCGCAGCCCTCGCCGCGCGCGACGACCTCGCCGGCAACGGCGGCATCACCGTCGTCACCAACGCCGTGAACATCGCCGCTCAGCTCGCCACGCGGCCCGACATCAAGGTCGTCGTCACCGGCGGCGTCATCCACTCGCGCAGCTACGAACTCGTCGGCCCCTTCGTCGAACAGCTGCTGCGCGGGGTGCGGCTCGACATCGCCTTCATCGGCGTGAACGGGATGGATGCCAGAGCAGGGGCGACCACGCAGGATGAGCGCGAGGCCGCCGTGAACCGCATGATGGCCGAACGTGCTCGCCGGGCGATCGTGGTGACCGACGGCAGCAAGCTCGGCATCGAGGCCTTCTCGGCCGTCGGCGGCGCGGAGCTCTTCCCGACCGTGATCACCGACTCAGGAGCCGATGCCGAGGTGCTCGCAGACCTCCGAACCGCCGGCTACACGGTGCTGGTCGCCTGAGCCAGGACACCCCAAGGGCCCCGACGTCCCCAGATCGTCGAGGCCCTATGAGGGTGTCGCGGCTCATGCCGCGACACCCTCGAGCAGATGGTGTCCGTGTCGTGTTCGCGCTCCCCAGTGCGCATGATCCCCAGATCCGACTGCGCCTCCCTCGCGCCTCACCCTTCGAGGCCCTTCGCATGGCACCTTCCGAAGAACAGGAGCGCGCGGCATCCGTTCTGATACACCGAATGGAAGTAAAAGTTCAGAATCCGTCGCCGTGGCACTGGAACGGTGCGGTCAGGCCGGTATCGGCCGCCGCCCGCGTGAGTGCGACAGCCGGGGATGCCCCCTCGGAGAGCCCGGTGTGCACGGCGCTGAGCAGTTCTCCCGCCACGTCATCGGGGACGGCCACGGGAGCGGCGATCACGCAGTCGGCACCGGCGTGCAGCCAGACCCGGGTCATGCCCAACGCCTCTTCGCCCCAGCGCACCGACGAGCGCCCGAGCTCGCAGGCCGAGAGGATCACCGTCCTGGGCACTCGCGGGATCAGGTCGACGTCGTAGCCGAAGAGGATCCCGTCGGCGAGCTCGAAACCGGAGAACAGCGGGTTGTCCACCGCGTGCCTGCCGTGCGCGGCGATGTGCAGCACATCGGTGGCCGCGGCGAGTTCGGTGACCGCCGCGACCGTCGCATCCGAAGACTCCAGCGTCACCGGTGTGCGGCCCGATCCGCGCCAGGCTGCAGCCGCACGTTCGACTTCGTCGCCGGCACGGGCGACGCGCGGGCCGGCGGCGAATCCGATCGCGGTAGCGCGGGAAGACGTGCGGGCACGGCCGCCCAGCAGGCGCGACACGGAGGTCGCGAGCGTGAACGGAACACCGGACATGCCGGGGAGCATCGCCCACGGGACTCCGCCGAGCGCTCCCGGCACGGTGACCGCCAGTCGTGTCGCTGACGGCGCGGTGAGCAGCAGCGGGGCGAGGAGCTCGGCGTCGAGGATCGCCAGTCGTGAGGCGAGGGCGCGTTCTGTCACCGCGCCCATCAGCCCGCCGCGGGTCATCGCGGCCATGTCGAGATCTGCGCGGAGGCCGTCGAGTGCCGACTGCACGCGCGCCCAGGACAGGTCGACGATCGTCGCGCCGGCGCGGGTGGCCACGATCGCGTGCAGGTCGGAACCGGTGAAGACGTAGGACAGGACGGCGACGTCGGAGCCGAGCAGCGCCGTCGCCTCCGCGAGCCCGAGCCGCTCACGTGTGCCGCTCGACCCCGTGGCCGCCCACTGCCGCTCACGCACACGGTCGCGAAGCGTGCGCACTCTGGCATCCGTCGTCCAGTCGGCCCCGGCCAGCTCGGCGCGCAGCATCCGCAGCTCTGCGAGATCGATCGCGAGGGACTCGTCGTGCGGGGGTCGCACGGGGGCCACCTGCTGACTGAGGTGCCGCGCACGCTCCGACCACTCGAACAGGATGTCGGGGTCACGCAGCCGCGCGGCGGAGGAGAGCCCGGCGAACATCAGGTCGCTGCCGTGCATCGCGACGGATGCCTGCAGGTCGAGCGCGCCGAACGACTGCTGCCAGGCGGTGAGCAGATCGAGGCCGTCGGCTGCCGCGCGCAGAGCCTCGCGGTCACGGCCGGCCGCCGCGGCGCGGGCAGCTCGCACCTCCTGGGCGCGTAGGCGCAAGGGCGTCGGTGCGGCGTCGTCCAGTCGGGGCAGCCGTCCGGTGCCGTCGCGTCGAGCACTCAGTCGAAGTCCAGTGGCCTCGGTGCGGAAGCCGCCCCGGTCGAGAGCCTTCGCCGTTCGGGCGAATTCTGCGCCGTCGATGGGCCGATGCGGTTTCGCCCGCTGCTGCGCCTCGAGTCGTACCGCTTCGGCTCGGGCCGCCCACCCGTGGTTCGCGAGTGCGGTGAAGCGACGCGCGGCGGTGCGGGCTGCGCGCTCGGCGGCGGCGGGATCATGGCGCAGGAGCGAACGGGCCAAGTGGAACTCGGACTCGCCTCTGGCCTGGCGCATCCGCTGCGCACCGAACTGGGCGGCCACCTGTTGGAGCAGCGCTTCGGCCTCGGTCGTGAGGCCTGCGTCACGCAGCACCTCGGCCCGATCGAGGTCGCTGATCGCCGCGGCGAGGTCGCTGATCGCGGCAAGCTTCGGGCGGGAACGGGTCATCAGAGTGAGCGCGGTGACGAGGTCGCCGCCGAGCAGTGCCGCGTAGCCGAGGTTGTGTCTGGCCTCTGCGAGGGGCTCCTCGTCGTCGTTGGCCTCGTACACGGAGACCGCCCGCCGCAGATCTTCGATGCAGGTCTCGAGTTCGCGCTGCTGCATCCGCACGACCGACCGGTTCATCAGGCAGTTCGCGAGCTCGGTGGTCTCCTCGCCGATCGCGGTGAGCGTGTCGATCGCATGGGTGAGCTCGACCTCGGCCTCGGCCAGTCGCCCGCCGTGCATGAGGAGCGTGCCGAGCTGGCCGCTGAGTACGGTGATCGTCTCGGCCCGCAGCCCGGTTCGGCCGAGCGCATCGCGGCACAGCTGCTCGGCGGCTGCCGGCTCGCCCGTCTGGGCGAGGACGTAGGCGACGGTTCCGTCGATGCGTGCCCGAAGGTCGGGGTCTTCGGTGCGAGCGGATGCTGCGTCGAGGGCGCGTCGCGCCTGTGCGAACCGCCGGGCGTTCGCCGCTTCGACGCCGCGCCGGTGCAGCTCGATCGCGGACAGGGGCATCCCTCCAGGATGCCGTGCGTCGGGGCTGCAGGGAAGAGCGCGGGTCGAGCGGGACGCCCGTCAGGAGAAAGAGCACGGCCGGGCGGCCCGCGAGGTGGTGCCCGGCACCAGGACGGGCCGCCCGCATCGGTACGGACGGCTCGTCCCGGGGGTGCGTCTCCGTGTCAGTCGGAATCGACCGGGTTCGGCAGCGACTTGAGAACGGTGGCCACGGCTTTCGCCGCGGCGCCGGGGCTGACACCGCTCACCGGCACGGAGCCGAGCTGGGCGGCGATGCGGCCCGCGACATACGGTGCCGAGAACGACGTTCCGCTCCACACCGCGAAGCCGCCGCGATAGTCGTCGGGGTCGATCGTCTCGCGACGCAGACCCTCGACGTCAGCGCGCGTCACCGCCTGGGTGCCGCCCACGAAAGCCGGCGAGGTGCTCACCACGGCTGCGCCCGGGGCGTAGGCCTGCACCCACGGACCGATGTTCGAGAAGAGGGCGACCGACTGCGCCGAGGGGTTCAGCGCTCCGACCGATACGAGCGGTGCGTTGCGGTCGCGGCGGATGCCGTTGTCGGCGCCGGGCCAGGGCCAGAGCGACGCGGGGAACGATGGCCGGTCGATCGCGTCGTTGCCCGCCGAGCACACGACCACGCAGCCGAGTTCGCGTGCCTTGGCGAGCAGCTGGAACAGGGTGAGGCTGAACAATCCGTCGGTCGGCGTCTCGTGATAATAGCTCAGCGACAGGTTCAGCACGTCTATCGGGAAGCCCGTCTTCGGGTCCTCACGGTGGCGGGCCAGCAGGGTGACGACCTGGGCGACGGTCTCCAGCAGCGTGCTCTCGTCGACCACCCCGAGGGCTCCGGCCACCCGGATCGAGAGGATGTCGGCATCCGGAGCCGCCTGTCGGACGAGGCCCGCGATGAAGGTGCCGTGTCCGGCCACCGCATCGATCTCCCCGTCGAGCTGTCCGTACAGGTCGGGGTAGCGCTCGGGATCGGCGTCATCGGTCAGCCCGACCGGTACGCCGTCGAGGTCGATCTTGCGCGTGACGATGTCGGCGGGCAGCCAGGCGTGCTCGCCGCAGCCGGTGTCGAGCACCGCGACGACAGGGCGCCGTCCGCGCTTCGGAGCCGGTCCGCGCACAGGAGCGGGGCCCAACCAGGTCACGGGCTGTCGTGCGCCGCGTCCGGGCTCGAGGTAGTCGTCGCTGCCGCCAGCGCCCCCGCCGGCGCCCCGCACCGGGTTGGTGCGGGTGAACGGGTTCGTGCGGGTGAACGGGTTCGTCCTGGTGAAGGGATTGAGCCCGACCGGATCGATCGACAGCACGTGGTCGAGGCTCGTCCGCGGCATCGTCGAACGCGACATGCGACGTGCGCGCTGGAGCACCCGCCAGGCGTCAGGGGCGACGGGCGATTCGCCGCGGACCGGTTCGTCGGGAGTCCGCAGCAGGGCTCGCAGGAAGCCCGGAACACCCGGAACCAGCTCGCCGTCGACCGCTGAGCGAGTGCCGTCCTCGATCTCGAGCTGCCAGCCGAAGGTGTCGGCGGCATCGCGCAGCGTCCGCACCTCGCGGTCGTACGCCTCCTCGTCGCCGAGTGCTCGTGTGATCAGCAGTCGCTCCGGAAGGTACGCCGTCGGAAATGCGCGGATTCCGTCCACAGGCTCCGTGCTCGGATCGAGTGCCGTTCCTCGGCGGATCGATCCCTCCGCGCGGTCCTGCCAGGTCCATCCCTTGGGCTGATCCATGCGTCATCCTCTCCGTGCGGGTCGCCCCGCGTCTTCATCGACGGGCGGCGCCCGCGGTCACAGCTCGAACTGCGGGGTTGCGAGCGTTCGCGTCTCGTCCCCGATCACGGTCGTCAGGCGCACGCGCGTGAGACCGGGTGGTATCTCGTCGAAGACGAAGCGTCCGGTGGCCTCCGGCGAGGTCGACCTGACCTTCTCGCCCTGCGTCAGGACGATCTCGGCAGCAGCGGTGTCGACCCAGCCGTCGACGCGGCGGCGTCCGGATGAAGTGCTCGTCACATGCAGCAGGATGCTGGTGGTGCCGTCGCTGAACTGCAGGGTGAGCGCATCAGCCTCTCCCCGCACCGCGCCGAGCTGGCCCTCGACCAGGGTGAGCAGTGCGTATTCGCGGTTCAGTCCATCGGCGGCGACCGCGGCGACCATGCGGTCGATCAGGCCAGCGGGCATCGGGTCGACCTCGCTCCAGAGCGTGCGGAGCCGGGCGAACATCTGTGCGTCCTCTTGTTCGGTCATGCCAATCCCCCTGCCGGCGCTGTCGGTGGTGCTTCCAGGAGTGTGCGCAGCTTGGCGAGACACCGGTTCCGTGTCGGGCCGATGCTGCCGATGGGCATGGCCAGATCAGCGGCGATGCGCGCATAGTCGGGGCGGTCCTCGAAGGCGATCACGCGGAGGAGCTTCTGGCAGCGCTCGTTGAGGCGGCGCACGGCCATCCAGAGGCGACGGTTCTCGTCGCCGATCGTGGCGTGCTCCTCGGCCGATGCCTGCTCGGGGAGCAGTGTGTCGAGGTCGTCGGCGTCGGTCGTGTCGACCTTTCCGTGTGCCTTGGCGACCTTCCAGGCCTCACGACGGGCGGTCGTCGTGAGCCAGGCCGAAACGGCCTTCGGGTCGCTGATCGAGCCATGGCCGCGCACGAGTTGCAGCCAGGTGGTCTGCACGACGTCTTCGGCGAGGGTGCGTTCGAGTCCGTACGCACGCACGACGTGCCAGAGCACGGGTGTCATCAGGCGTACGAGCTCGTCCATCGCGCGGCTGTCGCTCTCACGCCATGCATCGAACAGGTCCGCGGCACGTTCCCAGCGTGCGCGCCCGTCGTCCGATGCAGGATCGAGAGCGGCGCCGGGTGCACCGTCGATCATGAAGCCCATTGTGATCACACCTACCAGGAGCACGGCAAGGGCTTTCTGATACATGTCTGCATCCAAGAATCCCGCGTGCCATCGGCGGTCGGCGCCCATAGGTGTTGTCGATAGCGTTGAGGGGTGATCCCCCTCGCCGTCGTGCTCTTCCTCAATGCCGCTTTCAACGCTCTGGTCTGGCCGCAGTTCTACAAGCGCGTGGCCAAGGATCCGCGTGCCCGGGATGCGGACGGCAGGGCCACCGCGTTCCTCAAGGTGCACGCCGTCCTCATCGCGATCGCTCTCGTGCTCGCCCTCGTCTCGCTGCTCGCGGGTATCGCGGCGCTGACCGGCGCGCTCTAGCCCGCACCGCTCCGGCGCATGTCGCGGGGAGTCAGGCCGATTCGTACTGCTTCGCGTGCGCGGCCCAACCCGACTCGACGGGCAGCGCGCGCAGCGCCCTGTTGCTCACGGCGAGAACGACTGCGATCAGACAGAGTGCGGCGCAGATCAGGATGGTCCACTCCCGTCCGAGCCAGGCGAGTCCGAAGCCGGCGATCAGAGGCGCGAGAGGCATCGCGCCCATGCCGAGCACGCCGGCCGCGCTGTTCGCGCGGCCGAGCAGGTGGCTCGGGGTGGCGACCATGAAGTAGCCCATCATTCCGGCGTTGAGCGCGGGCACCAACAGCACCGAGGCGCCGAGCACCACCGCGATGGCCCACGGCTCGGTGACCATCGAGAGCACCACCGCACCGACCGACACGACAGACAGCCCGGCGATCGTCAGGATGCCGGCCTTGATGCGGGGGACGAGCAGCGGAGCGCACACGGCACCCACGAGCATCACGGCCCCGATCGACGCGCTCAGCGTGCCGATCAGCAGCTCGGAGTATCCGTCCTGCTGGAGGGCGTAGATGACGGTCGTGATCGTGGCGTTGAAGCCGAGGTTGATGACCGTGGTGATGAGCAGCACGCCGCCGAGGTCGGGTCGGGAGAGCAGCCAGCCGAAGCCCTCGCGCATCTCCGCCCAGGCGTTCGGTTTCGCCGTCATGGTCGGAGCGTCGTCTTCATCTGCTCCGGCATCGACCACGCCGGCGCGACGCGCTTGACGCCCCAGCATCCATGCGGTCAGGGCTGCGATCGCGTGGCAGAGCGTCATCACGACGCCGACGAGCCACCCGCCGACGCCCAGCAGCAGGCCGCCGAGTGGGCCGCCCGCGAGCTGGAGCGCGGCATCCCGACCCTGGTTCGCTGCCTGCGCGCGACCCATCGCGTCGTCGGGCACGATCTCCTTGATGGCGCTCTCTCCCGCGACGTCGAAGAGTCCGCTGCGCGCGGCGAGCAGCACGTCGATCACGAGCAGCGACCCGAAGGTCATCGCATCGCCGAGGGCGAGAAGGGTGAAGCCGCCCGCGAGCACGATGCCGATGAGCGAGCCGAGGAGCATCAGTGCGATGCGGCGATGGCGGTCGGCCAGCACGCCGCCGGCCAGGGTCATGAGCAGTCGCGCGACCATTCCGGCGCCGCCGATGATGCCGGCCTGGGCGGGGTCGTTCGTCACGATCAGCGCGAGCAGCGGGATGGCGAAGCCGAACAGCGAGGCGGCAAGGCCCTTGCTCGTGTCGCTCACCAGCCAGGTGAGATACCGGGCGTTGCGCCACAGTCGATGGGGCTCGGTGACGGTGGTCATGCGTCGAGATTAGATGCGCAAGAACTATTGCGCAAGTCTCATTGCGCAATTTCAGGTGCGGGTAGGATCGGCACATGACGGAGGACACCGCGAAGACCACGAGCGACGATCCGGTCTGGATGACCTCGGCCATGCTCAAGGCCTACTCGCACCCGCTTCGGCGCCAGATGATCCGGCTGTTCTCGCGCCGGGAGTTCCTCCGCGCAGCCGACATCGCCACGGAGCTCGGGGTCCCGGCCAACAGCGCCAGCTTCCATCTGCGCGCCCTCGCCGATGCGGGGCTCATCGAAGAGGCTCCCGACAAGGCCCGCGACCGGCGCGACCGTGTGTGGACCGGGCACAAGGGCGCGCTCAACGTCGGAGGGCCGGAGAGCCCGGTCGCCGACGAGGCTCTGGGCACCGCGGTGATCGCCGCCCTCGTCGAAGACCACCAGGATCTGATCCGTCGCGTGCTGGCCTGGACCCCCGAGTACGTCGCCGGGCGCACTGCCGAGGTGCACGCCGCCTTCACCCAGCGCACGATCCGGCTCACCGAGTCGGAGTTCGACGACGTGATGGTGAAGATCAACGGCATCCTGAGCGCCGCCGACGATGCGCATGACAGTGCCGATCCCGACGGTCGCTACTGGCAGATGGACCTGATCGCCGCCGACGACACCATCTGACGCTGCTGCCGCTCGGTCGGGCTACTCCTCGCTCGAGGCGGGTGCGCCGCTCAGGATGAGGATGCGTCGCAGGTGCATGGCGGTGAGCACGCCGGGGCCCATCGATCGGCGCACATCGATCGTACGGTCATCGACGGTCTCCAGAAGCAGCCGGATCGCACGGGCGGCCTCGCCGCGGGCACGGTGATCCTCGCTGGAGGAGGCATCGCCGCGTGCGATCACGTCGGCGACCGAGTGACAGGCTGCGGACAGGGGATCGGGCAGGGCGGGATCGAGTGCGAGGCCGGTCGGCCGGTCCCAGATGGTGTCCGCGATCTCGTCCGAGATGTCGCGGATGAGATGGGCGGTGCGATCGAGGGCCGCGAGCTCGTCGTGGCTCTGCTGAATCCGTGAGCGATGGCCCTTGGCCCGGGGATTCCCCCGCCGACTCTCGTCCGCCTCCGTCAGCGCGACTCTCAGCTCGGACGAGGTGTCGGCGAGAGAGGCCGCATCGTTCGCCCACTGCTCGTGCTCCGGCGGCCACGACTCCGAGACGGCCGACCCGATGTCGTGCAGGTGCGCGGCCAGCTGCTCGCGGAACGCCGCCACGCGTCCCGCCGCCGCGACGGTGAGCGGCGCGGGTGCGATGACGAGGTTCACCACCAGGCCGACGAGCACGCCGACCGCCGTCTGGGTCAGGTAGCCGAGCGAGTAGTCGTCGGCGTTGTGTCCTCCGATGATCAGCACGAAGAGGGCGGCCATCGGTATGTACTCGCGTCCGGCGCCGAACCAGCCGGTACCCGAGACCAGCACTCCCACTCCGACGACCAGGGGGATGCTCCACCAGGTCGGTCCGACGGTGAGCACCACCACGGTCGCGAGACCGATGCCGGTGGCGAGGCCGAGCAGCGTCTGCAGACTGGACTTCGCCGAGCCCATGAGCGTCGGGTACATGCTCAGCAGCGCGCCGAGGGGTGCGTAGTACGGGTAGTCGTCGGTGACTCCCGGCATGTGCGGAGCGATCATCCAGGCCAGCCCGACCGCGAGTGTCGTCTTCGCAACCAGAAGGAGGCGGGCGGGGCGGACGGCATCGTGGAGTGCTCGTTCGACCCCTGCTCGTCGTGCGCGCATTCGCGTACGGGTCGGTGTCACGGCATCCTCTCGGTCGGGCAGGTGGTTCCGCGAGGTTACGCGGTCGGTGCGCGCTCGGGGAGTGGGTTGCGCCCTCGGCGGGGTACCGGTAGCGCGCACACGCGACGACGCCGGCCACCCCAGAGGGTGACCGGCGCCGTGGAGAGGCGCCTTCTTAAGGGATGGCCCGTCGGAATGCGAGGAACGAGACGCCCATGAGGGCGGCGGTGACCACGAGACCCCAGAGCGCGAGGCCGAGAGCGCCCAGGCTTCCGATCCCCGTCCAGACCTGGCCCCACAGTTCGAGCCGGGTCACGAGGTACACGAGTCCGACGAGCACGAGCGCCAGCGCGATCCACACGATCGTGAGCACCATCAGGCCCCAGCTCTTGTAGATCGTGGCGCCGGTGAAGCCGACCACGAAGAAGAACAGCGCCAGGGTGAAGTAGACGACGAAGGCCCCGAGCGGCCCTGCCTCCCACAGCCACGGGAGGTAGAACACCCAGCCGTTCACGCCGTAGCCGTTCGTGGCGACCTCGATGCCGCCTCCGATCAGGAACAGTGCGCCCATGAACGTGCTGGCGAGGATAGCCGTCAGCATCGTGCCGAGGAAGAACTCGCGACGGGTGATGCTCATCGCCTGAGAGAACGGGAAGGTGAGCGTCATCGCCGACAGGCCGATGGCGAAGAAGTACCACAAGGGCGCCTGGCCGCCGCCGCCGTACTTGGGTGAATCGCCGGGGATCATCGCGTAGATCAGCACCGAGATCAGGGTGGCGCCGGCGAGGACGATCAGCGGAACCCAGATGAAGGTCTGCCGGTTGATCAGCTGCAGGCGGATGACGTTGAGTGTGCGTCGCATCAG
>JBOGEI010000050.1:0-21075 GCA_050701935.1 Microbacterium sp.
GTCGTGCACCGTCACGTCGGTCAGCGGGTCCCGCGGCACGAGCTGCACCGGACGATCGACGACGTCGGCGACGAAGGCTGCTCCCAGCTGCGGATGGGCCGCGACGACCGTGCGGACGGCGTCGGCGAGCCGGTCGGGATCGATCGACGCTCGACTGCCGTCGGCATCGGGGACGACCTCCACCTGCACGGTCGTGAGCGTGGTGTAGACGTCGTCGGCGCCGTCGCGCAGCGCATGGAACAGCAGCCCCTCCTGCAACGGCGACAGCGGGGCGACATCGCGAAGGGGTCCGCGTTCGGCCTCGATCGCCCGCAGCACGGGGAAGGGGATGCCGGAGAAGGCTGTCTCAGCCGGAATCAGGGTCGGCGGCGCCTCCGCGACGGGGCGGGCGGCGAGACGGGTGAGAGCGTCGAGTGCGCGATCCCACGCCGCCCGCAGCACGGGGAGCCCTGCTGCGAGTGCCGGCTCCACGGTCCACTCCACCTCGAGCCCCGCATCGCCCGGTGCGACGAACACGGCGACCTCGATCGCGTATCCGAGTCGCAGGGCGTCGGGGATGTGCACCGCGAAAGGTCGATCGCCGTGCAGGCGCACCGGGCGAGCGGCGGTGGTGTTGGCGTCGAAGCGTCCGAGGTAGTTCAGCAGAACGCTCGGCTGGGCTCCTCCGGTCTCGGCGCCGTAGCCGTCGCGCGGCACCTCCGCGCGCGCCTGGCGTGCAGCGCGCACCGCCTCGGCGAGGCGTTCTTCGTCGGGGTCGGAGCGTCGCGGCAACGCGATGCGCACGGGGAACTCGGTCGTGAACCATCCGATGCTGTCGGAGGTGTCCTCACCGGTCTCGATCGGATCGCGCCCGTGGGTCTCCCATTCCAGCAGCAGCTGTCCCTCTACCGCGCGCCACTGCTGCAGCGCATCGGCGAGCGCTCCGGCCAGCACGGTGTCAGGTCGCGCATCGAGCAGCAGCGGCAGCGTATCGAGCACGGCTCGCGCCGTATCGGCTCGCGCACGGCTGACGACACGGACGGCCTCATCGAAGCGGCCGGGTTCCCCCCGTTCGGGGAAGACGGCGCACGACACATCATGCAGACCGCGCCAGTGCGCAGTCTCGTCCTCGGTCGGAACGAGTGCGTCCAGAGCCAGCGCCCGCGCTCGCCATCCCGACTCCGACCCCGTAGGCAGAGCGCTTCCGCCCAGGAGCGTCTCGAGCTCATCGACCAAGATGCGCCACGACACCGCGTCAACGACGAGATGGTGCGCGGCGAAGACGAGGACTCCCGCCCGCACGCAGAGCGTCGCGACCGCCATCTGCCCGGCGCTCGGGTCGAGCCCGGCGACCGCAGCGGCACGAGCCTCTTCGATCTCCTCACTCGTCGTCGAGAAGGCGATGCCCTTCCTCCCGGACGGGATGCCGGCCACCCAGCTTCCGTCCGCCCTCTCCTCGACGACGAGCGAGATCACCGGATGCCGTTCGGAGAGCGCGGCCAGTGCCGCCCCGACGCGCACGGCATCCGCGTCTTCCACCTCGATCGCGACGCTCTGGGCGTAGCCGCTGACGGCATCGAGCGATGGGGCGAGTCTGCGCAGCGCGCGAGCGACCGGAGGCAGCGGCACCGGCCCGGAAGCGCTCACACGCTGACGAGCGGGCGCGGATTCCAGAGGGGTCAGCAGCGGCGCGAGCGCCTGCGCGGTGCGGGCGGCGAAGAGGTCGCGGGGGCGGGCCAGCCATCCAGCGGCACGCAGTCGGGCGACGATCGTGATGGCGGAGATGCTGTCACCGCCGAGCACGATCACGTCGGCATCGGCCGGCACCTCGTCCAGGCCCAGCACCGCTCCGATCGCGGTGCACACCGCCCGTTCCCGCACGGTCGTCGGCGCCGCACCGCTTACGGCTGCGCGTTCGGGTTCGGGAAGGGCCCCCGCGTCGAGCTTCCCGTGCGTCGTCAGGGGCAGCGCATCGAGGATGACCACGGCGCTCGGCACGAGGTGGTCGGGGAGTCCCGCGCGCAGGGCCGCATGCAGGGCGGCCGCGTCGAGAGCCCCCTCCCTCGGCACCGCATAGGCGAGGAGGCGCGCGGTGGAACCGTCACCGCGGACGATCGCTGCGGCATCGGCGACGCCGGCAAGTGCGGCGAGGGCTGCCCGCACCTCGCCCGGCTCGACACGGTGTCCGCGTATCTTCACCTGGTCGTCGGTGCGGCCGAGCATCGACAGGGCGCCGTCGGCCTCGATCCGCACGAGATCACCGGTGCGATACAGACGCCCACCTCCGCCCCGAGGGTCCGCGACGAAGCGGGCAGCAGTCAGTCCGTGCCGTCCGCGATATCCACGGGCGAGGTGCGGACCGGCGAGGTACAGCTCGCCGACGACCCCCGCCGGGACCGGCTGCAGGGCGATGTCGAGCACGAGGGCATCGGTGCCGGCCAGGGCACGGCCGATCCTGGGCTCGAATCCGCGGACCGGGGTGCCGATGGCATCGACCGTGGCCTCCGTCGGCCCGTAGAAGTTGTGGGCAGGCACCCCCGAGCCGGCGAGTCGACGCCAGAGCTCCGCCGGGGCGGCCTCTCCGCCGATGAGCAGCAGCGCAGGGGTGTGCGCGGTTTCGAGGAGGCCCTCCTCGACGAGCGCGTTCGCGAACGAAGGAGTCACATCGAACGTGTCGATGCCGAGCCGGTCGACGGCCTCCACGATCTCCCGCGCATCGCGACGGTCGTCTTCGTCGAACACGATCAGCTCGTGGCCGAGCACGAGCCACAGCAGCTGCTCCCACGACGAGTCGAAGGCGAACGAAGCGGTGTGAGCGGCGCGCAGACGGCGTCCGGCGAGCGCGGCGGTGCTCCCGAAGAGCGTGGCCGCGTGGTGGGCGATGAAGAACGCGAGCGCTTCGCGGCTCACCCCGACGCCCTTGGGCCGCCCCGTCGAGCCCGAGGTGTAGACGACGTAGGCGAGCGCAGCGGGGTGCGGTACCGGAAGGGGATCGGCGGTCGAGTTCGGAAGCGCCGCGATGTCGCCGTGATCGACGACGATCGCGCCGGGGTGCCGGGCAGCGGCCGTGCCCGGTGCTGCCACCACGACGACGGGCTCGGCATCATCGAGAAGGTAGGCGATGCGCTCGTCGGGGTAGGCGAGATCGATCGGGGTGAGCGCGGCACCCGATTCGAGCACGGCGAAGATCGCCACGACGAGGTCGATGCCGCGGGGGAGTGCGATCGCGACGACCCGCTCCGGTGCGGCCCCGTGCGCGGTGAGCACGGCGGCGAGAGCGCGCACGCGGCGGTGCAGCTCCGTGAACGTGATGCTCTCGGCACCGGCACGCACGGCGATGTCGTGCGGATGCGCGTGCACCGTACGGTCGAGCACGTCCATGACGTCGACGGGGGCGATGCCGCCGGCGGGCAGCGGTTCCGTGCTGCTCGGACCCGGCGCACCGACAGGGAGCGCGGCGATCTGGCCGAGCGGGCGTCGCGGATCGTCCATCGAGGCCGCGAGGAACCCCGCATACCGCGCAGCGACGGCGGCGAGCTCAGCGGGTCGGTACGTGTCGGGGTTGGCCTCGAGGCGCAGCTGCACACCGCCGTCCTCACCCGGAGCGATCGACAGATCCAGGTCGTCGACGGGGCCGGCGGTCTCGGTGCGCAGCAGCCCGCGGGCCCCCACGAAGTCCAGCACCGGCGTGTAGGGCTTGAGGTTGACTCCCGGTCCACGAAGCAGTGAGGGGATCCCGAGCTCTCCCGCGACCGCCTCGCCGCGCACCCGCTGGGAACGACGCAGGACGCTCAGCCCCGTCGCCACCCGTCCGGCGAGCTGCACGAGGGATTCGCGCGGATCGACCAGCAGGGCCAGGGGCAGTACGGTCACCGACATCGAGGGCGTGCGCGCGGCGGCGGATGTCGTGCGGGTGGAGAAGGGGACACCGAGAACGAGCGCGGGCGTCCCCGCCGCACGCGCGGTGAAGGCGGCGTAGGCGGCGACATGCAGGTCGGCCCAGGTCAGCCGACGCTCCCGCTCGAGGAGGTCTGCGATCCGTGCCGCCGTGCGCTCGTCGACTCCGACATCGATGCCGATCGCCCTGCGCACGGCCGGTGTCGCTCGACCCGAGACAGTGGGCACCGTGCCGTCGCTCTCGATGGCGGTCGGCACTGCGGCCACGAGCTCCCGCACGCGTGTGCGCTCCGCCTCACCGGTCTCCGAAGTGGTGTGAGCGCGCTCCTCGACGACCAGGTCGTCGAGGACACCGAACCCCGACCCCAGGGGTCCGGCCCCTGCGAGGACCCGGTACCGCTCGGCGACGCGCTGCGCGACGAGCGACATCCCGTACCCGTCGAGCGCCGCATGGTGATAGCGCTGCAGCCACACCACACGGTCAGCGGCCGTGCGCACGATCAGCTGTCCCACGGGTTCCGCAGCCCCCAGTCCGCCGGCGCCCCGCGCGAGCTCGGCGGCGACCAGCTCTTCCGCCGCCGCGGCCGGATCGGCTTCGTCCGAGACGTCGTGCACGGCGACCGTGACGTCGACGTCTGCGGCGGCGAGCCCCGGCTCCCCCGATTCGTCGACGACGACGCGGCAGCCCAGGGCCGCCGTCTCGCGCACCGTGGCCGCGATCGCCTCGGCGAGCAGCGCCGTCGAGACGTCACCGACGATGTCGATGCGGTCGGCGACGACGAAGACGTCGGAGTCGGGATCGAGCAACTGTGCGTCGACGATGCTGCGCTGGGCGGCGCTCAGTGGCTTGAGGGCGGGATCGATGGTCATGCTGCTCTTCCGGCTAGGGGACTACGGGGCGACGATGGGCGATCTCGCGCAGGTCAGTCGTCGTCCTCGTCTTCGTCGTCGTCGAGGTGCTCGTGGACGTCGGCGACACCGCGCTTCCAGTAGCCGGTGATCGACGAGTGGTGTTTGGTCAGGTGGAGTTCGTCGCGCACCCAGCGACGGAGCGGCTTGATCGACGCCGCCTCTCCTGCGAGCCAGGCGAACACCGTGGCATCCTTCGGGATCGGCACCGCCCGGGTGGCCGCCTCCAGCAGATCGGTGGCGTGGCCGCCGCCGTGCAGCCAGACGACCGAGACCCCCTCCGGCGCGTCCAGCGGCAGCTCCGAGCCGGGGCCGTGCACCTCGACGACGACGACGCCGACGCGGTCACGCGGGCTCTCGGCGAGGAACCGGGCGACGGCGGGAAGCGCGGTCTCGTCGGCCGCCAGCACATAGAAGTCGTAGTCGTCGCTGATCCGGTAGCCCCCAGGAGGGCCTGCGATGTGCACCCGGTCCCCCGGCTGCGCATCCCGCGCCCAATCCGACGCCAGTCCCTGCGCGTGCACGACGAAGTCGATGTCGATCTCGTGGACAGCCGGACGGTGCGCCCTGATCGTGTACTCGCGGCTGGTCGGGATCGGGCGGGGCCAGATCAGATCGTCGCCGTCGGGGCGGGGCAGCCGCAGCTCGCCGGTATCCGGCTCGGGGAAGATGAGCTTGACGTGCTCATCGAAGATCGCGCTCTCGAAGCCCTCCGCTCCCTCGCCGCCCAGCGTCAGCCTGATCATCGTGTCGGACAGGCGGGTGGTGCGCACCACCTCGACCTCGCGGATGCGCACGGGGAAGTCGACGTAGGTGACCGGTGCGGGAGCCGTGGTCGTCATCGCGCGACCTCCGCTGCCATCGCCTCACGCAACGAGCGGGGGCGCAGATCCGTCCACTCGCGCTCGACGTAGGCGAGCGCATCAGCCCTGCTCGACTCGCCGAGCGCGACCCGCCACCCCGACGGGACCTCCGCGAAGCTCGGCCACAGCGAGTGCTGCTCCTCGTCGTTGACCAGCACGAGGAACACGCCGTCCTCGTCGTCGAATGGGTTGGTGCTCATGGGTTCTCCTTCAGGTCGGATGCGGGAACGGATGCCGGAAGCGGTGCGGATGCCGCGGCGCTCGCGAGTGCGCCGGCCAGGTGCTCGAGGGTCACGCCGCCGACGACATCGGCGTACACGAGGTCGGCACCGGCATCGCGGACCGCAGCGATCAGGCCCATCACCCGCACGGAGTCGAGGCCGTAGTCGCGCAGGTCCTCCTCCGGTGCGACCTCGGAGATGTCGTCGGGGACGATGGCGGCGACGAGCGCGCGGGCGTGCTCGTACGGATCAGACGGGGACATGGCTTCCTTTCACAGCGGGGTCGACGGCGCCGACCAGGACATCGGCGATCTCGCCAGCGCGCACGGCGACGGTCGAGAGCAGGGTGGAGGTCAGACCGTGCCGGTGCTCGCCCTGCCCGACGAGCACGAGGCGTGCGTCGCCGGGCGCTGTGAGCTCGGCCACGTGGTCGCGGCCCAGCACCGCACGGCCTTCCGCGTCCCGCCGCAGCAGTGCGGCGTCCGCTCCGAGGAGCACGGCAGTGTCGAGCGGGCGATAGCCGGTGCCGCACACCACGGCATCCACGGCCAGCTCGGTTTCGATGCCCTCCAGCTCGGCGCGAACGCGCAGTCGTGCACCGACGGCACCGTCGGCGACCGCGACCACCCTGCTCGCACGATGCAGGACGAGGCGCTCCCGCCCGAGCCACGCGTCGTGATACTGCCGATCATGGAACGCGCTGATGACCGACATGCTCGCGACGCCGTTGTTGGCGTTGCGGTGCGTGCGGTCCAGGCGCGTGCGCACATCGTCGGGCGCGCCGTACCAGAGGTCGACGGTCGCCGGATCGAAGATGCCGTTCACGAGCGGCCCCTGGTCGCTCGGGCCCACACCGAACTGCGAGGACACGACGTGCACCACGGCATCCGGGAATCGATCGGACAGGTCGAGAGCGACCTCCATCGCGCTCTGCCCCGTGCCGATCACGGCGAGCCGGCGGGGCTCGGTGAGCTCTCCGACACGGTGCAGGTACTCGGCCGAGTGCCACACCCGCGCACCCGATGCGACTCCATCCGGGAAGCGGGGCTGCAGACCGGCCGCGACCACGACGGTACGAGCGCGGACGGTGCGCACCCCGTCGGCCGAGGCCACGACGACCTCGAACGCGTCGACGGCTCCGTCGGGGGCGGATCTCACCGGCACGATCCGCTCGACCCGTGCGTCGTAGTGCACGAGGTCGGCGAACGCGGCTGCCGCCCACCGCAGATACGCCGCGAACTCCACCCGAAGCGGCTCGAACGATCCGCGATTGGTGAAGTCCACCAGACGCCCGTGCGCATGCAGGAACGACACGAAGGAGAACGGCGAGTGCGGATTGCGGAAGGTCACGAGGTCCTTCAGGAACGAGATCTGCATGCTCGCGCCTTCGAGCAGCATGCCCTCGTGCCAGGCCGGTTCCGGCTGGGCTTCGAAGAACACGGCCTCGACACCGTTCCCCTCGTCCGCATGCTCGCGCAGGGCGATCGCGAGGGCGAGGTTCGCCGGGCCGAAGCCGACCCCGACGACATCGACCACGTCGGGCGTGCCCGCGCTCATCGGACTGCCCCTTCGACAGTCGAGGAGACCCGGCGACGATCGACCTTCCCGACGGCGGTGGCCGGCAGGCGGTCGAGCAGCGCGAACTCGTCCGGCATCTTGAAGGCGGCGAGCCCGCACCGCACCAGATGCCGTCGCAGGTCGACGGGTCGGAGACCGGCGGCACCGCCACCGGCGCTGCCGCGCACGACTACCGAGGCGAGGATGCGCTCACCGAGCATCTCGTCGGGGATCCCCGTGACGGCGACGTCGTGCACATCCGGATGCGCGAGCAGCGCGTTCTCGACCTCCTCCGGTGCGATCTTCTCGCCGCCGCGATTGATCTGGTCCTTCACCCGCCCGACGACGGTGAGGTAGCCGTCGTCGCGCTCGACCACGAGGTCTCCGGTGCGGTAGAAGCCATCGGCCGAGAACGCCCGCGCGTCGTGTTCCGGCGCCCGGAAGTAGCCTCGGATCGTGTAGGGCCCGCGGGTGAGGAGCGCACCTGGCTCTCCTCTCGGCACTCGGTCGCCCTGCTCATCGACCACGAGCACCTCGTCGTCCGGGCTGATGCGCAGCCCCTGGGTCGACAGGATCGTCTCGATGTCGTCGTCGAGGCGGGTGTAGTTGACCAGTCCCTCGGCCATGCCGAAGACCTGCTGCAGACGGCATCCGAAGGCGGGTTCGATTCGCTCGGCGACGTTGCGGCTGAGCTTGGCCCCGCCCACCTGCACCACTTCGAGACTCGACAGGTCTGACGCATCCCGCTGCGGTGCGTTCAACCATGCGATGACCAGCGGCGGCACGGCCGGGATGATCGTCACCCCGTGTCTGCCGATCAGGTCGAGAACCGTGTCGGCGCTCGGATCGGTCGTCATCACCACGGTGCCGCGGGCGTGCACGATCCCCAGCACGCCGGGCGACGACATCGTGAAGTTGTGCGCCACCGGCATGGCGACCAGCATCCGGCTGTCGGGGTGGATCCCGCAGATCCGCGCGCTCTCGCGCACGGAGTAGAGGTAGTCGTCGTGCGTGCGCGGGATCAGCTTCGGCGTGCCGGTCGTGCCGCCGGACAGCTGCAGGAAGGCGAGGTCGGCCGGAGACACTGCGGTCGACTGCGCCTCCTCGCGCCCCCAGGAGAGGGCGTCGACGCCCTCATCTCCGTCGACGATCAGGATGCCGCGGACGCCCGGCTCGCCGGCTGCGACCTCTGCCGCCAGCGCCGCGTGATCGAACCCTGCGATCGTCGCCGCGCTGACGATGAGCACGGCGTCGGTCATGCGGCAGAAGTGCGTGAGGTCGGCACGACGGTGCGCGGGCAGCGCGAACACCGGGACGGCCCCGAGGCGGAAGAGTGCGAAGACCACCACGAGGAACTCGGCGATGTTGGGAAGCTGCACGACGACGCGATCGCCCCGTTCGAGCGCCCAGCGGTCGGCGAGCCCGCTCGCCAGTCTCCCCACCCTGGCATCGAGTTCGCGGTAGCTCCATCGGCGATCGCCGTCGATGACAGCGATGCGCTCCGCCGCCTCCGACACCGCATCGCGCAGCAGACCGTCGAGCGTCGCACCTGTCCAGTAGCCGGAAGCGCGGTAGCGGGCGGCGAACTCGTCCGGATAGGGCACGACGCCCTCGACGGCCAGGGGGATGACGGGACTCACGCGGTCACCGCCGCGACGCGCAGACGCACATCCGCCACCGCGCCGAGCGCGCGCATCGCCGAGCCGAGCTTCGCACCGGTCTCGGCGTGCTCGGAGTCGGGCGATGATCCCTCGACGATGCCCGCGCCGGCGAAGAGTCGTGCGCGCGAGCCCTCGACGCGGGTGCAGCGCAGCGCGATGGCCCACTCGCCGTCACCGGAGGAGTCCATCCAGCCGACGAGGCCGGCGTACCACTCCCGGTCGTCGCGCTCGAGGATGCGGATGAGGTCGGCTGCCGCCGCAGCGGGCACACCGCCGACGGCCGGCGTCGGGTGGAGGGCATAGGCGACGTCGAGCACGTTGCGACCGCGTTCCAGGGTGCCGCGCACCGGGGTGCCGAGGTGCCACAGCTGGGGCGTCGCCACGATCTCCGGCTCGGTGGGGACGTGCAGTTCGCTGGTGATCGGGGTGAGGGCTTCGACCAGCGCCGCGACGAGGATCGCGTGCTCGTCCTGATCCTTCGCCGATGCGGTGAGCGCGGCGCGCGACGCCGCGTCGTGATCGGGGTCGGCGCTGCGTGTCGCCGTTCCCGCGAGCGGGAGTGAGCGCAGGTGGCCGCCTTCGACAGCGGCGAGCAGCTCGGGCGAGGCGCCCACGAGCACCCCGCCGTCGCCGAGCGGAACGTGGAAGGCATAGGCGTCGGGGTTCTGCGCCGCGAAGGCGCTGAAGAGCATGCCCGTGTCGATCGGTTCATCCGCCTCGACATCCACGGCGCGGGCGAGGACGACCTTGCGGACGAGTCCGACCTCGATCGCACGGAGCGCGGCCGAGACGGCCGAGCGGTAGTCCACGTCATCCGGTGCCGAGATCGCGGGCGACGGCACAGGGGACGGATGAAGGGGGCGGTCCTCGACCACGACCCGGTCCGGCACGATGAGGTGCGCTGGCCGCCGCGGGTCGAACGGGATGGCCCCCATCATCACGCGGCGCCTGCCGTCGTGCTCTTCGAGGCGGCGCAGCAGCGCGAGCGCGGCTGTCGCCGCGCCGGGACCGCTCGCCTCGGCCTGCGGCAGCTTCACGCCGGTGGCGGAGCCGCGGACAGTCCGCTGGCCCTGGAAGACGAACTCGTCGTGGTCACACATGTTTCTCGCTCCTTCTGCGGGATACGGGGAGTGGGGTACGGCGCTGGTGTGTCAGCGCAGAGATGCTCCGCCGTCGACGTACAACTGCTGCATGGTGATGTGCCTCGCGGCGTCGGAGGCGAAGAAGGCGACGGCTTCGGCGATGTCGAGGGGTTCGGCCACGCGCCCGAGCGGAATGCCGAGCTTCGACCGCGCGGGGTCACCGGAGACGGCGAGAGCCACCGCGGCATCGACATCGTGACCGGTTTCGGCCAGCATCGGCGTGCGGGTCGTACCCGGTGCCACGATGTTGCAGCGGATGCCCACCGGAGCGAGCTCGAGCGCGAGTGCCGTCGTGAAGCTCGCCGCTGCCGCCTTCGACGCCCCGTACGCGGCCATACCCGCCCGCGGCACGCCGGCCGCATTCGAGGTCACCGTGACGATCGCCCCTCGCCGGCGCGGGGTCATCCGGGCGGCGACCGCTCGCGACACGGTCGCCACCGCCACCGTGTTCACTGCGAGCAGGGCCGTGAAATCGTCGGGATCGCTGTCGAGCACATCTCCGACTCGCAGGATGCCGGCTGCGTTGACCAGGATGTCGATCGGTCCGCACTCGCGTTCGACGGCGGAGACGGTCGCCTCCACGGCTTCACGGTCGGTGACGTCGAGCGTGTGCGAGACGGCCGCGCCGGGGGCGCGGTCGACACCGACGACCGTGCGGCCGTCGCGGCGGAAGCGCTCGACCACCGCCGACCCGATGCCCCCGGCGGCGCCGGTCACGAACACGACGCCGGTCACCGCGCGCTCACCTGCCGGTCGGCGTGGGCGAGGTCGGCGAGCACCTCTTGCGTCGAGAGCACCCGCGCGCACCGGCCTGCCGCGTACCGCAGCGCGGAGAGGTGTTCTTCACGCGAGAAGTCGGCCGTGGCGTCCGCGACGAGGAACGGGCGGATGTCGTTCATGAAGGCGTCCGCAGCGGTCAGCAGACACCCGATGTGGGCGTACACGCCGACGATCACCAGCTCGTCACGCCCTTGCTCGGCGAGCATCTCGCGCAGAGGGGTGCGCAGGAATGCGTTGTACCGCCACTTCGTCAGCACGGTGTCGCCCTCGACCGGACGGAGGTCGTCGACGATCTCCGCACTCTCGGCGTTCTGGAGTCCCGGCCCCCAGAAGTCGGTGAGCAGCCCCCGCTCTGCAGGATCCTGGTCCGGTGGCTGCGCGGTGTAGACGATCGGCACGCCGGCCGCCCGCGCCGCGTCGAGCAGCCGCGCGATGTTCGATACGGCCCGCCCGACCGGGCCGTCCGCGTCGGCGAACGCATCGACGAAGTAGCGCTGCATGTCGTGCACGAGCACCACGGCGCGGTCGGCGTCCAACGGCCAGTCGACCCGGCCGGCGGGATACTCCCCGGGCTCGGGGAGCTCGTACGAGGCGATGCGAGGCAGGCCCATGTCAGCTCCCTGCCACGGCGTCGGCGAGCACCGGGACGAGCTTGTGCAGCACCCACACCTCGCTGAGCGGTGTCGGATAGGTCAACGGCGAGGCGATCGAGTCGTCGATGACGGCGTACCGGCCCTTCTCGACGGCCGGGATCTGCTGGAACAGCGCATCCCCCTCGAGTGCCGACTGGCTGAGCAGTCCCTCGTCGCCGAAGGGATAGCCGACCAGCAGCACGTCCGCGTCGAGCTGGTCGATGTTCTCGCGGCTGACCTTCGCATCCGTCTTGCTGAACTGGCCCGCCCGTTCGGGGAGCACGAAGCCGAGGTCTGTGAAGAACGTCATGTCGCTCCCCTCGTACGAGGCGTAGGTGATCTGCTCGGGGTGGATGACCGCGTAGGTGAAGCTCGTACCGGCGAACTCGGGATTGGCGGCAGCGGCGTCGCGGAACTCGGCGGCGACTCCGGCGACGACCTCGTCGGCCTTGTCCTCGAGCCCGAGTGCGGCCCCGGCGGCTTCGGTGCGGTCGGCCCAGGTCATGCTGCTGAGGCCGTCCGCACCGGTGTACGACACGACAGGGGCGATCTTCGACAGCTGGGGGTAGTCCTCATCCAGGCTCCAGCCGCTGGTGGCGAGGATGACATCCGGATCGGCGGCCGCGATCGCCTCGTAGTCGATTCCGTCGGTCGCGTCGTACGTGGTCAGATCCTTCTCGCCGAGCCCCTGGAGAGCCTCGGTCTCCCAGGGGTCGAGTTCGGTGTCGCCGTACAGCGGACTGATCACGGGGACGAGGCCGAGGGCGAGGGCGATGTCGAGGTCGACGGACGAGACGACGGCGACGCGCTCGGGCTTGGCCTCGAGCGTCGTGGTGCCGTAGGGGCTTTCGAGGGTCATCGGATAGCCCCCGTCGGAGGATGCCGCTTCAGTCGCGGGAGCGGAGCACCCCGCCAGCACGGCAGCGCCGATGGTGAGAGCGGCGGCTGCCGCGAGGAGGCGGCGCAGGACGGGATGTGACATGACGGGAACCTTCGGATCTGGTGGACGGGATGGAGGGACCGCGCGACCTCAGAGGTCGTGGCGACCGCGGACGAGCACGAGTGGAGCACCGGTGTCGGGATCCGGCAGAACGCGTGCCCTGACGCCGAACACGTCGGCGACGAGCTCGGCGGTGATGACCTCGCCGGGTGGGCCGACGGCCACGACAGCGCCTTCTTTCATGGCGACGATGGTCGAGGCGTAGCGGGCTGCGTGGGCGAGGTCGTGGAGCACGACGACGACCGTCGTGCCTTCGGCGTTGAGGTCGACGAGCAGATCGAGCACCTCGATCTGGTGGGCGACGTCCAACGCACTGGTCGGTTCGTCCAGAAGCAGCAGGGGCGTCTGCTGGGCGAGCGCCATCGCGATCCAGACACGCTGGCGCTGGCCTCCGGAGAGCGTGTCGACCGGGCGCGATGCGAGGTCGGCGACGCCCGTGCGCACCATCGATCGCGCGACGATCGCGTCGTCGTCAGGGGTGCGGGCGCCGAAGCGCCGGTGCGGATGACGTCCGCGTGTCACGAGCTCTGCGACCGTGATGCCTTCGGGCGCGACCGGGCTCTGGGGCAGGATGCCGAGCCGCCGCGCGACTTCGCGGGTGGGGAGCGAGTGGATGTCGACGCCGTTGAGGAGAACCGATCCGCCCTGCACGGGCACGAGACGCGAGAGCGTGCCGAGGAGCGTCGACTTGCCGCAGGCGTTGGGACCGATCAGCGCGGTGATCTCCCCCACCGGCACCGCGAGGTCCAGGCCGTCGATGATCGTGCGGGCTGCATAACCGGCGCGCAGGTCTCTGGCCACGAGTCCGCTGTCGAGCGCTGCGTGGTCGGATCGCTCCGGACCGCTGCGGGTGGTGATGTCGTCGAGCGCCGTCATCGGGTGTCTGCCTTTCGGGCGAGGAGCAGGAACACGAGCGCCGGGGCTCCGACGAGTCCGGTGAGCACGCCGGTCGGAACAGGGCTCACGTAGGGCAGCGTCTGCGCCGCGATGTCGGCGACGACGAGCACCGTCGCCCCGACCAGGGCCGCTGGCAGCGGACCGCTCTGCGGCAGCAGCCGCACGGCGATGGGACCGGAGACGAGCGCGACGAACGCGACGGGACCTGCGACGCTGGTGGCGATGGCGGCGAGTGTCGCCCCCAGCAGCAGAGCGGTGATGCGCACGAGCGCCACGCGGGTGCCGAGGCCGGCGGCGAGCGGATCACCGAGACGGATCGCTCCGAGTGAGGGAGCGAGGGCGACGACGGCGATGATGCCGAGCACGAGCGTGATCGCGAGCACGCCCACCTCCGACCACTGGGCGCCCGAGAGGGATCCGATCATCCACCGCATCGCGCGCGTCGACGTCATCGAGTCGGCGAAGGTCAGCAGGTAGCTCGTGAGAGCGGCGAAGCAGGCACCGACGCCGATGCCGACGAGCACGAGTCGATACGTGGACGAGCCCTGGCGCCAGCTGAGGCCGAAGATCACGAGCACGGCGAGAGCGGCGCCGACGACTGCCCCTGCCTGCACGAAGATTCCGGTACCGCCCGCGGCGACGAGCACGGTCACCGCGCCGGCGCTCGCCCCGGCCGAGACGCCGATGATGTCAGGCGTCGCGAGGATGTTCGAGATGAGGCGCTGATAGACCACGCCGGCCAGTCCGAACAGGGCACCCACCAGCACTGCGGTCACCGCTCGAGGCAGGCGCGTCTCGAAGATCACGAACTGTGCGAGCCCCGAACCTGCACCCACGAGCGCGGCGGGGATGTCGGCCGGGTCGATGTCTGCGGTCCCTCCGGCGAGGATCTCGGCGCTCACTCCCGCGAGCAGGATCAGCGTGAGGGCCAGCACGACGATGGCGGTGCGGACGCGGACCCTGATGCGAGCCAGGCGCAGACTCGCCACGACGGCGGTCTCCGTGATCGGATCGACCGGCAGCGTCGCCGCTGCGGACACGTTCACGCCTCGACCAGCTTCCGTGTGCGGGCGAGCAGGATGAACACCGGAGTGCCCACCACGGCCGTCATGATGCCGACGGATATCTCGCCGTTTCCCGGACCGAGTCGACCGGCGACATCAGCTGCCAGCAGCACGATCGCTCCGCAGAGCATTCCGAGGGGGATGAGCAGGCGCTGATCGGCCCCGACGATGAGCCGCGCCAGATGCGCACCGACCAGACCGATGAATCCGATCGGTCCCGCGGTCGCGACTGCGACGGCGCACAGCAGCACGGCGACGAAGGCGACGCCCAGCTGTGCACGTCGCACGCGCACTCCGAGCCCCGCGGCGGCCGACTCCCCCAGTGCGAGAGCGTTGAGCGTCGGCCCGCAGGCGAGGGCGAGCACGATCCCGACCAGCGCGAACGGCCACAGCTCGGGGAGCGTCTCGCCGCGTCCTGAGATCTGACCGATCGACCAGAAGCGGTAGCGCGCGAAGGCGGATTCGTCCCGGATGATCATGAGGTTGATGACCGCGCCGAGCATCGCCGCCGTCGCGGCCCCGGCGATGACGAGGCTCACGGCGGTCGAAGCCGACCTGGTCAAGCGCGAGATCGAGAACACGAGCGCTGCGGTCAGCGTGGCACCGGCCAGCGCCACCCAGAAGGTCGCGCTGATCGATACCAGCCCTGCGAAGACGATGCCCGCGACGACGGCGCACGCGGCACCCAGCTCGACGCCCAGGATCCCGCCGTCGACCAGCGGGTTCCGGGTGAGGGCCTGCATGAGCACGCCTGAGCCGCCGAGCGCTGCCCCCACGAGCAGGCCGACGAGGGTGCGCGGCAGACGCTCGGTGAGCACGACACTGGAGTCGTAGTCGGTGAGCGCCGCACCGTTCGAAGCCGACACGAGTGCCCGCACGACGACATCGGGGGCGATGTCACGCGCGCCGATCGAGACGGAGAGCACCGCCACCACGGCCAGCACCACGACGAGCACGCCGAGGCCCGCGACACGTCGCCGTAAACTCGAACGCACCTGACCGAGGACGGCCCGGGGATCGAAATCGGACGGTGCGCGATCCACCCCGCCGGAAACCGGCGGCAGGGCGTGCATCGTTCTCACCGCGTTCTCCCCCAGTCCCTGTAGATTCGCCACCGCCGCAACGTTGTAAGGTGAGGCTAACCTTATAAATCCTGACTCAGCGATCAAGGAGTCCCATGCAGAGCTCACTCTTTCCGCCTCCCCGCCGGAACGGAGCCGAGTCCCTCCGCGCGACGCGGGGAGCGACGGGCAGGAACGGAGCGTAGGCGGTGTCGAACGACGATTTCGGAGCCTGGGGGCACACCGCCCACGTGCATCGCGATGACCAGTTCGTGCTCGCCCTCGCGGAGACGGCGACCGTCGACGTGCATGAGACGCGGTTCGCCGTGTCGACCGAGCTCGGGGTCTGGATCCCCGCGGGAGTTCGGCATTCGGCGCGCTTCGCACCCGGTTTCGCAGCCTTCGTGCACCGCACCGGCACGCCGACCCATTTCACAGCCGAGCCCCGCGCGGTCGCCGTCGACGCCGCCTTGCGGCAGCGACTGCTCGCGAGCTCGTTCGAAGATGTCTCGCCGACGAAACTCCTCCACGACGCCCTGAAATCGGCGCGCGCGGGGCACGACGAGCCCTCCGAAGGCTCCCCTCTCGACGCACCACCGATCGCGGGGCTGGCCCGCATCGAGCTCGAGGGTCCGCTCACGCGCGTCATCGCCGCCGCCCTGCACGCCGACCCTGCCGATGACCGATCGTTGGAGGGGTGGGCGCAGAGGCTGCACACCAGCGCGGTGACGATCCGCCGCGCGTTCCAACGCGAGACGGGCGCGAGCTTCTCGGCCTGGCGCACCGCAGTGCGGCTCGAGGCATCGGCCGCGATGCTGCACCGCGGCAGCCCCGTGGCGACCGTGGCGCGCACCGTCGGGCTCACCCACAACGGCCTGCTCGCCGCATGCCGCCGCCACTACGGGTGCACCCCGAGCGAACTGCGCGCGAGGCAGCAGGCGTCCTCACGGGGGCGGATCCGCAAGAGCGTTCGCTGACGACCGCGCCCGGACACAGGTGAGGGGCCGGGGATCACGCGCGGCACACGACGAATTTTTCTCACCTGCAGCGCAGCGGCGTCAGGCGGTACGAGCGCACCCGGCCGATAGGCTCGGAGCCGTGCCGAACGCCGAAACAGCCGCCTCCGCAGCCGACTCCGACCTCCGCCGCATCGCCGCGGCCCTCGCCGGCACCGAGCCGCTCAACTGGGTCATCACGGGCGACTCCATCACCCACGGGCTGGTGCATACGCAGGGCGGGCGCAGCTACTCCGAGCACCTGCACGAGCTCATCCGCGGCGAGCTCGAGCGCGTGCGCGACATCGTGCTCAACACCGCGATCAGCGGCAACCGCATCGTCGACCTCCTCGACGACTGGGACCGCCGGGTCGCGTCGTGGAACCCCGACGTCGTGACCCTCATGATCGGCACCAACGACGCCTCGGACGGCGGACCACGCGAAACCATCTCGGCAGCGGAGTACGCCGCTTCATTGCGAGACTTCGTGGCCAGGGTGCGCGAGCTCGGCGCCATCCCGGTGCTGCAGACCCCGCCGGCGATCGACATCCCCAACGCCCCGGAGCGCGCCAGGATCGGAGAGTTCGCCGCGGCCGTGCGCGACGTCGCCGCGAGCGAGGACGTCATCCTCATCGACCAGTACGCCCGCTTCGTCGAGCTCGGCGCCGGCGGCGTGCCGTGGGGGCTCATGAACGACCCGTTCCACCCGAACGCGACCGGCCACGCCGCCCTCGCGCTCGAACTCGCGACCGGGCTCGGCATCCGCCCCGAGGGGCTTCGCGCGCGCACGCTCGACCTGCTCGACGGCTTGGTGGAGACCGCCCGGCTGAACGGCTGAGCACCTCCCCCGACCGCTTCGACCGGGCCGCAGGATCAGTGCTCGTCTACGAGAGCTTCGAGCTGGCGGAGCCGATCGCTCGGGCTCCCGACGACCTCCACCACCTTCAGCCGTGAGCCGACGAGATCGGGGTCATCGACCAGATCCATCAGCACATCGTTCATCGCGCTCCTCAACTCCGGGTCCTCATCGTCGCCGACCTCGATCGCATCGGCGGAATCGAGCGGCAGCACGACGAGCAGATCGACGTGACCGAGCGCCTCCGCCGTGACGATCGCCGACCTCTCGAGGAGCGCAGGCGAGCTGGATGCACCCGCGACTTCGTCGAGAGCCAGCAAGTAGGCGAGGAAGTCGAGTGGCCCACGCTCGGCGATGACGTTCCCCGCGACCTCGTCGGGGTCGAGCCGCTGGGCCGTGACACGCAGCTGCGTGGCGAACACGGCGGCGCTCGGCTGATCCCAGGCCTCGTCGACGAGGTCGAAGGAGTCGGACAACACGGTGAAGTCCGGGTGGCGAAGCGCGAAATCGGAGATCAGAGTGCTCTTTCCGCTCGCATGTGTGCCCGAGACGACGATCCGCATGCCGCGATGCTAGCGGGCACAGGCGCTCTGCGGCATCATGCGGCTCAAGAGCTCCCGCTGCGGCGTATCCCCGCCGTGACGATGCTCAGCCAGCGATCGCGCGCGGACTCCGTCGCTGTGCTCGGGGCCGTCGTCATCATCAGGAAGATGTCGTCGGCCGAGACGTCGGGACGCAGATCGCCGTCCGCTGCGGCAGCCGTCACCAGCACTTCCATCGCCACTCGCCCCCGTTCGACCATCTCGTCGGTGAAGTACGGGGCACCGAGGGCGTTGGCGGCCTCCTTGATGGCACGGTTCTTCGCCGCCTCCTCTGTGAACGACTTGATGATCTCGGTGATGCGATCGATCGCTTCGCCCGGCCCCAATGACGCGGCCGCCGACTCGCCACGGTCGACGAGCATCTGGATGAACTCGGTCATGACCGCCTGGACGAGGTCTCTCTTCGTCGGGAAATGCCGGTAGAGCGTCCCGACCGCGACGCCGGCGGCCTGGGCGATCTGGTCCATGCCGACCTCGGAGCCGTGCGCGGTCAGCTGCTCGCGCGCGGCATCGAGAATCCGCGCACGATTGCGAAGTGCATCTGAGCGCATGCCCGCCCCTCCCCGGTCTTTGGTCCTATCCCATTGTGCGGGAGATGAGACGGTCGAACATCCGGTCGCTGACGAGACGGCGCGCGGCCAGGATGGCGCGGGCGCCCGCACCGGCGGCGTACCGGGTCTTCGGCCGAGGCGTGGTCGCCGCCTTCGCGATCACCCTCGCGATGACGGAGGGATCCGACGCACGGTCGACCATTCCCCCACCCCCGAACGTTGCGGCCAGGCGTCTCGCCGACTTGGCGTAGGGGCCACTGCCAGAGACCTCGAGAACCGATTCCGCCGCGATGCCCGACCATTCGGTCTTGATGGCGCCCGGCTCGATCACCACCACATTGATGCCGAACGGGCGAAGTTCGCCACGGAGCACGTCGCTCATGCCTTCGAGCGCGAACTTGGTGCCGTGATACCACCCGCCCAGCGGGGAGTAGATCTTGCCGCCGATCGAGGTGACGTTGATGATCCGCCCCGACCTCTGCTCCCGCATGTGCGGGATGACCAGCTGCGTCAGCCGGATCGCGCCGAAGAGATTGACGTCGAACTGTCGGCGCCCTTCTTCCATCGAGACCTCTTCGATGGAGCCGTAGGAGCCGTACCCGGCGTTGTTCACCAGCACGTCGATGCGACCTTCCTCGCCGACGACCTGGGCTACGACGGCTGTCACCGATGCCTCGTCCGTCACGTCCAGGCTGATCGGGCGAACGCCGCTCGCCCGCAGATGCTCCATCCGATCGACGCGACGCGCTCCGGCATAGACGATGTATCCGAGTCGGGCGAGCTCGAGCGCAGCCGATCCGCCGATACCCGACGACGCCCCTGTGACGATCGCGACCTTCGATTCCATTGCATCCCCCTAATATGAATCAGTATTCACTTTAATAGTGAACGGAAGTTCATGTTATGTCAAGGGCAATCCCACCGTCGCCGGCTCGGAGGCGGTCGCCCTCGTCGGGTGAGGCCCCTGGACGACAGGCTCGACGCACCAGTAGGTTGAGCCCATTCGCAGTCGTCGAGAGGTGGGGGCATGTCTCACGTGGTGGCAACCGGGGCCGGCAAGGCCATGATGGAGCGTCGGAACGACCCGACGCACGACTACATCCTCGAACTCACCGGCAAGGAACGACCCCGGGTCCTCTTCGTCGGCACGGCCACGGGCGACGATGCCGCATACATCGTGAGCTTCTACTCCACCTACGACTCCGACCGATGCGCTCCGCATCATCTGCCGCTCTTCCATCGCGCGGTCGACGACCTCGCGGGATTCGTGAAGGGCTTCGACGTGATCCACGTCGGCGGCGGCAACACGGCCAACATGCTCGATGTCTGGAAGCGCCAGGGGCTCGGCGAGATCATGCACGAGATCTGGGAGGACCCCGCATCGAACGTCGTCTTCACCGGCGGCAGCGCCGGAGGCATCTGCTGGTTCGAGGGCGGCACCACCGACAGCTACGGACCAACGCTCCAGGTCCTGCCGGAAGGACTCGGCTTCCTGCACGGCAGTTTCTGCCCGCACTACGACGCCGAGGACCAGCGTCGTCCGCTCTTTCACGCCTCCCTCCTGAGCGGCGAGCTCTCCACCGGCTACGCGGTCGGCAACCTGCAGTCGCTGCACTTCGAGAACTCCGAGTTCGTCACCGCGATCAGTCCGGTCGAGAACGCACTCGCACTGAAGGTCGAGGCCATCGACGGCAAGATCGTCGAGACCGAGCTGCCCACGAAGGTGCTGACCGGGAACGCCCCGATCGTTGCGGGACCGTCGTCATGAACGACAACGTGTGGATCCTCGTCGCGCAGCTGATCATCGTCATCGGCGCCATCTACATGGGCACCCGCACGAGCGGGATCGGCCTGGGGGTGTGGGGACTGGTCGGCGTGGCCGTCCTCATCTTCGTCTTCGGCGAGGCCCCGGGCAACGCACCGGTGGATGCGGTCTTCATCGTCATCACCGTGATCACCGCAGCCTCGACCATGCAGGCGGCCGGCGGGATCGACTGGATGGTGTCGGTCGCGGCGAAGGTCATCAGACGCAAACCGAAGTCCGTGGTGTTCCTCGCCCCGGCGATGTCGTTCCTGTTCACGGTCGGCGCCGGTACCGGAAACATCTTCTATCCGCTGCTGCCCGTGATCTACGACGTGTCGTACCAGCAGAAGATCCGTCCGGAGCGGGCGCTCTCGGTCTCGGCCGTCGCCTCGCAGGTCGGCATCCTCTGCTCGCCCGTCTCCGCCGCGACCGCCTCGATGGTGGTGCTGCTCGCCCCGCAGGGAGTCGACCTCGGCGGGCTGCTGCTCATCATGTGGCCGGCCTCGATCGCCGGCCTCTTCGTCGCCGCTCTGGTCATGATGCGCCACGGCAAGGACCTCGAAGACGACCCGGAGTTCCAGCGCCGCCTGGCCGACCACCAGAT
>JBOGEI010000051.1:0-20907 GCA_050701935.1 Microbacterium sp.
GTCTCCGGGATGCCACGCGGCATCCCGGAGACCGTCTGCTCGCGTCAGACACCCGATCTCCACTGAGCAGGAAGCAGCTCCCATGACAGCCACGACCTCGCCGGCGTCTACGCGCATCGTCGCGAAGAAGCGCGCCGGTGACCTCTGGTTCTCCGGAACGGCGGTCGCCGCCGGATCCATGATCATGATCACGCTGGCCGCGGTCGCGATCTTCCTCATCGTTCAGTCGATCCCGGCGTTCACCGCGACCGCGGAGGATGCCTCGCTCCTGAAGACCAACTTCTGGGACTACGTCGGCCCGCTCCTCTTCGGCACCGTCTGGGCGGCCTTCCTGGCTCTCCTCCTGGCGGTGCCGCTCTCGCTCGGCGTCGCCCTGTTCATCACGCACTACGCCCCGCGTCGCCTCGCCCAGGGCCTCGGCTACGTGGTCGATCTGCTCGCCGCCGTCCCCTCGGTCGTGTTCGGCCTCTGGGGCATCCTGGTCCTCGCACCGGCCGTTCAGCCCATCTATGTCTGGCTGAACGCGAATGCCTCCTGGATCCCGCTCTTCGGCGGTGTCGTCTCGCCCACCGGTCGCACGATCCTCACCGCCGCGATGGTGCTCGCCGTCATGGTCGTCCCGATCATCACCGCCATCTGCCGCGAGATCTTCCTGCAGACTCCCCGACTCCACGAAGAGGCCGCTCTCGCCCTCGGTGCCACCCGCTGGGAGATGGTGAGGATGGCGGTGCTGCCCTTCGGCCGCTCCGGCATCGTCTCCGCCTCCATGCTCGGCCTCGGGCGCGCGCTCGGTGAGACGATGGCCGTCGCGATGGTGCTGTCGGTCAGCAAGGCCGTCACCTTCGAGCTGCTCACCTCCACGAACCCCTCCACGATCGCGGCGAACATCGCGCTGACGTTCCCCGAGGCGTACCAGGTCAACATCAACATCCTCATCGCGACCGGTCTGATCCTGTTCGTCGTGACGTTCGTGGTGAACGCTCTCGCACGCTGGTTCGTGAACCGCCGCAAGGAATTCTCGGGAGCGAACTGACATGACCGTTACCGCCCCTGAATCCGCTCGCACCGCGAGCGCGGCTCCTTCCAGCCTCTCGCTCAGCTCGGGACACCTCCCCCGCTGGTCGCCCTGGGCTCTTCTCGGCCTCTCTCTCCTCATCGGATTCACACCTTTCGCCATCACGGCGCTCGCCAGCGGATCCGACCTCAACATCGCCGGCTCCGTCGTCTTCGGCGCCGTCATCTACCTCGTGCTCATCTACGTGATGTCACGCATCATCGAGAGTCCCCGCAAGGCGCTCGACCGTCTGATCACCGGGATCGTCACCTCGGCGTTCGCGATCGCGATGGTGCCGCTGGTCTCCGTCGCCGTCACCGTGGTCGCCAACGGTCTCGCCCGTTTCGACGGCCTCTTCTTCTCGTCCTCGATGCGCGGAGTGCTCGGCGAGGGCGGCGGTGCCCTGCACGCCATCATCGGAACGCTCCTGGTCACCCTCGCCGCAGCGGTCATCTCGATCCCGATCGGCTTGATGACAGCCGTCTACCTGGTCGAGTACGGCAAGGGCGGCCGTATGGCCCGCACCATCACCTTCCTCGTCGACGTCATGACGGGAATCCCCTCGATCGTCGCCGGTCTGTTCGCGTACGCCGTGTTCGCACTGATCTTCGGCCCGGGCGTGCGGATGGGCATCGCGGGTTCCGTCGCCCTCGCCGTGCTCATGATCCCGGTCGTCGTGCGCTCCACCGAGGAGATGCTGCGACTGGTGCCGAACGAGCTGCGCGAAGCATCGTACGCACTCGGCGTGCCGAAGTGGCTCACGATCGTGAAAGTGGTCCTCCCCACCTCGATCGCCGGGATCACGACGGGCGTGATGCTCGCCATCTCCCGCGTGATCGGCGAGACCGCGCCGCTGCTGCTGACGGCCGGCTTCACCGACGCGATGAACTACAACCTGTTCAGCGGACGCATGCAGACCCTCCCGGTGTTCACGTACTCGCAGTACGCATACCAGGGCATCCCCGCTGAGGCATACGTGGAGCGGGCCTGGGCCGCCGCCCTGACGCTCATCATCATCGTCATGCTGCTCAACCTGATCGCGCGGCTCGTCGCGAAGATCTTCGCCCCCAAGACCGGCCGCTGAGCCTCGACCCGAAAAGCAAGGAACTACAGTGTCCAAGAGCATCGAAGTCAACGACCTGAACGTCTACTACAGCGACTTCCTCGCCGTGGAGGGCGTCTCCCTCGACATCCAGCCGCGCAGCGTCACCGCGTTCATCGGCCCCTCCGGCTGCGGCAAGTCCACGTTCCTGCGCACCCTCAACCGCATGCACGAGGTCATCCCCGGCGCCCGCGTCGAGGGTGAGGTGCTGCTCGACGGCAAGGACCTCTACGGCCCCGGAATCGACCCGGTGCTCGTGCGCCGCCAGGTGGGCATGGTGTTCCAGCGCCCGAACCCGTTCCCCACGATGTCGATCAAGGAGAACGTCCTCGCCGGCGTGAAGCTCAACAACAGCCGCATGTCCAAGAGCGATCAGGACGCCCTCGTCGAGAAGTCGCTCACGGGTGCGAACCTGTGGAACGAGGTCAAGGACCGCCTCGACAAGCCGGGCTCCGGGCTCTCCGGCGGCCAGCAGCAGCGTCTGTGCATCGCCCGCGCCATCGCCGTCTCGCCTCAGGTGCTCCTCATGGACGAGCCGTGCTCGGCCCTCGACCCCATCTCGACCTATGCGATCGAAGAACTGATCGGCGAGCTCAAGAACGAGTTCACGATCGTGATCGTCACGCACAACATGCAGCAGGCGAGCCGCGTGTCGGACAAGACCGCGTTCTTCAACATCGCGGGCACCGGCAAGCCCGGCAAGCTGATCGAGTACGACGACACGACGAGCATCTTCACGACGCCTTCCGTGCAGGCCACCGAGGACTACGTCTCCGGCCGCTTCGGTTGAGCTGAGACGCAGGCAAGAGGGCCCGGGAACTTCGGTTCCCGGGCCCTCTTGCGTGCGATCGCAGCGCGGGCTCAGTCGCGGGGCGAGAGCAGGTAGCGGTTCAGGTCGGCCGTCAGGGCATGATCGACCGGAAGAGCGACGTCGTCGACAGCCGTGATCGCCGTGGCGAGGCGGACACTCGACACGAGCCAGGCGGCATCCGCCCGCGGGAGATCTGTCGCCGAGATGCGGTCGTAGCCCGCCTCGAAACCCTGCGCGGCGAGATGCTCGTACACGCTGAGCTGCGTCGTGCCGTGCAGGATGCCTCCGTTCGGTGCGGGCGTGACGAAACGGTCGCCGAAGCGGAGGATCAGCGATGCCGTCGGCGCCTCGAGGACGAAGCCATCGCTCGAGAGGAAGATCGCGTCATCCGCACCTCGACGATGAGCCTCGCGCAGAGCCGCCATGTTCACGGCGTACGACAGGGTCTTCGCCCCCAGCAGCAGCCACGGCGCCCGCTCGGCCGCCCCCAGGTCGTACCCGCGGTCGAGGGTGACCACGCGTACTCCGCCCTCACGCACCGCCGAGAAGTCGGCGGCCGGAGCCGCGGTCACCCGCGCCGTCGGCGTGGGCCCGTGCTCGACCCCACGGCTCAAGATGAGCTTGATGACGGACTCACCAGCGCCGAGTTGCGAGGCAGCCTCATCGATCGCCTGCCGCCACTGCGCGAGGTTGGGCACCGGAAGATCGCACAGTCGAGCGGAATGGGCGAGACGCTCCAGGTGGGGAACGACCTCCTGCGCGTGTCCGTCGACCACGCCGATCGACTCGAACACGCCGTCACCGCGCTGCGTGCTCAACTCGCCGACGCTGAGCGCCGGGGCCGCCGCATCCACCTGCGTGAAGGTGTCGACGTAGTCGGTGCGCTGCTCATCTGCAGCGACGGGATCGATCATCAGGGCAAAGCGCCGGGTCATGATCCGAGCCTAGAGGGCGGGAATACCCACGGCCGCATCGCGTTACAATTGAACGGCCGGGCCGCATAACCCCGGGCTCCATTTTTTGCCGCTTCGAGCGGCCTTCCGCCGAGAGGCGTTCTTGCGGCCCGGTCTTTTCATACCCGCGCCATGCCTCCACAGCCCGTAGCTCAGGACAGTGCGTCCATCCGCCAGAGCACGGCAGCAGCTGCGAGATCTTGCCCGTAACTGCTCAGACGCAACGCCCTCGTCGTCAGCTCGCTGGCTCGTGCGGGTTCGGTCAGCTCGTAGTCGTCAGCGGTGTGGGTCGCCCCCGAAGCCTGCACGCGGCAGCATGCGGCGGCCCTGTCGAGCGCCACGGCGAAGTCGCCGCGGAACGCGCCGCGCAAGATCATGTCGATGAGCGCGACGAGTTCGTTCGGGCTCGCGGGCACCGGCGCCCCGGCGATCACCGCATCAGCCGACGGCAGCTCGACGCGCCCCCGGTCATACAGCAGTGCGGCCGTCTGCGGGTCCCCGTGAATCGCGAGCTGCAGCACATAGAGGCGCCAGAGCGCACCGGGCAGCGTGCGCGAAGGAGCCTTCGACCAGAGCTCCGCGATCTCGTCGATCCCGTGCTCGGCGGTGAAGGCCACGAGCCGCTCGGCGCTCGCTCCGCTCTCGTCGGCGCGGACGCGAGTGAGAAGGGCGGATGCCGTGGCATGCGCGATACGCGTCTCCTCTGCGGGATCGTGCGAGCCCACGATGTTGTCGAAGGCACTCGTCGGACGGCGCACAGGTCGGTGGTACTGCTCGGGCATCACTCCAGGGTACGCGCGATCCCGGGCGGTCACGCCGTGGGGATGACGATGACCGGATCGGAGGTCGGCTGTCCTGTCGGGGACCCGCCCGCCTGCTCGACGGTCACCGCGATCGCGTCACCGGCCTGCATGTCGCCGGCGAGGAGCGCGGTCGCGTCTCCCCCGTCGACGTCGAAGACGCCTGCAGAGACCGGCGTATCGCCACGCACGAACCAGAGTTCGTAGGTCTCGCCCTCACCCGGGCTGGGAATGTCATCTGCGACCAGCACGACCTTGCCCGTCGAAGGAGACCAGTGCGCTGTCGCCGTTCCCCCGTCGTCGAGGGCGACGGTCGCCTGTGCGGCATCCCCCGCTGCTTCGATCTCCTGCAGGGCGACCACGCTCGCGGGACGATTCAGCTGTTCGTTCAGGGCGACGGCACCGATTCCGACACCGACCAGCACGGCCAGGCATGCGGCGAGGGCGAAGACGGTGCGCGTCCACCGACGCTGCTTCGGCTGGGGAGCGGACTCGGGTGCGGAGTGGCTCGAGACGGCCGCGTTCTCGGTGACCGAGGAGGCCCCGTCCCCGGCGGCGAGATCGGTGTCCTCACTGCCCCCCTGGGGCGTGACGGCGATCTGGGCGAGCAGAGCGGAACGGATGTACGCCGGCGCGACGACGGGCTCGATCGGATCGGCCAGCAGCGCTGCCGCAGCGGCATCCGTCTCGGTCGTGGTCTGCCACTGCGGATGAGCGGCGAGGGCTGCGCGATAACGGCGCTCCTCGTCGGCCGAGAGCGAGTTCAGCGCGGCACCTGCCGCGAGCTCCGCGAACTCCTTCTCGTTCATGCCGTCACCCCCATCGCCGTGCGCAGACGAGTGAGCCCGTCTCGCATCCGTGTCTTGATTGTCCCCAGCGGCGCTCCCACAAGAGCCGCGATCTCGTTCTGACTGTAACCGCCGTAGTACGCGAGGACGAGTGCTTCGCGCTGGGCCTCGGGAAGTCCCGAGAGCGCTTGGACCACCTTCCCTCCCTCGATCCCCAATTCGACCTGCTCCGCGACACTGTCGTGCGCGACGCCGATGTCCTTGAAGCCCGCTCGTACGTCCCGGTCAGCGCTCGACTGCGATGCTCGCACCCGATCGATGGCCCGGCGATGAGCGATCGTCATGATCCACGCTCGTCCTTGACCTCTGTTCGGAGCGAAGCGCGAAGCGGATTGCCAGATCTCGAGAAAGACCTCCTGGAGCACCTCTTCGCTCTGGGCGCGGTTGACCAGCACCCGGAGGATGAGGCCGAACACCCGGGAGGAGAGGGTGTCGTAGAGAGCCGCGAAGGCAGCCTGATCACCGGAGGCGACGCGGACGAGGAGGTCGGCGACAGCATCCTGCGTCGCCCCGTCCTCTGGAACGTCAAACCCATCGATGACCATCTCCACCAGCATGCCGCATCTCCTCCCCGATCACGTGCAGACGTCACCCGAATGTGAAGGAATAGACCTCGACACCGGTGGGCACCTCGATGTCGAGAGCGCCTTCTGCGATGTCGCCCTGTTTGAGGAGCTCGTAGGAGCGGGGCGTGCCGTCGATCGCGATGGTGTCAGTGGACCCGTCATCGCGTCGCACCACGATGTCGCCCGACCCCGCGACCACGATCCGGACCTCCGCCGCGTGGTATTCGAGGTTGATCCTCCCCTTGTCGCCGTCGGGCGTCGCGAACTGCGTCTCGATCTTCCAGTCGCCGTCGAGCGCGAAGCTGTCGGCCGGCTGGTCCTTCGGGAGCGCGTAAGTGCTCGTCCCCTTGCGGTATTCGCCGTCTCCGCCGTAGTTCACGTCTTTGGAGGAGCCGAGGAAGGTCTCTCTCGTGGTCGATCCCACATCGGGGGTGTCATCCGCGACATCGGTCGCTGCCGGCAGCTTCACCGACGGGTCCGCATCTTTCAGCAGCTCACGGATCATGGACTCGGTGGCGGCATAGTTGCCCTCGCCGAACGAGATGTGACGCACAGTGCCCTCGGCGTCGATCAGGTAGTGGGCCGGCCAGTAGCGGTTGCGGTAGTTCGTCCACGTCGACAGGTTGTTGTCGAGCGCGACGGGGTACTCGATCCCGAAGCCGCGGGCTCCTGCCGCCACGTTGCCAGGATCCTTCTCGAACGCGTACTCCGGAGAATGGATGCCGATCACATCGAGACCCGCGTCGCGGTAGGCCTTATCCCACGCGACCACGTGCGGGAGAGAGCGCTGGCAGTTGATGCACGAATAGGCCCAGAAGTCGATCAGCACGACCTTGCCCCTCAGATCCTTCAGATCGATGGCCTCGCCGTTCGGGGTGTTGAGCCACTCCTGGATGCCCTTGATCGACGGCGCGGTGCCGCACGACTCGAGTTGCTCCGCGCCGTTGGTGCACTTGTCGAGGTCCTTGTTCTCGTCGTTTACGAGTCCACCCAGATCGAGCGCGTCCTGCACTTGCTCGGAGTCCGCGATCTGCTCCTGCAACGGCGCGGTGTAGTCGGGCAGCAGCCGCTGCAGGGCCTGAGGCACGTTGAAGACCAGTCCGACCGCGAGCGCGATCATGGCGATGCCTGCGGCGATGCGCAGTCCGCGCTCCTTCGACCGGAACGAGCGGATGCGCTCAACGACACTGCGCCCGGCGAGCGCGAAGACCAGCAGCGGTACGGCGACGCCGATCGAGAACGAGACCGTGAGCAGGACAGTGCCGATGCCGATCTGTCCGGTGGATCCGGCGACGATGATCGCGGCCAGCACGGGACCGGCGCAGGGAACGAACACCGCGCCGAGCGCGAGCCCGACGCCGAAGCCGCTCCCGCGGTTCTTCACCTCTCGCTGACCGAATCGCTGGAACGGCCGCTCGAGGATGTGCTGGAAGCGCGGCACGATGAGCCCGACGCCGATGATGATCAGCACCGCGATGCCGACCCAGCGGATGATGTCCTGCGGAAGGTTCAGCAGTCCGAGCAGCAGCGAGCCGCCCAGAGTGACGAGCGTGAAGCTGAGCACGAGTCCCGCGATCACGAAGTAGGGCCTGCTGCGCCTGGCCGGCACCACCTCGTCTTCATACCTCGCGGATTGCGCGCCTCCGGTGAGGAAGATCACGGGCAGCACGGGCAGGATGCACGGCGAGATACCGGTGATGAGCCCGCCGAGCAGGCCGATGATGATCAGGTCCATGAGGTCCCCACTTCTGTCAGGAACTGTTCGCTCCAAGACAGTCATCGGATTGGATTCGACCGGTTTCGGAGAATTCTCGGATTCGTCCCATCCGATCCCGAACGGGCTCCGAACAGAACTCGACGCCACGGAGAGGCCGTGGCTCAGTTCTGAAGGAGCTCGACATGTTCAGCACCAAGAAGAAGGTCACCGCAGCAATCACCCTCGGCCTGGCGAGCGCATTCCTGCTCTCCGCCTGTTCCATGGGCAGCGGCACCTCGGATTCTTCGTCCGAGCCGAAGGCACCGGAGACGTCGGAGTCGACGCCCATGGAGATGGACCCGGCGGCCAACCTCGTCGGCCCCGGCTGCGCGGCATACGCCGATGCAGTGCCGGACGGCGCAGGATCCGTTCAGGGAATGTCCCAGGACCCGGTCGCGGTCGCAGCATCGAACAACCCGCTGCTGACCACGCTGGTCGCTGCGGTGAGCGGAAAGCTCAACCCCGATGTCGACCTGGTCGACACGCTCAACGGCAGCGAGTTCACCGTCTTCGCACCGGTGGACGACGCCTTCGCGAAGATCGACCCCGCCACCATCGAGGCACTCAAGACCGACAGCGCGACGCTGAGCTCGATCCTGACGTACCACGTGGTCCCCGGCCAGATCGAGCCCGCTGACATCGACGGCATGCACAAGACCGTGCAGGGTGCCGACCTCGAGGTCACCGGCAGCGGCGACGACCTGAAGGTCAACGGCGCCAGCGTCATCTGCGGTGGAGTGCAGACCGCGAACGCGACCGTGTACCTGATCGACTCGGTCCTGATGCCCCCGGCATCCTAAGCCGGGACTGCCGGGTGGAGGACCCGGCACACGCCCTTCTCGGATGCAGGGGGAGGAAATCCGGGAAGGAAAGGGGCCGTCGGCGGTGCTGTGTCGCCGACGGCCCCTCGTCGTGCGCACTAGACTTTGATGAGGGGCCTCTAGCTCAGTTGGCAGAGCATCGGACTTTTAATCCGCGGGTCGTGGGTTCGAGCCCCACGGGGCCCACCGCACAGGCAGCATCTCGGTGGCGCTCTCAGGACTCGCCGCCGGGTGCTCCCGTCAGCAGCTCCTCACGAACGTCGGCCACGCCTCCCGGCAGGTACTCGCCTGCGATGGCGAATTCCGGCGCTTGCGGGCTTCCTCCGATGCCGCACACTGCCACAGTGTCCTGGCCATCCGACGTCTTGGGGATGACCACGAACCAGAGCTTCGATGATTCGAGCCACTCTGTGGTCGCCATGTCACCGTAGTAGGTGGCGTTCGGAGCCAGGCTCCGGGTCTGCACCGTGCAGAGCTCGATGAGCGCAGCGGGCGGGAACTCCGCTGCGGACTCCGGCGGTGCAGGCGTCTCAGAGGCCGAAGGGGACGGCGTGGGAGTCGGCGACGGTGATGACGACTCCGACGGTGAAGGGCTCGGTGCGGGCTCGGGCGCACAGCCCGCGAGCAGAACGAGCGCAGACAGGAAGACGAGTGCAGGACGGACGCGCATGTCTGGATGCTACTGCCGGGACTCATCGATCCGAGGGGAGCACTCCGAAGACGGCCGCATCTCCTGTATCACCGGCTCCCCGCATCGGCCACCCCCTTCCCTCATCGCCTGATCCGGGAGATCGTCGAATCGTCCGCGATCGGCGGACGGCCTCCAGGAAAGGACGAACCATGACTCTCAGCGGCAGCCGCGTAGCATTCCTCGCGACGGACGGATTCGAGGACAGCGAGCTCACCAGCCCCTGGGACGCCGTGACCGCCCAGGGTGCGAGCGCCACCATGATCGCCCCGGCCGGCGCCGCCATCACGGGCAAGAACGGGCACGAACAGGCCGTCGATCTGCTGGCCTCCGAGACGAACGTCGATCGGTTCGACGCACTGGTGCTCCCGGGCGGTGTCGTCAACGCCGATCATCTGCGAATGGACAAGGCCTCCATCGAGCTGGCACGGGCCTTTTTCGAGCAGCACAAGCCGGTCGGCGTGATCTGCCACGGCGCCTGGATCCTCATCGAGGCCGAAGTCGTCGAGGGCCGGACGCTCACCAGCTACCCCAGCCTGACCACCGATCTGCGCAATGCGGGCGCGACCTGGGTCGATGAGGAGGTCGTCGTCGACGAGGGCCTCGTGTCCAGCCGCACGCCAGACGATCTGCCGGCGTTCAATGCGAAGCTCATCGAGGAGATCGGCGAGGGGAAGCACACCGGTCAGACCGCCTGAGGCGTTCGGTCAGTCAGCGGGCTCGATCGCAGGTGGAGTCCAGGCGAGCAGTTCGTCGAGCCGTGGCCGGTACAGCCGGATCAGCAGGTTCCAGCCCTCGGGCGTCGGTATCTGATTCGGACGGTCGTCATCGAAGTCGCCGAGCCACACGGTCAACGAACCGTCGTCGTCCTTCACCCCGAACACGTCGTTGACGTTCGTGACGCCCGACGGCCCCGGCTCGAAGTACCCGTCGCCGTTGTAGACGCTGACCGAGTAGAACGCATCCGCCGGCACATCGCGGAGCGTGATCCGAAAACGTCCCGGCTCGACACCCGGGAACAGCGACACGTACTGCGCCTCGTCGTCGGGCAGGCCGCCCCATCCCGAGGCCGTACCCAGCAGGTGGTGCACGGGGTCGACCTGTTCGGCACTGCCGAAGCTCCGGAAGTAGCCTGGCAGGCCCTGCGCCAGGGCCAGCAGGTGATCACGGGTCGCCTTGTGGCTACCTGGATCCACTGCCGGTGGCGCGAACGGTGCCGCAGAGTCGGCTTCGAGGCGCATACCGTCCTGGATGCGATGCACCTCCGCGATGTCATGCGCATCAGCGGGGTCGAACAGGATTCGAGCTGCGAGCACGATGTAGTCGGTACCGAACTCGTCGACGGTGAGGTCGTGGATTCCGGGCTCTCGGAGAACGCGGTTGATGTAGTGATCCTGGTTGATGATCATGACCGAGACGTAGCGATCGCCGAACGGCGGAAGCGTGAACCTCGCCCCGCGGGAGATATCGACGATCGCGAACGAGTACAGAGTGTCGCGATTCTGCCGGATCACGGGCTGCTCGTCGAGCGAAGCCAGCTGACGATCATGGTAGATCGCATTGACTCCGCCCGAGAGCTGCAGCATCCGGCTCATCATCGTGTCGGTCTCAGCGCGGGCGAAGTTGTCCACGTTGACGATCGCATCGGTCACATCGGCCTCCCTAGCAGACAGGGCAATCGTGGCACACGCCGCAAGTCTCCGAAATGGCCGAAGGTCGCGATTCCTCGACTCGTCAGAGGCGTGCCCGGTGCCGACGAACAGCCGCGCGGTTCGCGCAGCGCACGGAACAGAAGCGCTGGCGACCGTTGCGAGTCACGTCTGCGACGACGTTCGTGCACGGCGTGGCCTCACAGCGTGCGAGCCTGCTCATCCCCCGTGTGACCAGGTGCAACGAGGTGCCGAGACTGATGATCGCCCTGAGCACATAGGGCAGCGATGCGACGTCGTCGCGATAGTGCAGATGCCAGCCTTCACCGTCGTGGTTGGTCAGACGCGGGTACGCGGCCGCCGCGGCGAGCTGCGCGTTCAGAAGCAGCGCCCTCGCGTCGGGATCGGCCTCGTCGACGATCAGGAGCCAGTCGTCGATGACGGCCCTCACCTTCTCGTGATCGTCGGCAGCCGGCGGGAAGGTCTGGGTCATGCCCAGCTCGAGCGTGCGCTCCTCGATCCCGGCCCGGTCGCCAGGCCAATCGTTGGCCAGCGACGCGGCGAGCAGCACCGCGTACTCTCCGTAAGGGTTGAGATGCATAAGACCATTACATCACGCTGGATGCATGACATCCCTGAATACGCTTCCGATCCCGCGCGTCCGCCCCAGCACGAAGACGCACGAGCACGCTTGGCTCGTGGAGTCGCGGCATCCGACGAGTGAAGGCGTCGTGCTCTACGTGAAGTGCTCGGAATGCGGCATACGTCGCGTCGATGTGCAGCCGCACCCGAATACACCACCCCGAGCGCTGAGCACCGAGCTCGGCCGGATCACTTCGTCAGTTCGATGAGCTTGCGGGTCGTGCGGAGGTTGCGAGCGGTGCCAGCGACACCCAGCGCGCGGTCCAGAACCGCCTTCGTGAGCTTGGTGGAGTGCACGCCGCCGCTGCCGTAGTCGATCCACAGATCGTTCCCGATGAGTGCGAGGCGTTCGTCCGGGCGGCGTCGTTGTTCCAGCGCCTCGAGCGCGCTGTCCGACGGGGCTCCCTCCAAGAACATCGCATGCACGAACTTCACATCCCCCTCGGGGAACGGCTGGGCGGACTCGGACGAGACCAGCTGCGCGCGGGTCCGGTGGATCACCGGGGTGTCGACGCCGAACTCCTCGTGGATCGCGGTGCGAACTCTGGCACACGCGACTTCCGGATGCTTCGGCGTCTCGCAGATGATGTTGCCGCTGGCGATGTAGGTCGACACGTCGACCAGGTCGGTCTCGGCAGCCAGCACCTCGCGGAGCCGCGCCATGGGCACCATGTTGCGCCCGCTGACGTTCACCGCCCGCAGCAGCAGCACGCTGCGACTCATGCGCCCGCGCTCTCGGCAAGCTCCGCTCCCGCATGGACGAGTTCGGCCAGCGCCGCCTCGCTCGGACCCGTCGCGACGCCTGCCACGAGGTCGGTAAAGATGCGGACATGGACTCCGTGCGCGATGGCGTCGAGCGCAGAGGCACGGACGCAATGGTCCGTGGCGAGCCCCACGACATCGGCGCCGAGCACGCCCGCAGCGCTCAGGATCGCGCCGACCGTCTCGCCTGCCTCCGTCTCGCCCTCGAACATCGAATAGGCGGGCTTTCCCTGCCCCTTGCGGACGTGGTGGGTCACCGCCTCGGTCGCCAGGAGCGGATCGTACTCGGCCCCTTCGGTTCCCGCGACGCAGTGCACCGGCCAGGAGTCGACGAAATCCGGAGTATCGGCGAAGTGCCCTCCGTTGTCGTCGTCGGCATCATGCCAGTCGCGCGAGGCGATGATCACCCGGTACTCGGCGGAGTTCGCAGCCAGGTACGTGGTGATGGCTGTCGCCACGGCATCGCCTCCCGCGACGGCGAGTGCCCCGCCCTCGGTGAAATCGTTCTGCACATCGACGATGAGAAGCGCTCTGCTCATGATTCGAGGGTACGCCGTGAGGAACGGGAAAGGCCCCGTGATGTTCTTCGCATCACGGGGCCTTCGGAGCCGCTTGTCAGAATCGAACTGACGACCTTTTCATTACGAGTGAAATGCTCTGCCGACTGAGCTAAAGCGGCGTGCGACGCGTGAGCGGCGCGATCACCGATATTACCCTGTCTCGCGCTCGCTCGCGAATCGAGGCAGGGATCACTCGCAGCGAAGACCGTCTTCCGGCACAACGTCGTCGAGCAGGAACGCCTCCACCGCATCATCGACGCAGGCGTTGCCCTTGTTGTACCCGGTGTGCCCCTCGCCGACGCGGGTGATGAGGACACCCTCCTCGAGCTGCTTCGCCAGCGATTCCGACCACTCGTAGGGGGTCGCCGGGTCGTTGGTGGTACCGATCACCAGGATGGGCCCGGCGCCCTCGGCCTTGATCTCGCCGCGCGTACCCGTGGGCGGATAGGGCCAGACAGAGCAGGAGTCGGGGCCGGTCCAGTATGGCGCGATGGTCGGGGCTCCGGCGGCGATCTTCGCATTCGTCGCGGCCTCGGCGGCCGGATCGTTCTCCACGGGGTAGTCCATGCAGTTGTAGGCGCGGAAGGCTTCGGCGGAGTTGTCGGCGTAGGCCCCGTTCTCACGTCCGTTGTAGAAGTCGGCGAGGAAGAACGCCGACGTGGGGTCGCCCTGGAGCGCCTCATCGAGCGCCTGGGTGAGATAGCCCCAGCTGTCCTGCGAGTAGAGGGCGGAGATGATGGCCGTCATCAGCGAATCCGCGCCCAGCATGCGTCCGTCGCCGCTCTTCAACGGCCTGCTGTCGACGCTCGCCAACAGGGCCCCCAGATCGGACATGGCTTCATCGACCGTGCCGTTGAACGGGCATTCCCCGGAATCGAGGCAGTTCTGCATGTACGCGCGCAGCGCCGATTCGAACCCGAGAGCCTGGGTCGCACCCACTTCGAGCCCGGGAACAGCGGGATCGATCGCGCCGTCGAGGACCAGTCGCCCGGCTTTCTCGGGGTACAGCTTCGCGTAAGTGGCCCCCAGGAACGTGCCGTACGAGTAGCCGAGGTAATTCAGCTGCTTGTCGCCCAGCACCGCCCGGATCAGATCCATGTCGCGGGCGGCGTTGATCGTGGTGATGTACGGCAGGATGCCATCGCTGTTCGCATCGCACGCCTCGGCGAAGGCCTTGTGCGAGTCGAGCAGCTCTGCCTCCCACTCAGCAGTGCCGCGGGCGGCCGCCGGGATGCCGTAGAGGTAGTCGTCCATCTCGGGAGCGTCGTAACAGGTCACTGCGGTCGATGCACCGACTCCGCGCGGGTCGAAGCCGATCACGTCGAAGTTCTCGATGAGGTCGGCACCGACAGCGAAGTCGAGGCTGTTGAGGATCAGGTCGACGCCGCTGGCGCCCGGACCACCCGGGTTCGTCAGCAGCGAGCCGACGGGAGTGCCTTCGGCGCGGTGCCGGACCACGGAAAGAGTGATGTCGCCCTTGCCCGGGTCTTCCCAATCGAGAGGAGCCGTGACATCGGTGCAGTCGAAGCCGACACCGCATTGCGTCCACTCCAGCTCCTGCGAGTAGAAGGGCAGCAGGTCTTCGGCGACGCCCTCGGTATCGGGAGCGCTGGTCGTCGAAGGCTTCGACGACTGCTCGGGGATCATCGCATACAGACAACCCGAGAGGGCGACGGATGCGGCGGCGAGCCCTGCCACGATCGCGGCGGCACGACGCAGGCGGGAAGTCGATCGATTGTTCACGGTTTCCTCCCGCTCGTGATCGTCACGAGCAAGCTCTCCAGTGCGAGCAGAGGGGCGACGTTGCGCTCCAGTGACTGCCGCGTCTCGGCAAGGTGGTCAAGTACGACAAGAGTACGGGTCTCGGGCCAGGCAGATGCGAGGTCGGCCAGCTCGGGGCGCAATTCGCTGTTGATCAGGTCATCGCCCTGACCGAACTGCAGCATCACGACGTCTCGGAACAGCGACTGCAGGTCGGTGAGCACACGGTCGATGCCGTCGCGAAGGCTGCGAGTCGCCCGCTTCTTCTGATCGTCTTCGAGCGCGGACAGCTGCGTGCGCAGTGCCGGCGGAACAGCCTGCCCCTCGGCGATGCCGATCGTACGCAGCAAGGACGCCCGCTCCTGCGCGTCGCGCTCGGCCGTGAGTGCCTTCGCATCCTCTGTCGCCGCCTGGATGATGCGCCCTGCGACGTCGACCGCATCGCCGACTCCACGGACCCCGATGACCGATCGCAGTGTCTCGTCCCGTCGACGCCGGGCCGCGTCGTCGGTGGCGAGCCGCTGGGCCATTCCGATGTGCCGCTGGGCGTGCCTGGCGGCCTGCTCTGCGACGCCCTCGTCGACGCCCGTGCGCAGGCTGATGAGCCGTGCGACGTCGGCGACATCGGGTTCCCGCAGTCGCAGGGAGCGCACGCGGGAACGGATCGTCGGCAGAAGGTCGGCCTCGCTGGGCGCGCACAGGATCCACACCGTCTGCTCCGGCGGCTCTTCGAGCGCTTTGAGGAGCACGTTGGAGGTGCGCTCGACCATGCGATCGGCGTCTTCGATCACGATGACCCGGTAGCGACCGGCCGATGGCGCGAAGTAGGAGCGCTCGACGAGACCACGGGCTTCGGCGATCGTGATGATCACCTTTTCGGTGCGCAACGCCATCACGTCGGGATGGGTGCCCGCGAGCACCTGACGCATGGCTGCCTCGTCGTCGGGCCTATCGGCGATGAGAGCAGCCGCGAACGCGTACGCGAGCGTCGAGCGCCCTGATCCTGGCGGGCCGGTGATCAGCCACGCATGCGAGAGCGCGGAAGGATCGGAGGCAGCGGCACGGAGCGTGTCGACGGCAGTGTCCTGCCCCCACACATCCGCCCAGGGGAACGGGGCGGGAGTGGTCTGGGGCATGCACTCAGCCTAATCGGGACTGCCGACGCCCCCGCGCAGATCGTTCGCACACGGGCGACGGATCTCGTCGGTCAGTCGAGCAGCGCGTCGACCCTGGCGCGGATCAGTTCGGCGATCGCCTCCGGAGAGGCTGCGGCATCGAGCACGAGGAACCTGGCGGGCTCGGCCTCCGCCAGAGCGAGGTAGGCGTCGCGGACGCGGCCATGGAACTCCGCCTTCTCAGCTTCCAGCCGGTCGAAGGGCTTGTCAGCCGAGTCGAGCCGGGTGCGCGCGGTACCCGGGTCGAGATCGAGCAGCACCGTCAGATCGGGCAGTGCCCCCTCGGCCGCCCAGAGCGAGAGATCGCGGATCTCGGTCGCGTCGAGCACCCGCCCGGCACCCTGATAGGCCACGGACGAATCGAGGTAGCGGTCCTGGAGGACGATGTCGCCGCGATCGAGCGCCGGTCGCACGACGGTCGCGACGTGGTGCGCCCGGTCTGCCGCATACAACAGCGCTTCCGCGCGTGGTGCGATGTCACCGCGATGGTGCAGCACGATGTCGCGGATCAGCTGCCCGACCTCCGAGCCGCCGGGTTCGCGCGTGCGCACCACGGTGCGTCCGGAGTCTTCGAGCCATCCCGCGAGCAGATTCGACTGCGTGGTCTTGCCCGAGCCGTCGCCGCCTTCGAGCGTGATCCACACCCCGTGACCTGAGGTCACGAGTCCGCCTTCTCCGCTGCCTTCGCCGCAGCATTCGCCGCGCGGGTGGCCGCTGCCTTCTTCGCTGCCGCGGACCGCGCCGCCGACGTCGCCGCCGTGGCCTTCTTCGCCGGTGTCTTCTTCGCGGTCGCCGTCTTGGCTGCAGGCTTCTTGGCGGGCGCCTTCTTCGCCGGGGCCTTCTTGGCCGCGCCCCGCTTGGGGGCCGGGCCCTTTGCCCGCTTGTCGGCGAGCATCTGCACCGCGATCTCGAACGTGATGTCCTCGACGGTCTGACCGCGCGGGATCGTCACATTCGTCTCACCGTCGGTGACGTAGGCGCCGAAGCGACCGTCGCGGATCCGGATGGGCTTTCCGCTCACCGGGTCGGCTTCGAACTCGGCGAGAGCACTGGATGCACGGCGGCCTGCGCCGTACTTCGGTTGCGCATAGATCTCGAGCGCCTGCTCGAGGGTGACATCGAAGATCTGCGATTCGGACTCGAGGGAGCGCGAGTCGGTGCCCTTCTTCAGATACGGCCCGAACCGACCGTTCTGCGCCGTGATCTCATCGCCGGACTCCGGGTCGACGCCGACGACGCGCGGGAGGCTCAGCAGCTTCAGCGCCGTGTCGAGATCGATCGTGTCGACCGACATCGACCGGAAGAGTGAGGCGGTGCGGGGCTTCGGAGCCGTCTCCTTCTTGACGCCGCGCTTCGGCTTCGGAGCTTCGACGACCTCACCGGTCGTCTCATCGACCGCGGCGTCTTCCGACACGGGGTCGTTCTCCTGCACGTACGGCCCGAATCGGCCGTCCTTCACGACGACGATCTTGCCGTTCTCGGGGTTCTCCCCCAGCACGCGGTCGCCGGCGACGGGCGCATCGATGAGTTCCTGAGCCTTCTCGGAGGTCAGCTCGTCGGGCGCCAGGTCTTCGGGCACGTTGACGATGCGGGGCTTGGCCTCGGGGTTCGCGGGGTCGGCCACCTCGAGGTAGGGACCGTACTTGCCGAAGCGGAGCGTGGCGGTGTCGGTGATGCGCGTGGAGTTCAACGCACGCGCGTCGATCTCGCCGAGGTTGTCGACGACCTGGCGAAGACCGACGTGGGAGTCGGAGCCGAAGTAGAACGACTTGAGCCACTCGACGCGGTTCTGCTCACCGCGGGCGATCGTGTCGAGGTCGTCTTCGAGCGCTGCGGTGAAGTCGTAGTCGACGAGCTCGGCGAAATGCTCTTCGAGCAGACGGACGACGCTGAACGCGAGCCATGTCGGCACGAGCGCCTGGCCCCGCTTGACGGCGTAGCCACGATCGAGGATCGTCTCGGGGATCGAGGCGAACGTCGAGGGACGGCCGATCCCCTTCTCCTCGAGCACCTTCACGAGCGAAGCCTCGGTGTAGCGCGGCTTCGGGTTGGTGCGGTGGCCCTTCGCCTCAGCGTCCGAGACCGCGAGCTCGTCGCCGACGGCGACGGCCGGCAGCGACTGGTTCTCGGCAGCATCCGCGTCGCCGCGCTTCTCGTCGCGGCCCTCCTCGTAGGCCTCCAGGAAGCCCTTGAAGGTGTACACAGTGCCGGATGCGGTGAACTCGGCATTCTGGCCATCTGCGGCGACGGCGATCGTGACCGTGGTGGTCTCGTACTTCGCATCGGCCATCTGGCTTGCGACCGTGCGCTTCCAGATCAGGTCGTAGAGACGCTGCTCGTCGCGATCCAGCTCGGAAGACAGCGATGCGGGCGTGCGGAAGGTCTCGCCGGAGGGGCGGATGGCCTCGTGCGCTTCCTGGGCGTTCTTGCTCTTGGACTTGTAGACGCGCGGCTTGAGCGGCACGGCGCTGTCACCGTAGAGCGCGACCGCCTGGCTCCGCGCCGCCTGCACCGCCTGGGTGCTCAGCGACGTGGAGTCGGTACGCATATAAGTGATGTAGCCCTTCTCGTACAGGCGCTGAGCGACGCCCATCGCCTGCTTGGCCCCCATCGAGAGCTTGCGACCTGCCTCCTGCTGCATGGTGGAGGTCGTGAAGGGTGCGTAAGGGCTGCGGGTTCCCGGTTTGGCCTCGACCTTGGTGACCTTGCCGGCTCCGACAGCGTCGACAGCCTTGGCCAGTGCTGCGGCTCTGGCCTCGTCGAGGATGACGACGGCCTTCTTGAGCTTGCCATCGTCGTCGAAGTCTGTGCCGCGGGCGAGCTGGCCGCCGTCCACGCGGACGAGACGGATCTTGAACGAGGTTCCGGTCGCCGCAGCCGCAGCATCGACGTCCCAGTACTCCGCCGACACGAACGCCATGCGCTCGCGCTCGCGGTCGACGATGAGCCGAGTCGCGGCGGACTGCACCCGCCCAGCCGAGATGCCGGTCTTGACCTTGTACCAGAGCACGGGCGAGACGTCCCAGCCGTACAGACGGTCGAGGATACGGCGCGTCTCCTGCGCATCGACGAGGTCGTGGTCGAGCTCGCGGGTGTTGCCGACGGCTGCCTGGATCGCGTCCTTGGTGATCTCATGGAACACCATGCGCTTGACGGGCACCTTGGGCTTGAGAGTCTCGAGCAGGTGCCAGGCGATCGCCTCGCCCTCGCGGTCCTCATCAGTGGCGAGCAGGAGCTCATCGGCGGTCTTCAGAGCACGCTTGAGTTCGGCGACCGTCTTGGTCTTGCGATCGGAGACGACGTAGTACGGGTCGAAGCCGTTGTCGATGTCGATCGAGTACTTCCCGTACGCCTGCTTGTCCTCGGCCGGGATGTCCTTCTTGTCGGCGAGATCACGGATATGGCCGACGGAGCTGAGCACCTCGTAACCGTCGCCGAGGTATCCCTGAATAGACCGCATCTTCGTCGGGGACTCGACGATGACGAGCTTCTTGCCTTCAGCCAAGGGTGCGTCCTTTCTTCGAAGCACACCATACACACCACTGTGTGGGGTTGTTCACAGTGAGCGAGGTAGCACGGGCCGTCATTGTCCCTCGGGAGGCCCGGCACGGGCTCGGGAGACGGCTGCGAGTCCAGCGTACGCCGCCTGCACCTGGACGGTCGCCACGAAGCCGTCGAGAGAGCAGCCGGTGAGGGCAGCCCCTGCCGCCGCCGCGACCCTCCCGGCGAGATCGCAAGGCCGCTCGCTCGTGGGAACGGCGCCGCTCGCGGCATCGGCTGCGGCGAGCGCCGCGGCATCTGCTGCACCCGCAGCGCGTTGTGCCGTCACCGACGCACCGCCTACTGCCGCGAGGCCCAGGGAGAGCGCGGCCGCGACAGCCAAGACTCCCGCGGCGAGCGCTGAGCCGGCCATCAGAGACCCCCGGCGAGGGCGCAGCTCGACGCGCGCAAGGGCATCCGGATCAGCGGCCCCACGGACACTTCCAGAGAAGCCGTGACGCACACGAGGTCACCCGCGAGTGATGACGACGTCTTCGCGCCCGATACCGCGGCATGAACCGCGTTCGCTGCGGCATCGTGTCCTTCACCGCGTCCGAGCAGGCGTGCCGCGTCGGCAGACGCATCCTGCAGAGCCACTTGGCGCGACGCCGCTCCGAGCGCCCCCGCACCGAGCAGAAGCGCCAGCACGACGGCGGGGAGAGCGAGGGCCAGCTCCGCCGAGGCGGAGCCTCGCTCTCCCGTGCGGCGCATCGCACGGGAGAGCTCCCCCGGCTTGTGCAGAGCCCTCGGCTCTTTCGCACCGCGCATCACGACACCGTCAACGCCCGCCGCACGAGATCGGTGAGGATCCCGCGGACCTCGTCCGACCGCATGATGACCACCAGGAGTCCGGCGAAGGCCACAGCCGCCATGGTCGTGATCGCGTACTCGGCGGTGGCGGCGCCGGTGTCGTCGCCGAACAGAGTCGCGGCGCGACGCCGGTCCAGTCGAGGGAGGTTGATCATGGTGTTCCTTCTTTCTCTGGGATGCCGCGGCATCGGATGGGGTGGGATGCATCGAGACGGTCACAGCGACAGCGGCGTCGATGCGAGGACGCTCAGCAGTAGGGGTGCGACTCCGAGCAGGAGGAATGCGGGCAGGGTGCAGACGCCGAGCGGGAACAGCAGACGCGTCGAGAGCTTCGCGGCGCGGAGCCGCCCCTGCACTCTGGCGGTGTGCCGGTCCTGAGCTGCGGATGCCCGGAGCAGTTCTGCTGCGGGCACACCGGCCGCGCGGGACAGATCGAGCACGGCGCGGACGCGCTCATCGCTCCCGCCAGACGCGGAGCTGTCGGACACGAGCTGCAGCGCGCGGTCGATGGATGCACCGCCGGCGAGCGCGATGGCGACCAGTTCGGCACGCATTCCGGGGGTTCCCGGTGCTGGTCGCGCGCGTCGGACCAGCCGCCTGGTCCACAGG
>JBOGEI010000052.1:0-14012 GCA_050701935.1 Microbacterium sp.
AGTGCGGGTCGATCGTCAGCAGGCGCAGGGTCTCGGCGTCGCGGCTCTTCTGCTGCCACACCTGTGCCCACGACAGCAGCAGTCGCTGCACACCCGTGTACTCGTCGATGACCGGCGCCTCGGCGCCGTCGAGCGAGAGTTCGTAGGCCTTCAGCGCGATGCCGAGACCGCCGAGGTCGCCTATGTTCTCACCGATCGTGAGGGCTCCGTTCACGTGGTGCTCGGCGTCGAGCCCCTCGGGGACCAGCTCGTCGTACTGCGCGATGAGCGCCTTGGTGCGCTCCTCGAACGCCGAACGGTCGGCATCGGTCCACCAATCCTGCAACCGGCCGTCGCCGTCGTAGCGACTGCCCTGGTCGTCGAAGCCGTGGCCGATCTCGTGCCCGATGACCGCTCCGATGCCGCCGTAGTTCGCTGCCGCATCACGGCCGGCGTCGAAGAACGGATACTGCAGGATGGCCGCGGGGAACACGATCTCGTTCATCGAGGGGTTGTAGTAGGCGTTGACCATCTGCGGCGGCATGTGCCACTCGGCGCGGTCGATGGGCTTGCCGACCTTGTCGACGTTGCGGTCGTGCTCGAAGATCGAGGCGCGGCGCACGTTGCCGAACAGATCGGCCCTGTCGATCTCGAGGCTCGAGTAGTCGCGCCACACCTCAGGGTGCCCGATCTTCGGTGTGAAGGAATCGAGCTTGGCGAGCGCCCGTTCGCGGGTCTCGGCCGTCATCCACTCGAGATCGGTGATGCTCTGCCGATACGCCTCGATGAGGTTCGCGACCAGCTCGTCCATCGCGGCCTTCGCCGTCGGCGGGTAGTGCCGCTCGACGTAGACCTTGCCGATCGCCTCGCCGAGAGCACCCTCGGTGAGCGAGACGCCGCGCTTCCAGCGCTCGCGGATCGTGGGGACGCCGGTGAGCTCGGTGCCGTAGAACGAGAAGTTCTCCTTCACGAGGTCGTCGGTCAGGTACGGAGCAGCAGCATGCACGACCTTGGCCCGCAGCCACGCCTTCCAGTCGTCGAGACGGTCGGGAGTCAGCAGCGAGCCGAGCCCCTCGAAGAAGCTGGGCTGCGAGACCACGACCTCGTCGAAGGCCGCGGGGTTCGACGGCGAGACCGCCTCGCGCCACGGAGCGAGGTCGACACCGGCGAGCGCCTGCAGCTCGTCCCACGTCTTGAGGTTGTAGGTGGCCACCGCGTCACGGCTTCGCACGTTGTCCCAGTGGTGGCCGGCGAGTTCGGTCTCGAGTGCGATCGCACGGTCGGCTTCAGCCGCTGCATCGGCGACGCCGGCGAGACCCAGCAGCCGCTCGAGGTGCGCGCGGTACGCGGCCCTGGTGTCGGCGAACGTGTCGAGGCGGAAGTAGCTCTCGTCCGGCAGCGACAGACCCGCCTGCACGAGCACCGGGATGTAGCGCTCGGGGTCGCCGGGGTCGCCGTCGACGTAGAGGCCGATGACCGATGCGCGACCGTCGCGGTCATAGGCGCCGACGGTGCGCAGGAACGACGGGATGCCGTCGATCGCCTCGATCTCGGCGAGGGTCTCGGCCAGTGGCGTCACACCGGCGGCGTCGATGCGCTCGGTGTCCATGAAGCTCGCGAACAGGTCGCCGATCTTGCGGGCGAGCGTGCCCTCCGGGGCGTCCTGCGACTCTTCGATGATCGCGCGCACGTCTTTCTCGGCCTGCTCGGCGAGGAGGTGGAACGAGCCCCAGCGCGCCTTGTCACCCGGGATCTCGGTGCGGGCGAGCCAGGCGCCGTTCACGTGGCGATACAGGTCGTCCTGCGGGCGGATGTCGGAGCTGAACTCGTCAAGGGCGAGGCCAACGGGAAGAACGTCAGTCATGCGCCCCAGCCTATGACCCGCCTCCCCCATCGTGTCCACGGGCACCGTCATACGGGGACGGGAGCAGCACTGAACGGAAGGAGCACGTTCATGCGGAACCCCTCGTCCGTGCGCTCGGCGAACACCTCGCCGCCATGAGCGCGCGCGAGGCCGCGGGCGATCGACAGGCCGAGCCCGGCGCCGGATGCCACGCTGTCCTGCTCCACGGTCGCCGTGCGGGCCGTGTCTTCACGCCAACCGACGTCGAACATGCGGTCGAGATCTTCCACGGCGACGCCGGCGCCGTGATCGAGGATGCCCAGCACCAGCCGGTGCCGGTCGAGCTCCGTGGCCGAGACGACGATCTCGGTGCCGCGCGGCGCGTGCCTGATCGCATTGGTCAACAGGTTCACGATGATCCGCCCGAGGTGGTGCGGGTCCGCCCAGAGCACGTGTCCTGCGACCCCGCGTTCGACGATGCGCACCCCGTGGCTCTCTGCCGCGGCCGCGACATCGGCGACGGCGTCCGAGACGACATCGAGCAGCTCCACCTGCTGCGTCCGCAGCTGGACGGCCCCGGAGGTCAGCTTGGACAGCTCGAACAGGTCGTCGACCATGCGACTCATGGTCTCGACCTGCACTCGCACCTGGCCGGCGAAGCGCTCCGGCGCGTCGGCCGCGCCCTCTTCGATCGACTCGGCCAGCGCACGCACCGCTGTGAGCGGAGTCCGCAGATCATGCGAGATCCAGGCGAAGAACCGCCGTCGCGCCGAGTCGAGGCGCTCCAGCTCGGAGTTCGCGGCATCCACCTTCGCCGACACGTCGGCCAGCTGCACCGAGAGATCGTTCAGCTCGCGGGAGCCGACGTGCTCCGCGACGATCACGTCTCCGCGTCCGACCTGCCCGAGCGAGGCTGAGAAGCGCTCGAACGACGACCGCATCGCCCTGGCCACGGCCCAGGCCGTCGCCAGCCCGAGGACGAGCGACACCCCGATCACGACGAGGAGCACGGTCAGGTCGTGCGTGGAGATGTACATCTCGACGGCGATGGCGACGACCGAGGCCGCCATCGTGATGAGTCCCGCACTGGCGACGAGCATCAGCTGCACACGGATCGAGCGTCGCCGGAGCAGGCGCAGCAGCCCGAGCATGAGACCTGCGACGCAGACGGCGGCGACCAGACATGTCAGCACGATCAGCAGGATGTCGCCGGCGGCGAGCATGATCACGAGCGATCCCCCTCGGTCGAGAAGCGGTATCCGACGCCCCATTCGGTGCGCAGGTGGATCGGATCCCGCGGGTCTTCCTCGATCTTCTCGCGCAGCCGGCGCACGTGCACCGTGACGGTCGACGCCTCGCCGAAGCTCCACCCCCAGGCTTCGCGGAGGATCTCCTCGCGCCCGAGCGGACGCCCCTCGTTGCGCACCAGGAAGAACAGCAGGTCGTACTCGCGACCGGTGAGGATGATCTCCTCCCCGCGCACCCACACCCGACGACGGAGCGGGTCGATCGTGAAGGCCCCCGCCCGCACCTCGCCCACCGACGCCTGTACGACCTGCGAACGGCGCACCAGCGCCCCCACGCGCATCAGCAGCTCGCGCAACGAGAACGGTTTGGAGAGGTAGTCGTCGACGCCGAACTCGAAGCCGTCGATGCGGTCCTCCACCTGGCCAAGGGCGGTGAGCATCATGATCGGCACGTCGGAGTACGAGCGCAGGTCGCGGCACAGCTCGTCGCCGCTGATGCCCGGCAGCATCCGGTCGACGATCACCACGTCGGGGAGACCGTCCCGCAGCGCCGTCCGCGCAGACACCCCGTCGCCGAAGCTCGACACCGCGTACCCGTTGGCCCGCAGATAAGCCCCCACTGCTTCCCTGACGGTGGGGTCGTCTTCGACCACGACGACTTCGGTTGCCTCCTGCATGGGGTCGACACTAGTCGCGCGATCCGCGCCGCGACCCGGTTCCTTACGGTCCTGAAAGGTCTTCCCCACCACCGCCCGTGTCTTCGTAGCGTTCTTCGAAGTGCGATCCGCCGCGGCATCCGTCGCTCCGGGAACACAGTCGCACACACAGTGAACAGGAGAACCTCATGCGCAAGATCGCTCTCGCCACCACCGCGGCCATCACCCTCGCCCTCGCCCTGTCGGCGTGCAGCTCGCCGGCCGCGACCGAGGAGACCAAGCCCTCATCGTCCGCGTCGCAGAGCGCGGACGACGGCGCCACGATGACGATGACCGAGAAGACCGGCGAGTTCATGGGCTTGAACGAGAAGAAGGTCGCCGGCACCGTCACCGTGACCGACGACGAGATCGCCCTGTCCGGGTTCTCCTCCGACGAGGGCCCCGACCTGCACGTCTACCTCACGAACGGCACCGACGAGGCCGCGGTGACGGCGGGCATGCTCGTCGATGCCGTCTCGTTCGACACCGCCACGCAGACCTTCACCCTCGACGGCGTCGACACGTCGAAGTACTCCTACGTCGTGATCCACTGCGACAAGGCGAAGGCCGTGTTCGGAGCAGCCGAGCTCTCATGACCGGATCGCGACCTGCAGGCGCCCTGGCCCTCTCGCTGCTCGGCGGCGGGGCCAGGGTGGCGGTAGGGGTGCTCTGGCTGATCGAGGGCATCCTGAAGTACCGTGCCGGATTCGGGGCGGCCGACATCGAGCTGGTGGCCCAGAGCACGCAGGGGAACTCTCGGGTGCCGTGGTTCTTCGAGCCGCTCGGGGCGTTCATGGGGATGACGCCCGCGCTGTTCGGTGTGGTGATGCCCGCTCTCGAGGTCATTCTCGGAGTGCTGCTGGTCGCGGGACTGCTGACCAGGATCACAGCCTTCCTGTCGATCGGGACGCTGATGCTCTACTGGAGCGCTGATCAGCTGATCAGCCAGTATCCCGCGATGGTCGTGCTCTCAGCCGTCGTGCTCCTCCTCCCAGCCGCCGGCCGGTTCGGGGTGGACGGATGGCTGCGCGCGCGTCGGGCGCGAACGACCGACACGACTTCGGGCCTGTGGGAGGCCTGAAGCGGCCGACGGGCTGAGCCCGTCGAGAGGGGACGCGGATCGGCTGGGTGGGGGCCCGGCCGAGTCCGTATCAGCTGCGGCGCCGTTCGCGGAAGCGTCGGCGCCGTGGCTCCTCCACCGGCTCGGCCTTCGTCCGCGCCGCACGACGTTCTGCCCAGGCGGCCACCTCGGCGTCGATGTCACGGGGAGACGTGACGACGGGTGGACCGCCCTGGAGCTGACGCCGCGCTTCACGCACCCGTCGATTGAAGTCCTCGAGGACTTCGCGCACGTCGGACTCGCGACCGAGCAGGTCGAGCTGATCGTTCAGCTCCCGGCCCTCGGTGCGCAGCAGGATGGCGGGTGGGCCGAGACCGGTCAGGTTCTCGGTCTCGATCTTGCGGCGGATCCACCAGTCCGGCTCGTGATGGGTGCCGAGCCCCGCGAGGGGTTTGCCCGCACCCGGCAGGTCGTCGAAATCACCACGGCGGATCGCCACCTGGATGGCGGTCTCGATGAAGGCGGCACGATCGACGGCTGCGGCGATCCCGGGCGGCGTGCCCGACTCCTCATCGCCGTCGGCGTTCTCGCCGCTGTCGCCGCTGTGCCTGCTCGCGAGATACCGCGCGGCCGCGTCTCGGGGATCCGTCATGATGCACCTCCGTGGCATCCGAACTTGCATCCACCCTACGACGGGCACGGCACAGAGCGGACGAGCCGGGTCGGCGCCAGGTCATAGGCTCGGAGGATGACCGCGCGCGCCCCGCTCAACCGAGAGATCCTGCGCCTGGCCGTCCCCGCGCTCGGCGCGCTGATCGCGGAGCCGGCGTTCCTGATCGTCGACGCCGCACTCGTCGGTCACCTCGGTACGACGCCGCTCGCGGGACTCGGCATCGCGGGAGCCGTGTTGCAGACCATCGTCGGGCTCATGGTCTTCCTGGCCTACTCGACCACTCCCGCTGTGGCGCGCCGCTTCGGTGCGGGGCAGCCGGGCGAGGCTGTCTCCGTGGGCGTCAACGGCATGTGGCTGGCGCTCGGGCTCGGCGCTGTGCTGGCCGTGATCGGAGCCGTCTCCTCCCCGTGGCTGGTCTCGTTGTTCGGCGCGAGCGATGCCGTCGCCGCCCAGGCGAACGAGTACCTCGTCATCTCGATGTGGGGTCTGCCGGCGATGCTCATCGTGTTCGCCGCGACCGGGCTGCTCCGCGGCATGCAGGACACCATGACGCCGCTGTGGATCGCAGGGCTCGGTTTCGGAGCCAACGCCCTGCTCAACTGGCTCTTCGTCTACGGACTCGGCTGGGGCATCGCGGGTTCCGCCGCCGGCACCGTCACCGCACAGTGGGGAATGGTCGCCGCCTACGTGCTGGTGGTGCGCCGCCTCGCCACCCGGCACAGTGCCTCGCTACGCGCACAGGGCGCGGGCATGCGCAACACCGCCACGTCGGGCGGATGGCTGTTCCTTCGAACCGTGAGCCTGCGCATCGCGCTGCTGGCGACGGTGGGGATCGCGACGGGCATCGGCACCGACGAGCTGGCCGGTTGGCAGATCGTGTTCACCATCTTCTCCGCGGCCGCCTTCGCCCTCGATGCGCTCGCGATCGCGGCACAGGCGCTCATCGGAAAGGAGCTCGGAGCCGGCGACGAGCAACAGGTGCACCGCGTGCTGGCCCGCACCGTCGCGTGGGGCGCCTGGTTCGGCATGGCCGTCGGGGGTGTGATCGCCGCATCGTCCGGGGTGCTCGGCATCGTCTTCACCGGCGACGCCGAGATCGCGTCTCTCGTGCAGCCGGCGCTGCTCGTGCTCGCCGTCGCCCAGCCGATCGCCGGTGTCGTCTTCGTGCTCGACGGGGTGCTCATGGGTGCGAACGACGCCCGCTACCTCGCGATCGCGGGTGGTCTGAACCTGGTGCCGTTCCTGCCCGCCCTGTGGATCATCGCCGCGACGGGGGTCGACGGTGCCGCAGGACTCGTCTGGCTCGCGGTCGCCTTCTTCGGCGTCTATCTGCTCGCACGACTCGGCACTCTGGGCTGGCGCGTGCGGTCGGGGCGCTGGCTCTCGGCCACGGCCTGAGGTCGGTGCTCGCTCCAGCCGATTCCTGCACAGACACCAGTCGGAGCGACTTCTTCACAACCGCCGGAATCCGCGGAATACTACGTCACCGACCCCTGGCGCCCCGACGATGATCGAGGAACACTGAAGGGATGCTGGGGATGACGGAACCACAGGTCTGGACACTGATCGGCGTCTTCGCCGCCGGGATGTTCGGCACCATCACGCTGATCTCGACGATGTTCCTCCGCACGATGCAGAACGGGTTCGACGGCGTGCGCACGGAGATGCGGAACGAGTTCGCGAGCGTGCGCACCGAGATGAGAAACGAGTTCGCGAGCGTGCGCACCGAGTTCCGGAACGAGTTCGCGAGCGTGCGCACCGAGACGGGCAGCGAGTTCGCCGGCGTCCGCACGGAGATCCGCGCTCTGCACGGGCGCATCGATCACCTCGATCGCGACGTCAACGCCATCTACCACCACCTGTTCGGCATCGACCGCGGCTGACCGGCGCCGACCGATCGCATCGCGCCCGGTTCAGGCGCTCTCCAGCTCCGCGATCACGATCTTCTTCATGTGCATCAGGGCCTGGATCTGTTCCGGCCGCTGCTGCAGAAGGTCGAGGCCGGCGGGGATCACCTGCCAGCTGACGCCGAAACGGTCCTTGCACCAGCCGCATGCCTCCGACTCCGGCACGGCCGAGAGCGCCTGCCAGTAGTGATCGATCTCCGCCTGGTCGGCGCACTCGATCACGAACGAGATCGCCTCATTGAAGGCGAACGCAGGTCCGCCGTCGATGCAGCCGAACCGCGTGCCGTTCAGCGTGAATTCGCCGTGGATGACCTTCCCCGACATCCCCGTGAAGTGCTCGCTGAGGTTCTCGTCCGGATAGTGCGCGACCCGGTCGATCGACGAGTTCGGGAACACCGAGACGTAGTAGTCCATCGCCTCCTGCGCACTGTCGACGAACCAGAGATACGGACGGATGGGTGCCACGCCTGCCATGTCGGCCTCCTCGATCGGCACTCACGCTACGCCCGCAGATGCCGCGTGTCGAGAGGGTCGGGTGCGCGATCAGCCCGCGTACCTCCGGCACCACTCGTACATGATCACGGCTGCGGCCGCGCTGGCGTTGATGGAGCGGGTCGAGCCGTACTGGGTGATCTCGATGTGCGCGGACGCTGCGACGAGCGCCTCGGCGGAGAGTCCAGGCCCTTCCTGCCCGAACAGGAGCACGCAGCGCTGGGGCAGGTCGGCCCTGTCGACCGGGACCGCGCCCTCGACGTTGTCGACGGCGATGATCGGGAGCCCCTCGGCGGTTGCCCACGCGGCGAACGTCTCGACGTCTTCGTGGTGGACGACGTGCTGGTAGCGGTCGGTGACCATGGCCCCGCGCTTGTTCCAGCGGCGGCGACCGATGATGTGCACGGTGTCGGCGAGGAACGCATTGGCGCTGCGCACGATCGACCCGATGTTCATGTCGTGCTGCCAGTTCTCGATCGCGACATGGAAAGGATGCCGCTGGGTGTCGAGGTCGGCGACGATCGCCTCCATCCGCCAGTAGCGATAGCGGTCGATCACGTTGCGGGTGTCGCCGGCAGCGAGGAGTTCGGGGTCGTACTGCTCACCTGTCGGCCATGCCTCCTCGCCTCCGGGCCAAGGCCCCACGCCGTAGCCGGGTTGCGCGATCGAGCCGCCGGAAGCCGACTCCGCCGGAGCGTGTGGGGTGGTGCTCTCCGGCACGACGTCATCCATCCCGCCAGGCTATCCCCGCCGTGGGAAGCAGATCGCACATGATATTTAGGTACACCGAAAAATACGCTACGGTTTCGGTGTGCCTAAAAATTCTTCCGTCGAGATGACGACCCCGACCGCTTCCCCGGCCAGAGCGCCCCGCAGCCTCTGGTTGCTCGGTCCCGCCCTCGTCGCGGGCGTCGCCTACCTCGACCCCGGCAACGTCGCCAGCAACATGACCGCGGGGGCCCAGTACGGCTACCTTCTGGTGTGGGTCGTGCTCGCCGGCAACGTGATGGCATGGCTGATCCAGTACCTCTCCGCCAAGCTGGGCGTCGTCACCGGGCAGAGCCTTCCCGAGGTGCTGGGTGCACGACTCAAGCGGCCATGGGCGCGTCGCGCTTACTGGCTGCAGGCCGAACTCGTCGCGATGGCCACCGACCTGGCCGAGGTCATCGGCGGCGCGGTCGCCCTGAACCTGCTGTTCGATGTGCCGTTGCTGCTGGGCGGCCTCATCACGGGCGCCGTCTCGATGGTCCTGCTCACGGTGCAGAGTCGGCGCGGCGCCCGCCCGTTCGAGTTCGTGATCATCGGACTCATGGCGATCATCACGATCGGCTTCGTCGCCGGCGTCTTCGTCGCACCGCCGGACCCGGCGGGGGTCCTCGGCGGAATGGTTCCCCGTTTCCAGGACACGGGCTCGGTCCTGCTGGCCGCGTCGATCCTCGGCGCGACGATCATGCCGCACGCGATCTACGCGCACTCCTCGCTGGCTCGCGACCGCTTCGGCGCGACGACCGCCCACGCCGGCGACGAGGCCGTGCGCACCGAGACCTCGCGCATCCGCCGCCTGCTCACGGCCACCCGCTGGGATGTCTCGATCGCCATGGTGATCGCCGGTTCCGTCAATCTCTGCATCCTGCTGCTCGCCGCTGCGAACCTCGCAGGTGTCGAGGGCACCGACTCCTTGGAGGGTGCGCATGCCGCCCTCGCCGCCGGGCTCGGACCGGTCGTGGCGACCTTCTTCGCCGTAGGGCTGCTCGCATCGGGACTGGCTTCGACCTCGGTGGGCGCCTACGCGGGGGCGGAGATCATGCACGGACTGCTGCACGTGCGCATCCCGCTGCTCGCCCGTCGCCTGGTCACTCTGATCCCCGCGCTCGTGATCCTCGGCATCGGCTTCGACCCGACGCTCGCGCTGGTCCTCAGCCAGGTGGTGCTCTCGTTCGGAATCCCGTTCGCGCTGATCCCCCTGGTGGTGCTCACTGCGCAGCGACGCACCCTCGGCGCCTGGGTGAACCGCCGGTGGACGACGGCGGCCGGGATCATCGCCTCCGTGCTGCTGATCGCGCTCAACGGCGCCCTCCTCTGGCTGGTGCTGACGGGAGCCTGAGCCCGGATAGGCTCGATGCATGTCTGTCGAGAACGCCCGCCGCAACATCCGCATCCTCACCTGGACCGGCTTCGCGACGGGCGTCATCGGCGCCCTGCTGATCGCCTTCCCCAAGGTCATCGATGCGGGCAGCCCGTGGGTGCAGCTGGCGCTCGGCATCGCCACCCTCGTCCTGGCGTTCCGTGCACGCAAGATCGGGATGACCGAGATCGAGGGGTTCGACGGCCGGCTCTCGCTGGCCGCCGCCCTCCTCGGATTCCTCGTCCTGTTCTTCGCGGGTCAGGCCGCGTTCATCATCCTGACCACCCTGGGCTGACCCGCCCTCGGCTAGGCCGTCACGAAGCCCGTCACCAGGTACAGCACGAACGACAGCCCCGCCGCGATCCCGGCGTACGGCAGGATCGCGAGCATCAGGTTGATCGGCTTGATGCCGATCGATCTCGACGCGAGGATGATGCCGTCGCCGTAGAGGCAGGTCGTGCTGCCGAGTGCGGCACCGGAGAACACGGCAGCACCCGCCAGGATCGGGTCGGCTCCCAGCGCGAGCGCCAGCGGGAGGACGACCGGGGTGATCACCGCCGCCAGATCCCAGAAGGATCCGGTCGCGTAGGCGTAGATGCCGCAGACGGCGAACACGATCGCCGGAAGCAGCGCCGGAGTCAGCACGGGCTCGGTGACCTGGATCACGAACTCCGCGAGCTGGAGGGCGATGTTCATCTCCTGCACCATGAACGCCAGCACCGTGAGGATCATCACGAACAGCATGCTCTCGATGCCCTCGAGCGCAGCATCGAGCACCCCGCGGATGCTGAGCCGGCGCTGCACCAGCACGATCACGATCGTCACGGCGAGCGATGCAGCGGTACCAGCGACGACGTTGGCGTTCGTGGCGATCGTGACGCCGACGAGCACGGCCATCGCGATCAGGAAGCCCCACGGCTGGGGCTTGCGCCCGGTCTCGGTCGAAGTCGCGAGGGCTGTCGCCACCCGCTGTGCGGTCGAGCCGTCGGGGTCGTCGGCCTTCAGCTCGGCCAGGAGCGCTGCGCCTTCGGCACGTCGCTCCTCGTCGGTGGTGCCGATCGGGAAGACGTCGCCGTCGCGCTCGGCCCGGATCGCATCGCGCTTGATCACGCCGAGCTTCGGCAGCCATCCGATGCTCATCAGGAGAGCCACGGCGAGCGCCGCCCACCCGAAGAAGATGAACGGGATCGCCTGCAGGTAGGCGCCGAAGCCGGTGCCGCCGACCGTGACGCCCTGCGCCTCGAACAGTCCGGAGAAGAACAGCGCCCACGTCGAGACGGGGATGAGGACGGCGATCGGCGCGGCCGTCATCTTCATGATCGCGCCGAGCTGCGTACGCGGCACCCGGTAGCGGTCGGTGACCTGCTTCATGGAGGTGCCGGTGGTGAGCACGTTCAGGTAGTCGTCGACGAACAGCACGACCGACAGCAGGAAGGTCAGCACCATCGACTTGCGGCGGGAGGTGACGAACCGCTCGGCCCAGTTCGCGAAATCGGTGACGATGCCCGACTTCTCGAACAGCATCATGAGGATGCCGAACAGCGCGACGATGAGCAGCAGCCACTGCGCCGTCTCGTTGGAGAGGGCCTTTCCGGTGTACTCGACCCAGACGTCGAAGCCGCCCCAGCCGCCAAGGAGCAGCGCCCCGGCGACGGTGCCGCAGAACAGGGCGAAGAGGGTGCGTCTGGTGGCGACCGCGACGATCAGGATCACCACGATGGGCAGGAGCGCGAGAGCGCCGAATTCGGGCATGGAAGTCACCTCAGTGTGAAGGGGAACGAGCGGATAGGGGCCGCCAGGAGGGGCGCGGGCGAGCCGGGGGTCAGGGCTCGGAACCGCCGACGACCGTCGCCAGGACCGGAAGGTCGGGGAGGTCGTCAGGGGAGACGTGCAGCGGGTTCTCCGTCCACACGGCGTAGTCGGCCCGGAAGCCGGGGGCGATGCGACCGAGGTCGGCATCCCCCTGGGCCAGGGCGGCGCCCACGGTGTATCCGTGCAGCGCCTGGTACGGGGTGAGCACCTGGGCGGGTTCGAAGACCGGGGCGTCAGGGTCTCCCGGGCGGCGGCGCAGCATCGTCCATGCGAGCCCGATGCGCGCATCGTTCTGCGCGATGGGCCAGTCCGACCCGAGAGCGAGGGGCGCTCCGGCCTCCCAGTAGTCGCGCACGCGCCAGGCGCGAGCGGCACGGACGGGTCCGAGCCTGCTCGACCAGTCATCCGATCCGTCGGCCTTGCGCCACTGCATGTGCAGGGGCTGCATCGAGGCGGTGATCCCGGCGGCGGCGATGCGGGCCACGTCGCGGTCGGTCGTGGTCTCGAGGTGCTCGATGCGGTGCGGTGCTCCGCCCACGCTGCGCACGCCGACGGCGAGATAGGCGTCGACGACCTCTGCCACCGCCCGGTCGCCGATCGCATGCGTCGCCACCTGGAATCCGGCCTCGGCGTATCTCCGCACGGTGCGGGCGTAGGCGGCGGCGTCCTTCCAGAACGGCTCCAGCCCCTCACCCACCGAGTCGGGCTCGTGTAGCCAGGCGGTCCCCGTCTCGACCACGCCGTCGGCGTAGAGCTTGACCACGCCACCGCGCCACCGGTCGCCGTGGCGGTCGCGCATCGCGAGGTTCGCGGCCGTCCGCTCCTGGTCGAAGCCGGGCTCGTGGTCGATCGCCGAGACGATGCGGATCGGGAGCCCCGGCCCCTGCTCCAGGGCATCGAGCAGTTCGAGTGTTGCGAAGCCGCCATCCATGATCGTGCCGCCTGTGAGGCCGCAATCGCGCAGTCCGCGCAGCAGGTCGTGTCCGACCGCGAGGGTCTGATCACGGGTCAGCGCCGGGGCGCTCAGTCGCACGGGCTCGTAGGCGCCGAGTTCGCGCAGCTCCCCGGTGGGGTGGCCGTCGGCATCGACGACCACGCACGACGAATCCTCGAACTCGCGCGCGCCGGTGATGCCCGCGCGGGCCAGCCCAGCGCGGCTGGCGAGGGCGGTGTGCCCATCGAACACGATGAGCAGCGCCGGGAGTCCGCGCACCGCATCCTCGATCGCATCCGCGGTCATGGGCAGCTCGTGGAACACGTCGTAGTCGAGGTTCCAGCCGCGCACCCACGGGTCGGCGTCTTCGGCGAGAGCGCGATCGGCCTCGGCCCGAAGCGCCGTCAGCAGGGCCGCGCGGGCGGTCAGCCCTCCCAGGTCGATCCCGGCCGTCAGTTCGATCCCCTGGATCGGGTGCAGGTGCGCGTCGATGAGCCCTGGCGTCACGGCGGCACCGCCGAGATCGTGCACGACCGTGCGGGGTCCGCGCAGTTCGCGGACCAGCGTGTCGTCTCCCACTGCGAGGAAGCGGCCGTCGCGCACCGCGAAGGCGGTGGCGTGCGGGCGGCGCGGGTCCATCGTCACCACATGCGCGCCGGTGACAATGGTGTCGGCGTCGAAACCGGTCATGGCAGTACCTTCATCGGTAGTGAATCATTCGGTATTGAAAGAGTTTCAATAAAATACCAGACGTCTGAGCAGAATCGAGCACGATGACGAAATCTCCGCGCAGCGTCGGTCGACCTTCGACCCAGGTGCTCACCGAGGAGCGCATCCTGAAGGCGGCGTTCATGCTCAGCGCGCAGCGCACGCCGCGCCAGTTCACGATGACGGCGCTCGCGGAATCCCTGGGCGTTCGCACCTCGGCGCTGTACCACCACTTCGCGAATCGTGACGCGGTGATCCGGGCGATGCGCGGGCAGGTCAGTCGTGCGCTCGTCTCCCCCGTGCTGCACGAGATGCCCGTCGAGGCCGCCCTGCTCACCTGGGCCCACAGCTACCGCGACGCCGCGATCGCCGCCCCCGAGGCCATGGTGATGCTGGCGACCTCGCCGATCGACGCCGACGAGGGCTCGTTCGCCGACTACGAGCAGATCGCGCGCCTGCTGGCGGACGACGGCTGGCCGACCGACACGATCGTGGATGCCATCGTGGCACTGGAGTCGTTCATCATCGGCTCAGCAC
>JBOGEI010000052.1:14022-20886 GCA_050701935.1 Microbacterium sp.
CAACATGGCCCCTGGCGCCCTCGCGCCGGAGTTCCCGACCTTCGCCGAGGCCGAGGCCGCCAGGGCGCGGCTCAGCACGGACCCCGCCCGCCGCACGTTCGAGATCGGCGTGCGGGCACTCATCCACGGACTCACCGCGTGGGCACGCGAGCGCACCACGTAGGCTGGACCGGTGGCATCCCCTGCAGCTGACGATTATCTGAAGACCGTCTACGCCCACACCGAGTGGCAGGACGCGCCGATCACCCCCTCGGTGCTCGCCGCGAAGCTCGGCATCGCCCCGTCGTCGGTCACCGAGATGGTGAAGAAGCTCGCCGCCGCCGGCCTCGTCTCGCACGTCCCCTACGGTGCGGTGCGGCTGACGGATGCTGGCACCACCCGCGCCCTCGCGATGGTGCGCCGGCACCGCCTGATCGAGACCTGGCTGGTGCAGGAGTTCGACTACGGCTGGGACGAGGTGCACGACGAGGCCGAGGTGCTCGAGCACACCATCAGCGACCGACTCCTCGAGGGCATAGACGCGCGTCTGGGACGCCCCCGCTTCGACCCGCACGGCGACGCGATCCCCGACGCCGACGGTCGTATCGAGCGCGAGCCGTTCGTGCTGCTCGCCGATGCACCGGCCGGGCACACGGGGCGGGTGCTGCGGGTCGACGACCGCGACCCCGAGCTGCTCCGCGCCCTCGAAGCGCTGGGCTTGGCTGTCGCATCGACCGTGACGGTCACGGCATCCGGGGTCGAGATCGACGGTGCCGAGACGGCGCTGCCCGATGAAGCGGCCCAGGTGGTCTGGCTCAGCGCCTAGCTGCTCCGCCACATGGTCAGGTGCGCGTCGCCTGCGGCCTCTAGGCTGTGCACATGGCACAACGTGACGACATCGAATGCTGGCTGACCGACATGGACGGCGTGCTCGTCCATGAGAACGACGCCATCCCCGGAGCCTCCGAACTGCTCGCCGGATGGGAGAGCGCGGGCATCCCGTACCTGGTGCTCACCAACAACTCGATCTTCACCGCGCGCGACCTCTCCGCTCGCCTGCGCATCAGCGGACTGCACGTGCCGGAGGAGCGCATCTGGACCTCGGCCCTCGCGACCGCCGATTTCCTGAAGCAGCAGCTCCCCGGCGGTTCGGCGTTCGTGATCGGCGAGGCCGGCATCCTCACCGCCCTGCACGACGCCGGCTTCATCATGACCGAGACGAACCCCGACTTCGTCGTCGTCGGCGAGACGCGCAACTACTCGTTCGAGGCGATCACCAAGGCCATCCGCCTCATCATCGGCGGTGCGCGCTTCATCGTCACGAACCCGGATGCCACGGGCCCGAGCACCGACGGACCACTCCCGGCCACCGGCGCGATCGCCGCGCTGATCACCAAGGCCACCGGCAAGGAGCCGTACGTCGTCGGAAAGCCGAACCCGATGATGTTCCGTTCGGCGCTCAACAAGATCGGTGCGCACTCGAAGCGCACGGGCATGATCGGCGACCGCATGGACACCGACGTCGTCGCCGGCATCGAAGCGGGTCTGCATACGGTGCTCGTGCTCACCGGCATCAGCGACCAGGCCGAGATCGAGAAGTACCCGTTCCGCCCCGACGAGATCGTGCAGTCCGTGGCCGACCTGCTGCCGCGGATCACCGAGACGATCACGACGGTGAAGACCAAGAAGTAGGCCATGGGCGCGCTCGACGACGGCGAACGGCTCAGAGCGGCGGATGCCGCGGCCTGGCGCGCCTGGCTCGCCGAGAACCACGAGCGCACGGCGGGCGTCTGGCTGCTGAGCGTGCGCGGGACCGGTGCCGACGGCGTCGGCTACGAGGATGCCGTGCGGCAGGCGCTCTGCTTCGGATGGATCGACGGGCCGGTGCGCGTGTTCGACGACGAGACGGGCGACCGCGCCAACGGTCAGTGGTTCTCCCCTCGTCGCCCCGGCAGCGGCTGGGCGGCCACGAACAAGGCGCGCATCGCGCAGCTCGAAGCCGAAGGACAGCTCGCCCCCGCCGGCATCCGGGTGCTGGAGGTGGCGAAGGCGAACGGCTCGTGGACCGTGCTCGACGGGCCGGAGGCCGGGATCGAGCCCGACGAGCTCACCGCAGCGCTCGACGCCGTCCCCACCGCGCGTGAGAACTGGAACACGTTCCCGAAGTCGGTCAAGAAATTCGGCCTCACGCACATCGCGATGGCCAAGCGCGCGGAGACCCGGTCGGCCCGCATCGCGAAGATCGTGGCGGATGCCGCGGAGGGGAAGCGCCCATGAACCAGAGCGACCTGCTGTTCCTCGTGATCGTCTTGATCCTGCTCAGCTCGCTGACGGTGTTCGTCGTGCAGTTCGTGCGCTCCCGCCGAGGGCGCGGCTCGGACGAAGGCCGCGCGGGCTGGTGGGAAGGTCCCTGGGACGACGACGACCGCAAGCGCTGACGCCTGCGGCCGCCGGAGAAACTCGATCAGGACGCCAGCGAGGCTCCCGGGATCGCGGCGAGCAGTTCGCGCGTGTACGGGTGCTGCGGGGCGTCGAAGATGCGCTCGGGCGTACCGCTCTCGACCACGACGCCGCGCTGCATGACGTGCACCTCGTCGGAGATCATCCGCACGACGGCGAGGTCGTGGCTGATGAAGAGGTAGCTCAAGCCCAGGCGCTTCTGCAGGTCGGCGAGCAGGTCGAGGATCTGCGCCTGCACCAGCACATCGAGCGCCGACACCGCCTCATCGAGCACCACGAGCTCGGGCTCGAGCGCGAGGGCACGGGCGATCGCCACTCGCTGACGCTGTCCGCCGGAGAGCTCATGCGGCAGCCGCTCGGCCATGGCAGCGGGCAGGGCGACCTGCTCCAGCAGCTCGAGCACCCGCGCGTGGCGCGAGGCCGTGGTGCCGATGCGGTGCACGCGCAGCGGCTCGGCGATCGACTGCTCGACCGTGTAGCGCGGGTCGAGCGAGGCATACGGGTTCTGGAACACCGGCTGCACGCGACGGCGCAGGGCGAACAGCTCCTTGCGGCGGAGCGTGGTCAGGTCGACCCCGTCGAACAGGATCGACCCGGAAGTGGCGTCCTCGAGCCCCAGCACCATGTTCGCCGTCGTCGACTTGCCGGAGCCCGACTCGCCCACGATCGACACCGTGGTCCCCCGGCGGATCTCGAAGCTCACCCCGTCGACGGCCGTGAAGGTCTCGGGCTCGCCGGGCTTCGGGGCACGGAGGGCGAACTCCTTGCGCAGGTTCCTGATCTCGACGAAGGGCGTTGCGGTGGCGGCTTCACGCTGCGGGATGGCGTCCCGACGCGAGGCGAGACTCGGAGCGGCGGCGAGCAGCTGCTTGGTGTACTCGTGCTGTGGAGCACCGAGCACCTGCTCCGATGTGCCCTCTTCGACCACCCGACCGCGGAACATCACGACGATACGGTCGGCGCGTTCGGCGGCCAGAGCCAGGTCGTGCGTGATCAGGAAGACCGCGGTTCCGAGCTCGTCGGTGAGCGTGTCGAGCTGGTCGAGGATGCGCCGCTGCACGGTCACGTCGAGAGCGGAGGTCGGCTCGTCAGCGATCAGCAGACGCGGCTTGCAGGCCAGGCCCATCGCGATGAGCACACGCTGACGCATGCCGCCGGAGAACTCATGCGGGTACTGGCTCGCCCGCTGCGCAGCATCTGCGATGCCCACCATCTCCAGCAGCTCGACGACCCTGGCCTCGGTGGCATCGCCATGGGTGTGGCCGTGCACCTCCAGCGCCTCACCGATCTGCTCCCCCACGCGCATCATCGGGTTGAGGTTCGACATCGGATCCTGCGGCACGAGGCCGATGCCCGCGCCTCGCAGCGAGATCATCGCGTTCTCGGGCAGGTCGGTCAGCTCGCGACCGTCGAACCGGATGCTCCCGGCCGTGATCACACCGTTCTCGGGGAGCAGCCGGTTGACCGCGGCCGCGGTGGTCGACTTGCCCGAGCCCGACTCCCCCACGATCGCGACGGTCTCGCCCGCGGCGATCTCGATGTCGACGTCGCTGATCGCGGTGACCAGCTCGGAACCGGTCCGGAAGGCGACGGCGAGGCCGCTGATACTCAGCACGGGCTCGGTGGTGCTCATGATGTTCTCGTTCCTTCGTTGTCGTCGGGATCTTTGTCGTCGGGATCTTTGTCGTCGGGATCTTTGTCGTCGGGATCGTTGTCGGCCAGGAGGGCGGGGAGGGCCGCGCGCCACAGCGCCTCGGTCGGCGCGAGCTCGGATGCGAAGAGACGGTTGCTCAGCAGCACCACGGCTGTACCGGTGCCGGGGAGGAGCCCGAGGGCGCAGCCGGTGTATCCGGGGTGCCACAGCATCCTCGTCGGTCGGCCGTCGACTTCGACCGATTCACTGCGCCACCCCAGCGCCTGGCCGGCGTCGGGCCCGTCGCGGAACACTTCGGCCACGGCATCCGGACGCCACAGCTCCGGATGCCGGTCGGGGGTCGCGAGCGCGGCGCCGAGGGTGAGCAGGTCTTCGGCGGTGCTGAAGAGTCCGGCGTGACCTGCGACACCGCCGAGCGCGTGGAAGCAGTTGCCGTCGTTCGCGACGCCGGTGATCTCGTCCTCTCGCCATGCGAAGTGGCGGGTGGTCGCGAGAATCGGATAGGGCTCGCCGGTCGCGACCATGCGGCGCTCTGCGACGTCGCCGATGGCGGAGGACGCGACGGGTGCGCCGACCGGCCCGTAGCCGGTGCGGTCGAGGCCGAGCGGAGCGGTCACGAGCTCGCGCACCGCTTCGTCCAGGGGCAGCCCGGTGGCGGCCGAGACGACGCGGCCGAGCAGCATGAAGCCCAGATCGGAGTAATGACGCCCCTCATCGAGTCCATGGCGCAGCGGCAGCGCGTCTGCGGCGGCGGCAGCGTCGGCGTGCCTGCGGTCGAGGTAGAGGGGCTGCCACTCCCAGAGCCCTGCCCGGTGCTGCAGCAGGTGGCGCACGGTCGTCTCCGGCGCACACGCGGTGCCGGAGACGTAGCGGTCGACGGGGTCGTCGAAGTCGAGGTCTCCCTGGCTGACGAGCCGGAGGATCGCGGTCGTGGTCGCCGCGACCTTCGACACGGAGGCGATGTCGAACGCGATCGCGGTCGTCATCGGCGCTCCGGCGAGATCGGCCAGGCCGCCGGCTGCGATGTCTCGCCCTGCGTCGGTGACGACACCGGCGACGGCTCCCCGCGGAGAGGATGCACCGGCGAGCACTGCCGCGACGGCGTCGACGGCGCTCATGCGGGCACCTCGGCATGACGGTGGAGGTCGACGAGGGCATCGGGTCGCGCGGCGGCGGGCCCGCTGATTCCGAGCCCCGCGTGGGAGCCGAGATCGAGCGCGTCGCCGGAGAGCGCGACACCACCGGTCACCGGGGAGGTGCGCAGCCAGAACGCCGCATCCAGATCGTGCACGGCATCCGGGGCGACGGCCGCCGCGAGGTGGGCTGCGGCGCTCACCCCGACGTGCGACTCCATCATGCAACCGACCACGACGCCCAGACCGGCTGTTCGCGCGGCGTCGACGGCGGCGAGAGCCTCGGTGAGGCCACCCGTCTTGGCGAGCTTGATGTTCACGAAGGCCGCGGCGCCTCGATCAGCGATCGCGCGGATGTCCCGCGCTGTGCGCGCCGACTCGTCGGCCATGATCGGGGTGTCGACAGCGGCCGTGACGGCGGCGAGCGCGTCGAGATCGTGCGCTGCGACCGGCTGCTCGACGAGTTCGAGTCCGAGTCCGGCATCTTCCGCTGCCCGGATCACCCGGATCGCGGTCTCAGCACTCCAGGCCTGGTTCGCGTCGATCCGCAGCGTGATGTCGGGCCCGACCTCTGCCCGGACGGCCCGGAGCCCGGCTACGGTGTCATGCGCGGTGGAGACCTTGACCTTGAGGCATCCGAAGCCTGCGGCGAGGTGCTCGGCGGCACGGGACGCCAGCGCGGCGGACTCCCCCGCGGACAACGTCATGTCGGTGCGGACGAGCGAGGCCACCGGGCCGCTGGTGAGGGCCTGCGCGAGCGAGAGCCCCCGCTGCTGCGCTGCGAGGTCGGCGATCGCGCACTCGACAGCGCTGCGAGCCGCGGCGTTGCCCCATACCGCACGGACGATGTCGGTCGCGAGACGGGGGTCACCGGCTTCGCGTCCGAGCACGGCCTCTGCAAGTGGACCTGCCACCGCCGCGGCCACGCTCTGCCGGCTCTCCCCCGTGACACGCCAGCTCGTGGCCGCCTCCCCGTAGCCGCGGCGCCCGTCGGCGTCGGTGACCTCGACGAGCACCACCTCGAGGTGGTCTGTCCGCCGCACGGCCGTGACGAACGGGCGCACCAGCGGCGACGGCACCCGGAGCACGCGGATGCGCTCCACTGCACTCCTGCTCACCGCACTCATGTCCCCCGCGCTCATGTCCATCCCCTGCGCATGCGCTGTTCGGGCTCGCCGAACTCCGGCTGCGTGCGGGTGGCCCCGTCGGGGTGCCAGCCCTTCGCCTCATAGAAGCCGATCGACGGCGCATTCGCCGCGAACACCCACAGCGTCGCAGCTTCGGCCCCGGCATCCTGCAGGTCCGCGGTCGCCTGCGCCAGCAGTGCTCCGCCGATCCCACCGCCGTGGGCGCGCGGCGAGACGTACAGCGAGTGCACGGCCCCGTCGATCCGGCCGTCCGCAGCAGGGGTCGCGGCGTACCGGGTGATGCCGACGATCTCCGCGTCGCGCTCGGCGACCAGCACGACGCCCAGCGGATCGGCGAGCACCCGGCGCCACAGCGCCTCGGCGCGCTCGTCGGTCATCGCATCGATCGCCGCGTCGGAAAGCACACCGCGGTAGCTCTCACGCCAGCACGCGAGGAACACCTCGAGCACCCCGGACAGGTCGTCCGGGGTGGCGGGGCGCACCTGGAGGC
>JBOGEI010000053.1:0-20701 GCA_050701935.1 Microbacterium sp.
CGATGGCGGCGGTGTCGTCGTCGTTGATCATGCCCTTGACCATCTCGTCGTACGGCGAGGTGGCCGCGAGGACGCCGTCGAGGTCGCCGAGCTCGTCGACCGCGCCCTCGATGTCGTCTCGATACTCGTCATCCGTGATCTTGTCGCCGTCGGCGGCGACCACGATGAACTGCGCGTTCGTGCCGCTCACCTGCGGGAATGAGCGGGAGAGCTGCTCGAGACCGGCCTGCGACTCGGTGCCCGGGATGGAGAATGTGTTGTCGGTTCCCGCGCCCAGCACGAGTGCCCCGGCGCCGGCGATGCCGAGCGCGAGCAGCCAGGAGACGAGGACTCGCCACGGGTGCCGGAACGACCAGCGTCCGAGTGAGGACAGGAGTGTGGACACGCGTTCCTCCGAGGGGTGCGGGGTGGATACACAGGTGTATCCAATACATAGATGTATCGTAAGGTGACCCGCACGGCCAAGCCTGTGTGCGGGGTGTGAATCATGCGAGAGTGAAGGGTCAGGAGGTTTCGATGTCGACACCCGCAACCCGCAGTCGTGAGAACACGCGTGCCCGTCTGCTCGAGGCGGCCGCGCAGGTCTTCGCCGAGGTCGGGCTCGATGGCGCATCGGTCGAAGCCGTCTGCGAACGAGCCGGTTTCACCCGCGGTGCCTTCTACTCGAACTTCGAGTCCAAGGACGAGCTCTTCCTCATGCTCGCCGCCAGCGTCTCCGAGGTGCGCGTGAACGCGGTCCGCACCCGGGTCGAGGAACTCACCGCCGCAGGCGCCCTGGTCGAAGGATGCGACCCGATCGACCTCGTGCAGCAGATCATGGAGCTGGGCGGTGACGACCGTCTCGGGGTGATGCTGTTGAGTGAGATCCGCATCCGCGCCCTCCGTGACGCGAAGTTCGGCGAGGCGTACCTCGCACAGGAGCGCGAGATGGTCTCGAGCATCGCGCAGATCGTCGACGACATCATCTCCGCCGGACTGCTGCGCCTGAGGTTGCCGGCGGAGGTCGCGGCCCGCATGCTCATGATCATCTGGGAGGGCATGACCGTGCGCGGGGCGATGGCCGGTCAAGATGACGCGCAACTGCGGCACTCCGGTGGCGAAGAACTCGGCCGTCTGGTGCAGCTGCTCATCGAGCCGTAGTCGGCACCGCCGATTCCCGAGACTTCGTGGCGTTGCGGTTCGACGCGAGCGAGAGCACAGCGGCGGCTGCCAGGAGTGCGGCGGTCGCCAGGAACGTCGCTCGCAGCGCGGAGGAGAGTGCTTGCGGCGACGCAGCCGTGATGTCGGGCGAACCGGATGCTGCGGCGAAGAGCGCCGCGAGCACGGAGGCGCCGGTCACGAGCCCGAGGTTGCGGGAGAGCCCGAGCAGTCCAGAGGTCACGCCTCGTCGCTCGGTGGGTGTGGAGCTCAGGACCCCGGTGTTGTTCGCGGCGAGGAACAGCTGGTAGCCGGGCGCGAGCAGCACGGTGCCGGTGATGTACCCCGGGAGCCCCCACCACGCGGGCAGCAGCGCGAGAGCGAGCGCTCCGACGATCATGGCGGCGAGCCCGGCCGTGGTCGAGCGGCTCGTGCCGAACCGGTCGACAGCGCGGCCGGCGACGATGCCGGTGCAGATCGACGCGACGGGCCCGGCGGCCATCGTCGCGCCGATGGCGGCGGGAGCGAGGTGCAGTCCACCCGCGAGGAAGAACGGGCCGACCACGAGCGTGCTCATCATCACCGTGCCGACGATCAGGTTGAGGGTCGCACCGGCGGAGACGTTGCGGTTCCGCAGCAGTGAGAGCGGCAACAGGGGGCGAGCGGCACGGCTCTCCCTGAGCAGGAACAGCGTGAGCGCGACGACCGCTCCGCCCAGGAGAGGCAACGTCGGCCACGACTCGTCGGCGCCGGGTGCGGTCACGCCGAGGGTGTAGAGGGCTACCGCCGCGGTGAGCAGCAGCATGCCGCCGACGTCGAAAGCGCGGCCAGGGGTGCGCTCGCCGTCTGCGTCCTGACCGGTCATGCCGGTCAGGACGGCGGCGAGCAGGCCGAGCGGCACCATGGCGGCGAAGATCATCGGCCACCCCGCCGCCGAGATCAGGAGGCCCCCGAGTGCAGGACCGGATGCGGTTCCGACCGCAGCCGTCGTACCGAGCAGGCCCATCACCCGCCCGAGCCGTTCCGGTTCGACCATGTCGCGGGCGCGGGCAAGGGGAAGGGCCATCATGACCGCGGCGCCGACCCCCTGCAGGGCGCGTGCCGCGATGAGCATCCAGAGTGTCGGCGCGAGCGCGCAGAGGACCGCAGCGAGCGTGAAGACGGCGATGCCGACCCACAGCACGCGGCGCCGACCGACCAGGTCTCCCAGGTGTCCGACGGTGAGGCTCGTCGCCGTCATCGCCAGTAGATACGACAGGGCCACCCACTGCGTCTGCGCGAAGGTGCCGTCCAGATCTCGAGCGATCGTCGGGAGGGCGACGTTGGCGGCGCTGGTTCCGACAGACGCGACGAGCACGCTGAGCGCGAGCCCGGTCGTCGCTGCGCGAGAGGTGGCTGGCGGGGTCTCGGTCATGTGCTCAGCCTCTGCCTGATGGTGCCTTTTCGGCAACTCGCATTGCTGAAACCGGGATGCCGTGCTGTGCTGTTCCCCATGGACGAACGTGAGCCGGATCTCGATGCGACGCTGGTGCAAGTGGGGCCACGGTTGCAGGTGCTGCGCGCTCGCCGCGGATTGACGTTGGCCGAGGTCGCCTCGGGGACGGGGATCTCGAAGAGCACGCTTTCACGGCTCGAAACCGGGCAGCGGCGTCCGAGCCTCGAGCTGCTCCTGCCACTCGCGCGGATGTACCGGGTCTCGCTCGACGACCTCGTCGGTGCACCGGAGACGGGAGATCCGCGGGTGCGACTGCGCCCGCGACGTGTGAACGGTCGTACCGTGGTGGCGCTGACCCGCCAGCCCGGCGAGAGGCATGCGTGGAAGATCGTCGTGCCGCGGGATGCGTCCGAGCCGAAGCTGACGTCGCACGAAGGCGCCTCCTGGATGTATGTGCTCGCCGGTCGCATCCGGCTCATCGTGGGTGATCGTGACGTGACGCTCGAGGCGGGCGAGGTCGCCGAGTTCGACACGCAGACGCCGCACTGGTTCGGAGCCGATGGGGAGCACGACGCCGAGATCCTGACGATCTTCGGGACGAACGGCGACCGCGGCGCCCGAGATGCCGGCCTGGCCACGCGCCATCTCGCCGAGATCCTCGGTGGGAACACAGGGGATTCTTGATTTCGAGAGATAACTCTCATAACCTGGTGAGGTGACCCTAACTTCACCGGATGGACGACCCGCGCCCCGTCGACGCCCGGGGAGGCCACCGGCGGTGAATGCCGACGCGATCGCGACCGCCGTCGTCGAGGTGGGCTTCCACGACCTGACCTTCTCCGCCGTCGCCGAGAGGCTCGGGGTGGGGCAGGCGACGCTGTATCGGCATGCGAGCAACCGCGACGAACTCGTGCGACTCGGGCTGGATCGCGTGCTGCGCACCGCGGAATGGCCTGACGCGGACGGCGAGTGGCGCCCGCTGCTCGAACGGTGGGCCATCGCCGCCTGGCGCGTCTGGGAACAGTACCCCGGCGCGGTGCTGGAGTTGACCAGAGGCGTGGTGCCGTGGTCGATCGTGAGCCTTTCCGACCGAGTCGGCACGGCGCTGGTGGAGCGCGGTTTCACCGCTCGCGCTGCCGTGCTCGCCGTCGACCTCGTGTTCGATCTCACCGCGGACAGCAGGCGAGGTGTCGAGATCCTCGACGCCCCCATGGTCACTCAGGAAGGTCGAGTCCGCGAGGTGCTCGAGAAGCAGTGGCGCAGACCGCCTGCAGAGCGAGCGGACAGCGTAGGCGCGCAGGTGCACGACGAGATGATCCTCGCCATCACTGCGGAGCCTTTCGACTGGTTCCACGGAAAGCTCAGAGTCGTCCTCGCGGGGATCGCGCAAGAGCTGGTGGGCGACGGCGAGCGGCCCGACGACGATTCGAACAGAACGACAGGAACCCCCCGATGACCATCCCCGACACCGCATCCGTCCCCACCGCTCACGAGGCGCCTCGCTCGCAGGTGCCGCTCCTGCTCGGGGCGGTGTTCCTCGCCTACCTCGCGCAGATGACGTTGAACCCGATCATCGCGCCGCTCTCCCGCGAGGTCGGACTCGCGGAGTGGCAGATCGGCGTCACGATCAGCGTCGCCGCGGTGATGATCGTGCTGACCAGCCAGTTCTGGGGTCGGCGTTCGCAGTCGTGGGGGCGCAAGCCGGTGCTCGTGTTCGCCTTCACGCTCGCGGTGGTCACCATGGCGCTCTTCGCGCTCGTCGCCTTCTGGGGGATGAACGGGGCGATCAGTGGAACGGTGCTCTTCCTGCTCTTCGTCCTGCTCCGAGGCATCGGCTTCGGCTCGGCGATCGCGGCCGTTCCGCCGACCGCGCAGGCGTACATCGCCGATGTGACCTCCGACGAGAAGGCGCGCGTGAAGGGAATGGCCGGAGTGGGCGCGGTGCAGGGCATCGCGATGATCGCCGGATCAGTCGTCGGCGGTGTGCTCTCGGCGTTCGGGCTGATCACACCGCTGGTCGTGGTTCCGTTCCTCCTGCTGGCGGGGCTGAGCGTCGTGGCATTCCGGCTGCGCAGAGAGACCCGCACGGAGCTGATCGAGAAGCCCGCCAGGGTCCGTCCGTTCGACACGCGTGTCTGGCCGTTCCTGGTCGCCGGTTTCGGGATGTTCACCGCGCTGGGCTTCATCCAGGTGATCACCGGATTCATCGTGCAGGACCGGCTGCACCTCGCCGCTGCGCAGACCGGCCTGGTCACCGGAGGCGCACTGCTCGCGGCCGGAGTGGGGATGGTCACGGCGCAGGCGGTGATCGTGCCGAGAAGCGGCTGGACTCCGCCGACGCTCCTCCGTGTCGGCGGGCTCACCGCTCTTGTCGGCTTCGGGCTGCTCATCGCCGATCTCGGCGCCGTGGCCCTGTTCGCGGCGATCTTCATCATCGGGCTGGGCCTGGGGACCGCGATGCCGGGCTACACGGCGGGCCCCACGCTGCTGGTCCGTCGTGAGGAGCAGGGCGGTCTCGCCGGACTCATCGGCGCGACCACCGGACTCACGTTCGTCGTCGCACCGACGCTGGGCACCACGCTCTACGGGGTGCGGCCGGCGCTGCCGATCATCATCGGCGCCGTGATCATGGGGCTGGTCACCCTCTTCGTCTGGGTGCACCCACGGTTCCGGCAGGCCGCCGTGGTGACAGCTGCGCCGTAGCCCGGCTCAGTGCGTGGCTGCGGTCAGCTCGTAGTGGCATCGGGCGAGGCGGGCGAACCACCATTCGCGACGCTCGTCGGAGGCCGCGAGACGCGCGAGTGCCGCAGCGTCGGGTGTCACTCTGCCGACCGGAATCGCACCGTCGACGGGGCGCAGCTCGGCGACGTCGTCGAGGAAGAGCGAGGCTGTGCCGAGTCCACAGTCGTAGTCCAGGGTCGGGAGCGCGGCAGCGAGTGCGGCGCCCTGCGAGAGGCCGATCGCCGTGTCCAGAGCGCTGGACACCACGACCGGTAGCCCCGCGGCCGTGACGATCTGCAGCGCGTGCGTGATGCCGCCCAGCGGCTGTGCTTTGATCACGAGGAGGTCGGCAGCGCCCGCGCGTGCGACCGCGAGTGGATCGGACGACTTGCGCACGCTCTCGTCGGCGGCGATCGGGATGCCCATGTACTTCACGCGCGTGCGCAGATCGGCGAGTTCGGGCACCGTCGCACACGGTTGCTCCACGTATTCGAGGTCGCACTCGCCCAGCGCGTGCACCGCGTGCTCGGCCTCGTCGACGTTCCAGGCTCCGTTCGCGTCGACGCGGATGCGGCCTTCGGGCCCCATCGCCTCGCGCACCGCGTGCACCCGGGCCACGTCATCGGCGAGCGTCTGGCCGGGTTCTGCGACCTTGACCTTCGCCGTGCGGCATCCGGGGAAGCGTACAAGGAGCTCCGGCACGCGTGCGGCCTCGATCGCGGGGATCGTCGCGTTCACCCCGATCCGATCGCGTAGCGGTGCCGGCTGCGCGCGCCATGCGAAATCGACCGCGGCGGCGAGCCAGGTGGCGGCCTCGGCGTCTTCGTACTCGAGGAATGGGGAGAACTCCGCCCAGCCCTCCGGCCCTTCGAAGAGCAGCGCCTCCCTGACGTCGATGCCGCGGAAGCGGCTGTGCAGGGGGAGGGCGACGACCCTGGCCGAGTCGAGCAGGTCTGCGAGCGGCGGGATCATGTGCCCATTCTGCTCCGTGCACGCCTCGGAGCGCCGTTCGTCGGTCGGGTGAGTCGCGGGCGCTCAGGCGAGGTGCTTCTGCAACTCGCCCATCCGCTCGGTCGGAACGAACCCGAGCAGGGTGTTCACCGAGAGCATGTGCGCGTTGGATTCGGCGTTGTACGTGTAGACGGCTCGTGCATGCGGCGACTCCTGCTGCAGCAGACGGAGGTTCGCGATCTTCACAGCCGTGCCGAGGCGGTGACCGCGGTCGGCGGTGCGCACGAGCGTGCCCCACTGGTAGGCGTTGCCGTCGTCGCCGGACACCACGAGCTGGGTGTATGCGGCGACCTGGCCGGTCGTCGTCAGCGCGACGGAGCCGAAGGAGCGCCGGTTCTGCCGGACGAGGAGCTCCTCCTGCTCGCGGATGCTGTCGACGTCGGGCTTCGCCGGCTCGATGTCGAGATCACCGCTGGGGGCTTCGGTATCGATCGAGGCGTCGAGGATCGTCCAGCCTTCGACGACGTCATCGGGCACGGGGCCGCTCCAACTCCGGATCGTGTAGCCCCGGATCGCCGCGGCGACTTCGGCGTCGATCCGGTCGAGCGTGGCGGGCTCGACCGGGAGCGCGAGGCGATTCTGCAGATCGCCCAGTGCGAGCGAGTAGCCGTGACGGCGAGCGAACTCGCGGCCGGGTGCGCCGTCGCCATCGGCCCCGAGCTCGTATCGCCAAGACGTGTCGCCCTGCGCCGCGGTGCGTCCGGCCGCGATCGCTGTTTCCTCCAGGAATGCCAGGGCGGCGGAGCCGACCCCTCGTCGTCGATACGCCGGCGGCACGTGGATGGCGAGATGCGCGACGTGCGTGTTGTCCTTCAGGGGGAGCGCGAGCCCCGCCGCCGCCACGACCTCGTCGCCGTCACGCACCAGGTGGGGGCGTCGTTCGAGAACCTGCGACTGCTGCTGCATCGCGCTGCGCGTCTCCTCGCGGGACCACACCGGGACGTCGATTCCGCGGTCGGCCCACTCGGCGGCCGCATACGCATCCCACCAGGCGTCCACTGCGGCGGAGTCGAACGGGTCGATGCGCGTGATCTCGAGCGTCATGGCTCCACGGTACTTGCCATCCGGATCTTGGATCACGCATGAACGTGTGATTGACAATAGTGTGTGACGCACAGTAATGTGATCGACATGAATGAAACCCTCGATACGCATCTGCAGGAACTGCGTCGCGGCACGATCGTGCTCGCGTGCCTGCAGCTGCTTCGCACGCCGGGCTACGGCTATGGGCTGCTCGAGCAGCTCGAGCGTCGAGGCTTCGCGACCGACGCCAACACCCTGTACCCGTTGCTGCGTCGGCTCGAGAAGCAGGAGTACCTCACGAGCGAGTGGAACACCGACGAGGCGAGGCCCCGCAAGTTCTACCGCACATCGGATGCCGGCATACGCCTCGCCGACACCCTCACTGACGAATGGCGAACGCTCACCACGGCGATCGCATCCCTCACTTCGGAGGAGAACTGACATGACCACCACTGCGACGCTGACCGAGCGCTACATCAGCGCCACGATCCGCAGCCTGCGTCCGGAGGCGCAGAGCGACGTCCGAGCCGAGCTCGAAGCCTCCATCGCCGATGCGATCGAAGCGCGGGTCGAGCAGGGCGAGGCGCCGGACTCTGCCGAGCGCGCTGTGCTCACCGAGCTCGGCGACCCCGGAATCCTGGCCGCGGGGTACGCGGATCGTCCGCTTCATCTGCTCGGACCCCGGTACTACCTGATCTGGTGGCGTCTGCTCAAGCTGCTGCTGATCATCGTTCCGGCGTGTGCCGCATTCGGCGTCGCGATCGCGAAGCTCATCGAGGGCGCGACGATCGGAGAAGTGATCGGCGCGATCGTCGCCGTCACCATCTCGGTCGTCGTGCACGTGTGCTTCTGGGTGACCCTGGTCTTCGTCGTGCTGGAGCGCACGGGCGCCGACACGGGGGAGAAGTGGGACGTCGACCAGCTGCCCACACCGACCGAGAACGGTGCCGCCCGCAGCGACATGATCGCCTCGCTCGTCTTCGTGGGCATCCTCATCGGCGCGGTGCTGTGGGACGCGACGCGCGGATTCTTCCCGACGGGCGGCGACCCGATACCCGTCCTGAACCCCGGGCTCTGGCCGTGGGGGATGATCATGCTGTTCGCGATCATGGTCGCCGACGCTCTCCTCGCTGTCGCCGTGTACATCCGCCGCCGGTGGACCGTCGCTCTCGCCGTCGTCAACACCGTGCTCGCGATCGCCTTCGCCGTCTGGGCGGTGACGCTGCTCGTGGGAGGGCAACTGCTGAACCCGGAGTTCGTGCAGTTCGTGTTCGTCGACAACGGTGTGGAGGCCGACACGCTGCGGGTCCTCGCCGTGATCACCGGCGTCGGCATCGTCGCGGTCCAGGTGTGGACCATCATCGACGGCTGGATGAAGACCTGGCGAGCTCGTCGCGTCTGACTGCCGTTCACGACAGGGCACGCGCCGCTCCATCCGGGGCGGCGCGTGCCGTATGCCGACGAGGGTATGAGGAATAGGCTGGATGGCGTGACCACCGCATTCGTCTCCGATCTCTTCGACCCGGCCGAATGGGTGCTCGCGCCCGGCGCCGAGGACTACACCGACATCACCGCGCATGTCTCGCATGACGGGGGAGTCGCGCGCATCGCGTTCAACCGTCCGGAGGTGCGCAACGCGTTCCGTCCGCACACCGTCGACGAGCTCTATCGGGCACTCGACATCGCCAGGCAGGATTCCCACATCGGAGCGGTGCTGCTCACGGGGAACGGTCCGAGTCCGAAGGACGGCGGCTGGGCGTTCTGCTCCGGAGGCGACCAGCGCATCCGCGGTCGTGACGGGTACAAGTACTCCGATGCGGAGACGGCGATCGTCGACGGTGCGAGCCGGGCGGCCGTCGGCCGCCTTCACATCCTCGAGGTGCAGCGGCTGATCCGCTTCATGCCCAAGGTCGTCATCGCCGTCGTGCCGGGCTGGGCGGCCGGTGGAGGGCACTCGCTGCATGTCGTGTGCGACCTCACGATCGCGTCCGCGGAAGAGGCGCGCTTCAAACAGACCGATGCCGATGTGGGCAGCTTCGATGCCGGGTACGGTTCTGCGTACATGGCTCGCCAGACCGGGCAGAAGTTCGCTCGGGAGGTGTTCTTCCTCGCGGAGGAGTACTCCGCGCAGCGGGCATACGAGGCGGGCGCCGTGAACCGCGTCGTGCCGCATGTCGAGCTGGAACGGGAGGCGCTGAAGATGGCGCGCACCGTGCTGACCAAGTCGCCGACGGCGATCCGCATGCTGAAGTTCGCCTTCAACGCGGTCGACGACGGTCTGGTCGGCCAGCAGGTCTTCGCCGGTGAGGCCACCCGCCTCGCCTACGGCACCGACGAAGCCGTCGAGGGCCGCGACTCGTTCCTAGAGAAGCGCGATCCCGACTGGTCGTCGTTCCCCTGGCACTACTGAGTCGGAGACGCGCATGACCGCCCTGATCCCCACGGATGCCGAAGATCCGGTACTGCTGCGGGATGCCCTGCAGCGTGCGCTCGACGGTGGTCCTGCTCTGGGGCTCGGGATGGTGGCCGGCGCGCCCGAGAACGTGGCGGACGGCATCGCCGCAGTGATCGCGACCTCCGGCTCGAGCGGTGTCCCGAAGAGGGTGGCCCTGAGCGGGGAGGCTCTGCGGGCGAGCGCCGAGGCCACGGCGGCACGCATCGGCAGCGGACGCTGGCTGCTCGCGCTTCCGGCAGGCTACGTCGCAGGGCTGCAGGTGCTCGTGCGCTCGATCCTCGCAGACACCCGGCCGGCTGTGCTCGAGGGAAGGTTCTCGCCGTTGGCGTTCGCCGAGGCGACGTTCTCGATGCTGCGGCCGTCGCCCAGTGCAGGGATCCCCGAGCTCTACACCTCGCTCGTGCCCGCACAGGTCGCGACGCTGCTCGACGCCGCCGACGATGCCGCGGTGCGCGCCGCGCTGAACGCGTATCGAGCGATCCTGGTCGGAGGTCAGTCGCTCCCGGAACCGCTCCGTGAGCGGGCGGCTGACCTCGGAGCGCGTCTGGTGCGCACGTATGGTTCGACCGAGACCAGCGGCGGATGCGTCTACGACGGCGTTCCCCTCGACACGGTCGGCGTGCGCACGGTCGACGGCGAGCTGCGAATCGCAGGCCCCATGCTCGCGGAAGGGTATCTGGGTGACGGCTCGCTGACCGCGCGCACCTTCGTGCGGGACGAGCACGGCATCCGCTGGTACCGCACCGGCGACCTCGGTCTCGTGGAGGACGGGGTGGTGCGGGTGCACGGCCGCGCCGACAACGTGATCGTCTCCGGGGGGATCAACATCTCGCTGGACCGCGTGGAACGGGCCGTCCGTCGGATCGCCGGCCTGCATGAGGCCGTGGTCATCGGAGTGGATGACGAGCGGTGGGGGGAAGCCTCTGTGATCGTGGCGGCGCGGGGCGAGGTGCTTCGTCGCAGCGAGTCCGAGCAGCTCGCGCACGCACGCGACATCGTCGAAGCAGAGCTCGGCAGGCACGCACGCCCGGCGCGGCTGATCCTGGTCGATGAGCTCGAGGTGCTCTCCTCCGGCAAGCCCGACCGCGAGGCCATCCGCCGCATGGTCGCCGACCTGCGCTGAGCGAGAACCCTGCCAGACTGAACCGCATGGCCTCGTACACGCATGGACACCACGAATCCGTCCTCCGGTCGCACAACACTCGCGACATCGCGAACTCCGCCGAGTACCTTCGCCCGCATCTCACAGCCACCACACGTCTTCTCGACGTGGGGGCGGGGCCCGGCAGCATCACGGTCGACTTCGCCGGCACCGTCGCGCACGTCACCGCCACCGAGATCGATGACGACACCCTGGCGCTCTCACGAGGACTCGCGGCCGAGCGCGGCCTCACGAACCTCGCGTACTCGGTCGAGGACGTGCACGCGCTGAGCTTCGCCGACGACTCGTTCGACGTCGTGCACGCGCACCAGGTGCTGCAGCACGTCGGCGATCCGGTGCAGGCGCTCCGCGAGATGCGCCGCGTCACCGTGCCCGGCGGTATCGTCGCGGCGCGCGACGCCGACTACGCGGGCTTCCTGTGGTTCCCCGTGCTGCCCGAGCTCGACCGCTGGCTCGCGCTGTATCGCGCGGCCGCACAGGCCAACGGCGGCGAGCCGGATGCCGGACGCCGACTGCTGTCATGGGCACGTGCCGCGGGCTTCGAGGAGATCACAGCGACGGCATCCACCTGGTGCTACGCCTCGCCCGCCGAGCGGGCGTGGTGGGGCGGGATGTGGGCCGACCGCATCCTCGGGTCCGCACTCGCTCGCCAGCTCGTAGACAGCGGCATGGCCACCCGCGCCGATCTGCAGGAGATCAGCGATGCCTGGAAGCGCTGGGCGGATGACGGTGACGGCTGGTATCTCGTGCCGCACGGCGAGATCCTCGCTCGCGCCTGACGGCGCATGGATACATCCGGAGACGGATGTCTGTGGCGGGACCCTCGCGTAGCGTGGGGGAGTGATCCGCCCTCTCTCCCGTACGGCGCTGACCCTCGACATCGTCGGGGCGGCACTGCTCTTCCTCGTCCTGGTGCCGATGTCGCTCGTGTTCTACGGTCCGGGCACCGGCAACACCGCGATCGGCGGTGCCGCGGTCGTCGGCATGGTCATCGCGAGCGTGCTGATGTCCGGGGGCGTCGCGATCGGCCGTCTCGCCCCCGGCTGGGCGCTCGCTGCCGCGTGGGCCGGTGCCGTACTCCAGATGCTGTCCGGGTTCGGGCCGCTTCCGATCGACTTCGCTATTCTGCTCGTCCTGTATGCGACCTCCGCCTGGGGCACGCGTCGAGTGCTCTGGTGGGGTTTCGGCTCTGCGCTGTTCGGCGGTCTCGTCGCGGCCGTGTTCATGGTCATCGTCAACGGAGTCGCCTTCGGCAACGGCAGCGGGTGGGAGAAGGTCACCACGGGCACTCTCCTTCTCGTGGTCTCGGTGATGGCTCTCGGGTTCGCGTGGGTGTGCGGACTGCTGTGGCGCGTCATCCTGCGTGCTCGGGGCACGAGGGCTGCCCAGCTGCAGGCCGAGTCCCTCGCAGCGGAGGAGCAGGAGCGTGTGCGCATCGCGCGCGACATGCACGACGTCGTCGCGCACTCGCTGGCGGTCGTGATCGCCCAGGCAGACGGCGCCCGCTACGCCGCCGCAGTGGACCCCGACCTCGCGACCGAAGCGCTGGGCACCATCGCGCAGACCGCGCGAGGAGCGCTCAGCGACGTGCGGATGCTGCTCACGCAGCTCCGGCATCGGCAGGGCGAGGGACCGCAGCCCACGCTCGCCGACCTCGAGGCGCTGTTCTCCCAGGTGCGGCAGGCCGGTATCGAGCCTCGGATCACGGTCGACCCGATGCCGCCGGGGGAGCCGCCGGCAGCCATCCAGATCGCGGTGTACCGCATCCTCCAGGAGGCACTCACCAATGCGATCCGCCATGGCGACGGCGCGGTCGACGTGCACCTGGCTTGGCTTCAGGATCGCGTCGACATCGATGTGCGCAACACGGTGGTGCGCGATGCCGCCACCGCGCCCGGCGGACACGGGGTCATCGGGATGCGCGAACGCGCGCAGCTCGTCGGCGGTAGTCTGCAAGCCGAGCGTCGAGGGACACAGTTCGTCGTCCACGCCACGCTCCCGATCGGAGTTTCCGCATGATCAGAGTCGTGCTCGTCGACGACCAGGCGCTCTTCCGTGCCGGCATCCGGATGCTCGTCGCCTCGCAGCCCGACCTCGAAGTGGTCGGCGAGGCCGGAGACGGCAAAGAGGCGCTCGAAGTCGTGCGTGCGTCACGACCGGATGTGGTGCTGATGGACATCCGGATGCCGGTCATGGACGGGCTGACGGCGACCGCGGAGATCCTGGCGCGACCGGAACCCCCGCGCATCGTCATGCTCACGACGTTCGACCTCGACGAGGCGGCTGCTCGCGCCATCCGGCAGGGAGCCAGCGGTTTCCTGCTCAAGGACGCCGACCCGGAGTTCCTTCTCGCAGCGATCCGCACGGTGCATTCGGGGTCGAGTGTGATCGCAGCCTCGGCGACCCGCGACCTGTTCGAGCACTTCGCCGAGGCGCCCAAGCCCGTTCCGCCGCAGTACGCCGATCTCACCGACCGTGAGCGGGAGATCTTCGCGCTCGCCGCCCGAGGGCTCTCGAACGCCGAGATCGCCGGGCGCGAGTACCTGAGCGAGGCGACGGTGAAGACGCACATCAGCCGCATCCTGAGCAAACTCGCGCTGCGTGACCGCGTGCAGCTGGTGGTCTTCGCCTTCGAGCACGGCCTCGCCTGACCGTCGTGCATCGGTGAGGCGCGGAGCGGATCATCCTTGCGATGTACGCGGATGAATCCCCCGGGCGATGACCGGCGAGGGGCGGCGGAAATAGCGTCGGAGGCATGGAGATCACGACAACCGACCTGGGGCTCGCCGCCCGCGTCCAGCACCTGAAGAAGACCTATGGCTCGGGCGAGGGCACCGTGCGCGCTCTCGACGACGTCAGCGTCGGCATCCGTCGCGGACAGTTCACCGCGATCATGGGCCCCTCCGGCTCCGGCAAGTCCACCCTCATGCACATCATGGCGGGACTGGACACCCCGACAGAAGGGCGCGCGTGGATCGGCGACACCGAGATCACCGGTCTCGGCGACATCGACCTCACGATCCTGCGGCGCCGTCGGGTCGGGTTCATCTTCCAGGCCTTCAACCTCGTGCCCACGCTCGATGCGCTCGGCAACATCATGCTTCCGTTCGAGCTCGATGGCCGCCGTCCGAGCGCGATCGAGCGGGCGCGCATCGACGGGCTCATCGAGTCGCTCGGACTCGGTTCACGCCTGAACCACCGCCCGCACCAGCTGTCCGGCGGACAGCAGCAGCGCGTGGCGATCGCCCGTGCCCTCGCCACCGCTCCAGATCTGGTGTTCGCGGACGAGCCCACCGGCAACCTCGACTCCAAGACCGGGCGCGAGGTGTTGCGACTGCTCGCCACCGCGAGCCGTGAGCACGGCCAGTCCATCGCGATGGTCACACACGACGCGATCGCCGCGAGCCACGCCGACCGTGTGCTCTACCTCGGCGACGGTCGGATCGTCGCCGATCACCCGCGCCAGAGCGCCGAGGAGATCTCGGCCTACATGCTGGCCGCCGAGGTGGCGGCATGACCGCCATCGCCACGGTCGTCCCCGAGACGCGGGCGACCGGACCTCGTCTTGCCTGGCTGCGTGATCGGGGAATGGGCGCCAGCATCCTGGTCGCCGCATTGTCGGCCGGGTTCGGTGTTCTCCTTGTAGAGATCACCGCCTACATCGGAGCGGTGCTGCAGGCAGACCCCTTCATCGGCGACAGCGGCACGCTGGCCGTCGTCGTCGCACTGCTCTCGGTACTGCTGACCCTGGTCGCGATGTACGTCGCCGCGATCGTGACCGCGAACACCTTCTCGACGATCATCGCCGGGCGCACCCGTCAGATCGCCCTGATGCGTCTGATCGGAGCGACGGCGCGCTCGCAGCGGGCACAGGTCGGAAAGCAGGGACTCGTCGTCGGACTGCTCGGTGCGGCGATCGGCCTGTTCGCAGGTCTCGGGCTGGCAGCGCTCGGTGTGCAGATCGGGGCGCAGCTGATCGAGAACGCACCGTCGAGCTTCTCTCTCGCGCAGCCGTTCGTCGTGCTGCCTGCGGCCGGTGTGGCGCTCACCACCTGGGCTGCCGCATGGGCCGGATCCCGGCGCGTGCTCTCGGTGACTCCTCTGCAGGCGCTCGGAGGGTCGGTCGAGCGCACGCATGACGAGGTCTCCAGCAAGCAGGGGCTTCACATCGGCGCCTGGGTGCTGCTGATCGCCGGCGCGGCGCTCCTCGTCGGCGGCGTGCTGGTCGGGCTCATGACGCCGCTCGGTGTCGTGGTGGCCTTCTTCGGAGGCGTGCTCTCGTTCACGGGGCTGGCCCTCGGATCCGTTTTGTTCATGCCGCCGGTGCTGCGCCTGGTCGGGCGGATGTTCGGGTCGAGCGCCACCGCGCGGCTGGCTGCGGAGAACGCGCTGCGCTACCCCGAGCGGTCTTCGCGGATGGCGATCGGCGTGGTGATGGGGGTGACGCTGGTGACGATGTTCGCCGTGGCACTCGAATCGGCAAAGGGCCTGATGATGAGCCAGTCCACGGGCGACGTGCCGGAGGAATTCTTCGCACCGTTCGACGCGTTCGCGGCGATCATGATGGTGCTCGTCGCCGTCTCCGCAGTGATCGCGGCCGTCGGTCTGGTGAACCTGCTCACGATCGGCGTCGTGCAGCGTCGCCGCGAGCTGGGGCTGCTGCGGTCGATCGGCCTGTCGAACCGTCAGGTGCGTCGGATGGTGCTGCTCGAGGCCACGCACATCACGGTTGCTGCGACGCTGACCGGGCTGGTGCTGGGAGTCGCGTACGGCTGGATCGCGGCGCAGTCGCTGCTCGGTTCTGTGCCGACTCTGCCGGACTTCGTTCCAGCCGGACTCGTGGCTCCGCAGATCCCATGGATCCCGGTGGCGATCATCATCGCCGCCACCGCCGTCCTCACCCTTGTCGCAGCGGCGACGCCCACACGGCTGGCCACGCGGGTGGCTCCCGTCGAGGCGCTGGCGGCGGACTGACGCCTCTAGGCTGGTCGGGTGCCCTCGCCGTTCGATCAGTCCACGTATCAGGTCCGTCTCGACTGGGGCGTGGCGGGTATTGCCCGTCTCGTCCCCGTCGACGTCGTCGTGGTCGTGGATGTGCTGAGGTTCTCGTCCACGGTGATCGATGCCACGGCGTCGGGCACCGAGGTCGTACTGGCCCAGGCGGAGGCGTGGTCGCGCAACGGCGCGGCTGTGGCTGCTGCGGCCCCCGGAGAGGCGATCGTGCTCGTCGGTGGCCTGCGCAACGCCTCGGCCGTCGCCCAGGTGGTGCAGACGATCCAGGAGAGCCGACAGGCGCGGACCACGGTCGCAGTCATCGCTGCGGGTGAGCTCGACGGCGAAGGCGTGCTGCGGTTCGCGGTCGAAGACCAGCTCGGAGCCGGTGCGATCGTGTCGGCCCTGTCCGACAGGGGGATCGACCACACGGCCCCTGACGCGGCTGTGGCGGCCGAGGGATTCCGTGCCCTGCGCGGGGCGCTGCGGCACATGATCGGTGCGAGCGGATCCGGCCGAGAACTCGCCGAAGGCGTCGGGGCCACCGCACGGATCGAGGCAGCGGGCCTGGTGCCGACAGCGGTGAAGGATGCGGCTTCGGTCGATGCCGTCGACGTGGTCCCAGTGCTCCGTGGCGGATCTTTCGTCCGCTTCGCGTGATCCCCACCTGCTCGAAGACGAACCCTCCGCGATGGGCCGATACTCCGGGCAGGCATCTTCCCGCCACGGAGATATCCGCCGAAGCCGCGGGGGAGGCGCAGCTGCGGCTCAGGGCACGTAGGGTCGTGGCATGAGGTACCTCCCCGCTGTCATCGTCGACGCCGTGCTCGTGCTGATCTTCGCTGCGATCGGTCGCGCCTCGCATGACGAGAACCCCGCCGGGTTCCTGCTCACCGCGTGGCCCTTCCTGATCGCGTTGGTCGTCGGTCATCTGGTCGCTGCTCTGCTGCCTGGCCGGCCCCGTCGTCCGTGGTCTCTCCTGTGGGGAGCTGTCGTCTGGGTCGTGACGGTCGTAGGGGGGATGATCGTCCGCGTACTCAGCGGCGACACGGCAGAGGTGCCGTTCATCATCGTGGCGACGGTCGTGCTCGGGGTCTTCCTGGTCGGCTGGCGCGCGGTCGCGGCATTGCTGCGTCGGAGGCGTTCCGCTGAAACCCATGAAGAGACTTCAGCCCACGACCCGAACGGCCTCGACGAATCGAGCAGCTGAGCCGGGGTCAGCGCGGCATCTGCGCAGACAGGCGCACGTCGGTCGGGATCTCTCGACGGGTCCACGCGAACAGGTGCCTCGCATCGAACGTACGTGAGCAGCGTGCGCACGAGGTCGCCCTCGTCGGCCGGCGATGCCGGTAGGTCACGTGCCCCGCAGGGCAGCTGCCCACCCAGGGGGCGAGCTCGACGGCCGTCTCGCCGTGATGCGTCGTGCCGCCGACGTAGCCGAGGTCTCGCGCAACGCGCTTCCACCCCGGACCGTGCGCTGCCTCGTGCCCGGCGAGAGCATGCGCGACTTCGTGCAGCAGCACCTGATGGATCTCGTCATCGTCGAAGCGCGCCGCGAGGTAGCGCGACACCGTGATGCGCTTCTTCGTGTAGTCGCACTGCCCGGCGCGACGTTTGGCATGGTCGAATCCGAACGACCAGGTGTCGTCGAGATGCAGTGTGATCAGTGCCTCGCCCCAGACGCGCACACGGTCAAGTTCCGCCATGCGCCAAGGCTAAGCCCTACGACCGACATCCCGGTCGTCGACAGGCTCAGCCGGCGATGAGCTGCGGTGGGCGGCGGCGTTCGGCCGCCTCGATCGCGAGCAGCGCGGTCTCGAGTTCGCTGTCCTGGGCACCGGACTCGCGGCGCAGGAACAGTGATTGCTTGAAGCTCTCCCGTGCGGTCTCGTAGTCGCCGGCGTCGTAGGCGTTCTTGCCGTGGTGCTGATACGCGAAAGCCGCGATCGATGCCCACCCCTGACCCTCGGCCTCGGTCGCGCAGGTCGCGAGCTCCTGCTCGGCGGCGGCGTGCGCCCCGCGGTACTGCAAGACGGTCGCATGCAGCACGCGTGCGCGCAGGACGTCTTTGCGGGTGCCGGCCATGCGGGCCTGACGCACCGTCTCATCCGCCAACGCGAGAGAGTCGTCGAGTCGATCGAGCACCTTGAGCAGCCATACGCGCTCCAGCAGAGCGGGCAGGCTGCGCTGCGACTCGATCTCTGCGAGACGGGTCGCGCATTCGGCGAGATCGACCTCTTCGCGGAGGGTCTCCTGGTCGTATCCCCGGATGAAACTCATTGCTCTCCTTCCGCATCGTGCTCGACCAGTCTGCCTCCCGGTCGCAGGGTCGTCGGGGCGGCGCGCCCTGGTCGCCGCAGACGGTCTTCGACACGCCGCAACCCACGGGCGCCGGTCGTCCACGGCGTCGCTGAGAGTGCGCCGGGCGGTCTCAGCGCAGGAACAGCGACGCGTCCGGCCGCGGTGAGGCGACGGCGTCCGCATCGTTGACGATCCGTGCGCCCTGGATGAAGGCCTCGGCCTCAGCGCCCTGCGCGATCTTCGCGGGATGGGGCCCTGCGGCCAGCATCCGTGGCAACCACTCGGTCGGCAGGGGAGAGGCGGATGCGGCGACCACGAGGTTTCCGAACCGCCGGCCCTTGAGCACCTGGGTATCGGCGAGGATGCCGATCTCGGGCAGCACCTCGGCGATCGTCGCCGCCTGGCGGCGCGCGAATGCGAGCCCTGGTCCGTCGGCGACGTTGACCAGCAGCACGCCACCTGATCCGAGCAGCTGGGCTAGTTCGCGGTAGAACTCGACGCTGGTGAGGTGCGCGGGTGTCTGGGCTCCTGAGTAGACGTCGGAGACGACGAGGTCGCAGGCCCCGTGCAGGGCGCTCGGCAGTCGGCTGACCCCCTCGCGGGCGTCGCCGATCCTGACCCGGATCGACGCGCCCTTCGGGAGGGGCAGATGCTCACGCACCAACTGGGCGAGCGGAGCCTCGAGTTCGATGACTTGCTGGCGGGAGCCGGGACGCGTCGCATCGATGTAGCGGGGGATCGTCAGCGCGCCGGCGCCGAGGTGCACGGCGGTCAGGGGGCCGGGTGCGAGCTGATCGATCACCGCCCCCATCCGCACGATGTACTCGAAGTGCAGGTGGGTGGGGTCGTCGAGATCGACATGCGACTGCGGGGTGCCGTCTACGACGAGTTCGAAACCGCTCGTGAACTCCGACGGCACGATGGTGGCGATGCCGCCGTGGTCCAGTCGGGCCTGAGGATGCTCAGTGTCACGCGATCTCGTCCGGCCCATGGGCACGAGCCTACGCGCAGGACAGGTGGGCTCAGCGTTGCTTGCCGTTGGCGCAGGTCTCCTGCTCGGCCGTCTGACCGGAGATCGCCGAGTCGAGCGTCGCACGCGGCGCCGGGGTCTCGGTCGCCGGGGCGTCGGTGGCGGGAGGGTCCGTCGCCGGAACCTCGGCGTCGGTTCCCGGTGCGGGCTCGACGAGCTCGACGCCTCCGTTGTTGCTGACATCACCGGTGAGCTGCACGGGCTGCCCCGCCTTCAGGGCATCCCAGATGCTGGCCGCGGCGTCACGGTTCGGGATGACGCGGTTCGTGTCGTCGGGGTCGGTGAACACGGGATACTGCAGGAAGACGAACTCCGAGAAAGGCACATCCTTGATCGAGAGGGCCAGCTGGGCGAGTCTGATGGGGTTGCCCAGTTCGTCGCTCGGATCGATGTTGTCGACGATGGTGTCGGCGAGACCGAGCACCTTGCCCGGATCGGAGAGCACCTCGTCGCTCATGATCTTCTTCACCAGGCGTGACATGTACTGCTGCTGGTTCGACACGCGCGCCATGTCGCTCTCGTCGCCCACGCCGTGTCGAGTGCGGATGAACTGGAGGGCCTCGTAGCCCGAGACCGTCCGCAGCCCGGGCTCCCAGTCGATCGACGTGTGCTTGTCGCGGATGCCCTCGCCTCCGATGCACACCTCCACGCCGCCGATCGCGTCAGTGACCTCCATCACCCCGTCGAAGTCGATCTTCGCGGCGAAGGGGATCTCCACTCCGGTGAGCTCCGTGACGGTCTTCGCGACGCACGACATGCCGGCGCGCTGGAAGATCGCGTTGATCTGCGTCTTGGTCGTCTCGGAGGCCACGGATCCGTCCTCGAGGGTGCACTCCGGTGTCGGGATCATCAGGTCGCGCGGCAGCGAGACGACGGTGACGTTGCGCGGCTCCGCCGACACGTGCACGAGCAGGTTGACGTCGTTCAGGATGCCGCCGTCGGTGTTCGTGCAGCGCGCGCCGAGCAGGCCCGTCGAGACGTCGCCGCATTCATCGGTTCCGATGATGAGCATGCTGAACTCGCCGGGGTACGCGCCGATCGAGGGCGGCTCCACCTCGGGGGCGTCCTCGAGGGCGACGGCGCCGTCGTTGAAGCGGTTGAAGTAGTCGGTCACGACGAACGCGGCGACCGCGATCGCGGCCACGAGCACGACACCCACCGTGACGCCGACGACCTTGAGGAATCCTCTGGCGGGCCCGGGAGTCGGGAGCGTCGCGTGGCGGGCGACCGTCGAACGATCCTCGTCAGGGGTGCGGCGAACCATCCGGTGAGCCTACCTGCGGAACCTGATGTTACGGCCGCATGACGATTGTGAGAGGAACTTGCAGGGAATTAGTTAGTCGTGGATACTTTTTCCTAACCCCCGGTGAGTACCCGATGCTTGCCAGGACTTTTCAAAGAGGAGATCCCCGCAATGCACAAGCGCATTCTTCC
>JBOGEI010000054.1:0-20436 GCA_050701935.1 Microbacterium sp.
GTGGCAGACCAGGCAGACTGGACGGATGACGTCCGCCGCTTTCGACCTCGCCGCCATCGGCGCCGGTCTGTCGTTCGCGGCCGCCCTCGACGAACTCTCGGCGGCACTCGACACGAGTGCGTCAGTGGTCGTCACCGCACCGCCGGGTACCGGCAAGACCACACTCGTGCCTCCACTCATCGCATCGCGGTGCACCGGCCGCGTGATCGTCACCCAGCCTCGTCGCATCGCCGCCCGCGCAGCCGCCCGCAGACTCGCCCAACTCGACGGCTCTCCATTGGGCTCACGCGTGGGCTTCACCGTCCGCGGCGAGCGCTCGGCAGGCCCTGCGACGCAGATCGAGTTCGTCACGGCCGGAGTGCTTCTGCGACGGATGCTCGATGACCCAGGACTCGAGGGCGTGGACGCCGTGATCATCGACGAGGTGCACGAGCGCGCGCTCGAGACCGATCTTCTGATCGGCCTGCTCTCAGAGGTACGCGAGCTGCGTGACGATCTCCTGGTCGTCGCCATGTCCGCCACCCTGGACGCTGCGCGCACAGCGGCCGTCATCGGCACAGACGAGTTCCCCGCCCCGATCGTCGACCATGATGTCGCCGCCTTCCCGCTCACCGAACGCTGGATGCCGAGCCCCGTGCCGCGTCTCGATGAGCGCGGAGTCACCTGGGGGTTCCTCGGCCACGTCGCGAGTGTCACGACATCTGCCGCCCTGGACCTGACCCGCGAGCACCCGGAGGCCGACGTGCTGGTGTTCGCACCGGGCGCCCGCGAGGTGTCGGAGATCGCCCGCCGCATCGGCAGCGCGAGCGAGGCTTTCGATGTGCGGGAGCTGCACAGCCGGATCCCCTCGACCGAGCAGGATGCCGTGATCCGTGGCCGCGCGCCGGGGGACCTTCCACGCATCATCGTCACGACATCTCTCGCAGAGTCGTCGCTCACTGTGCCTGGTGTCCGTCTGGTCGTGGACAGCTGCCTGTCGCGGCATCCGCAGCGCGACGCTGCTCGCGGCATGACGGGTCTGGTCACCACTGCGGCATCCCGATCGTCATGCGTGCAGCGTGCGGGGCGCGCCACTCGCCAGGGTCCGGGTAGCGTCATCCGCTGCATTGACGAACGCTCCTATGCGGCGGCTCCTGCCCGTCCGACACCCGAGATCGCCGTGATCGACCTCGCTGACGCCGCCCTGCTGCTCGCCTGCTGGGGTGCCCCGGGCGGGGCCGGGCTGCGGATGATCGAGCCGCTTCCCGCCGAGAACCTGGCAGATGCCATCGTGGTGCTTCGTGGTCTCGGCGCGATCGACGAGGGGGGTCGCGCCACCGCCGAGGGCCGCGCCCTGTCTCGCATTCCGACCGATCCGCGGCTCGCCCGGGCTCTCCGTGCCGGCAGCCCGGCGGTCGGCAGCCGGCTCGCGGCCGAGGTCGTGGCACTCCTGGGCGGTGACTTGCGAGTCCCCGAGGCCGACGTCGCGCAGGCACTCATCTCGCTGCGAGGCGGGCGGGCTCCAGAGGCACGCCGATGGCGCGACGATGCGAATCGCCTGGAGCGAATGGTCCGTTCGACCTCAGGTGTCCGCTCGGATCTCGACGGCGTCGGCCTCGTGATCGCACTGGCTTTCCCTGAGCGGATCGCCCACCGCGTCGAGCGCACCGCCGAGGGAGCGACGTTCCTGCTGGCATCCGGCACCAGGGCCGGAGTGCGCGGCCCGCTCGCAGCGGTCGATTGGCTCGCCATCGCCGACGTCGCGCGCGCCTCTGTACGCGCGGCGGCCGGATCCGGTGCGATCATCCGATCCGCCGCGGTGCTCACCGAAGCGCAGATGGAGCGGGCCGCGAGCCACCTGATGACCGACCGCGTCGAGGCGGAGTTCGTCGGGGGTCGCGTCCAGGCGCGGCGCGAGCGCCGGATCGGCGCGATCCTGCGTACTTCGGCACCCGTACGGGCATCGGCCGAGGAGGGGCACGACGCGGTACGCCGAGCGCTCCGGCGCGACGGGCTCAGCGTGTTCAGTTGGTCGGACACGACAGACGCGCTGCGCCGTCGACTGGCGATGCTTCGACGGGAGCTCGGTGAGCCCTGGCCAGATGTATCGGAAGCCGGATTGGTCGAGAACCTCGATTCGTGGCTGGCGTCTGAGATCGACGCGCTGGCCTCGGGCACCCCGGCGGGGCGGATCGATCTGACTTCAGCCCTCCGCCGCCTGCTGCCGTGGCCCGAAGCGGCGCGTCTCGACGAGCTCGTACCGGAACGCCTCGAGGTACCCAGCGGATCCCGCATCCGCATCACCTACCCTCGGCCCGACGACCCGACCGCACGACCTGTCGTCGCGGTGAAGCTGCAGGAGTGCTTCGGCTGGGCGGAAACCCCTCGGCTGGTCGACGGGCGGGTGCCGGTCCTGTTCCATCTGCTGTCCCCCGCAGGGCGTCCGCTCGCGGTCACCGACGACCTCGCCTCGTTCTGGTCCGGTCCCTATGGTCAGGTGCGCGCGGAGATGCGCGGGCGCTACCCCAGGCATCCTTGGCCGGAGGACCCGTGGGCCGCCGCGCCGACGAAGCACACCAAGAACCGTGCCGCCCGCTGAGCAGCGATCCGGGTCGCGGACTCAGCGCGTGCGACGGCGCAGCGTGAGCGAAGCGAGCACCAGGGCTCCGACGGCGAAAGCCAGCACGATCAGCAGTGGGCCGAACACATCCCAGCCCTCGTCGCCCGCAGCCACCGCATTGATCGTGTCGATCGCGTAGCTCAGCGGCAGCCAGTCGGAGATGGCGTGCAGCGCGTCGGGCATCTGATCGCGCGGCATGAACAGTCCACCGAGGATGATCTGGGGGAACACGAGCAGCGGCATGAACTGCACCGCCTGGAACTCGGTCTGGGCGAAGGCACTCGCGAGCAGCCCGAGCGCCGTGCCCAGAAGCGCGTCGACGATCGCGACGAGACCCAGCTGCCACAGCGGCCCGTCGACGTCGAGCCCGCACACTGCAACGGCGAACCACACCGTGATCACGGCCTGGAGAAGAGCCATCAGCCCGAAGGCGAACGCGTAGCCGAGGATGAAGTCGGCCTTGTCGAGCGGTGTCGTCATCAGCCGCTCGAGTGTCCCCGACTTGCGTTCGCGCAACGTCGTTATCGACGTGATGAGGAACATCACGATGAACGGGAACAACGCGAGGATCGCGCCACCGAACTGGTCGAAGACACCATCCTGGTCGGCGAACAGCCAGGCGAAGAGCCCGACGAGCAGGCTCGGAGCGACGAGCAACAGGACGATCGACCGCGGATCGTGCCGCAGCTGCGTGAGCACGCGCCCTGCGGTCGCGAACATCCGGCGCCCGTTCATCCGTCCGCCTCCTCGTGCGATGAGCCTGCTTCTCGGCGCGAACGTCGAGTGTCGCCGGTGATGCTGCGGTCGTGCTCGATCAACGCCAGGAATGCGGACTCCGGATCGGTCGTACCCGTGTCGTGCAGCAGTGAGGTAGGAGTGGTGTCTGCGATGACCCGGCCGTCTCTCATGAGCAGCAGCCGATCGCAGCGCAGCGCCTCGTCCATGACGTGACTCGACACGATGAGGGTCACTCCCCGATCGGCGAGACTGCGGAACAGCTCCCACAACTCCGCTCGCAGCACCGGGTCGAGTCCCACGGTGGGCTCATCCAGCACGACCAGTTCCGGGGAACCGATCAGCGCCGTCGCGAGCGAGACACGACTGGCCTGACCGCCACTGAGCGAGTCGACGAGCTGACCCGCCTGCGAGCGCAGCCCGACCTCATCGATGACGCGGTCAACATCTCCTTTCGGAGCCTTGAGCACCGAGGCGAAGTAGGCGAGATTCTGCCGCACCGTCAGGTCGGTGTAGACGGCTGTGCCCTGGGTACCGTAGGCGACGCGGTGCCGGAGCGACCTCGATCCTCCTGGTTCGCCGAGAACCGTGACATCTCCGGATGCGATCCGCTGCACCCCGACGATCGAGCGCATGAGGGTCGTCTTGCCGCACCCGGAAGGTCCGAGGAGTCCGGTGATCTGACCCCGTGGAATCGTGAGGTCGATCCCGTCGAAGACGTGCGTACGTCCTCGACGCACGCGCAGCTGCGAGATCTCGACAGCCAGATTATTCATCATGTGATGAATTATGCGCTTCACTCTCGTCCTCGTCAACGAACTTCGCGCCCGAAACCGAGGCGGGTGTGATCAGTCGAACAAGTATCGCTGGATCGTCGGGCCCACGCGCGCGACCAACTCATCGACGGGTGCCGCGGCGATAGGCGCGAGGCGCAGCACGTATCGAGCGAGGAGAAGACCTGCGATCTGCGACGCCACGAGCGTGGCGCGCAGTTCGGCATCAGGCACGCCGAGTGCCCGCGCGACCCGACCGATCAGCTCTCGCGAGAGGAATCCCGCGAGTAACGGCGTGGTGAGCCGGCTCCCGATCGCCGTGCGGATCAACACGATCCCACGACGGCGGACGTCCGGCTGTTCGAACGACTCGAGCACGTAGCGGATGAGCCGTGCTCCGACTTCGTCACGGGGACCGGCGATGATCCCGGGCACATCGACGTCGGGACGCAGCGGTATGCCGACGGCTTCAGCGAAGAGGTCGGCCTTGGTGCCGAAGTAGTGGTGCACGAGAGCGGAGTCGACGTCGGCCCGCGCGGCGATCGACCGGATCGTCGAACCGTCGTACCCCTTCTCTCCGAACTCGTCGACCGCGGCGGCGATGATGCGCTCGCGGGAGTCGGTCCCGCCCCGCGGGCGGCCCCGTCGACGCGGCGACTGCTGCTCGGTCATGCCCGCCAGCCTACGACTTCACGCCTGCCGCCATGCCCCTGGCCGCACCCGTCAATCGAGCAGGTGGCGGAGGTACCGGTCAGGGCGGGTGAGGAACGACCGCCAGTGGTTCACGATCTCGAGGTCGTCCCACTCGGCGGGGCGGACGCCCCACTCCCCGACCTCGAGGATCTTCGCGCCCGGCAGCGCCGCCAGCACCGGTGAGTGCGTCGCGCACAGCACCTGACCGCCCTCGTCGGCGATACGACGCAGCACGGCGATGAGCGCGAGCGTGGAGTTGAATGACAGTGCTGCCTCCGGCTCATCGAGGCAGTAGAACCCGGGCTCGTCGAACCGGCTCTCCAGCAGCGCGAGGAACGACTCGCCGTGACTCATCTCGTGGAACGGCACATCGGGCGCGCTGGTCGACGGGTTCTCCTCGAGGTACGTGTAAAACGAGTGCATCGTCTCGGCACGCAGGAAGTAGCCCCAGCGGCTCGCCCCCACACCCCGCTGCAGCCGGATCCAGTCCGACAACGGCGACTCGGTCGCGCGCGTGCTGTGCCGAGCCTGGCGCGAACCTCCCTCGGGCGAAAGCCCATACGCGAGCGCGATGCCCTCGACGAGCGTGGACTTGCCACTGCCGTTCTCGCCCACGAGGAATGTGACTCCGGGGTCGAGGTCGATCCCCTCCCGCAGCACCTGGGCGACCGCGGGGATGCTCGTCGGCCACTCCCCAGCCGGCTCAGGGGCGGCATCGTTCGGTCGGACCGCGACCACCGGCTGCTGTCGTCGACGACGAGAGCTCGGCTCCCAGAACGCATCCATCGTGATCCCTCCGCGTGGTGTCTCGTGGAGGCTATCGGCACCCGCAGACACCGACGTGAGCAGAGCCCGTCAGCACTCGATGACGTTGACCGCGAGTCCGCCTTCGCTCGTCTCCTTGTACTTCGTCGACATGTCGGCGCCCGTCTGCCGCATCGTCTCGACGACGGCATCCAGCGATACGTAGTGGCTGCCGTCGCCTCGCAGGGCGAGGCGGGCCGCCGTCACGGCCGTCGACGCGGCGATGGCGTTGCGCTCGATGCACGGGATCTGCACGAGACCGCCGATCGGGTCGCAGGTGAGCCCGAGGTGGTGCTCCATCGCGATCTCGGCGGCGTTCTCGATCTGGCGGTTCGTGCCGCCCATCACCGCGGTGAGGCCCCCGGCAGCCATCGCGCACGCGGATCCGACCTCGGCCTGACATCCGCCCTCGGCTCCGGAGATCGACGCGTTGGCCTTGAACAGCGAGCCGAGAGCGGTGGCCGTCAACAGGAAGCGGCGGATGCCACGGCGACGGTTCGCCTCGGCGGTCTGCTGCTCGTCGAGGTCGTTCCCCTCGGTCACGGCCCTGACGTCCGACTCGAACCCGAGGAGTGCACTTCCGACCAGCTCGCCGTAGGGCGTGACCGCGTTGCCCGCTCCGAGTCCCGAGTCGGCGAGGAAACGCCACCAGTACATGGCGACGGCGGGGAGGATTCCTGCAGCGCCGTTCGTCGGCGCCGTCACCACTCGCCCGCCGGCAGCGTTCTCCTCGTTGACCGCCAGAGCGAAGGCGCCCAGCCACTCACCTGGCAGCTCGCGATGACCGTCGGCCTCGACCTCTTCGAGCTGGCCGCGGATCACCCCGGCCCGTCGCTTGACCTTCAGGAAGCCGGGCAGCGTTCCCTCGGCGTGGAGACCGGCATCGACGCATCCCGACATCGCGTCCCAGATCGCGTCGAGGCCGGCAGCGACCTCTTCCTCGCTGCGCAGTGAGGACTCGTTGAGTCGCGCCACCTCGGCGATCGAGAGCCCGTTCTCATCGCAGAGGGCGAGCAGCGAAGCGGCATCCGCATACGAGTACGGGAAACCTGCGGTCGTGATCTTCGCTTCCTCGCCGTCGCGACGGATGAACCCGCCGCCCACCGAGTAGTAGGTCTCCTCGGCGATCGTCTGCCCCGCGGCATCCCACGCGGTGATCGTCATGGCGTTCGGGTGGCCGGGAAGCCGCGTGCGAGGGGCGAAGACGATGTCGTCCTTCACGAACGGAACCTCGTGCGTGCCGTCGATCCTGATCGCGGCGTTCTCCGGGAGATCGGTCCAGGCGGCGCGGACTTCGGCGGGATCGCATGTTTCCGGCGTGAGTCCGCGAAGGCCGGCCACGACCGCATCGGGCGTGCCGTGTCCGATGCCCGTCGCTCCGAGAGAGCCGTAGAGCGTACTGCCGACACGAGCCACCTGCGGCAGGATGCCGGTGGCTGTGAGGCGTCGCGCGAAATCGAGGGCCGCCCGCATCGGTCCGACCGTATGGGAGCTCGAAGGCCCCACTCCGATGGAGAAGAGGTCGAAGGCCGAGACGTACGCTGTCACCCCTCAAGGCTACGCCGGATTCGCCGCCTCGGTTCACCGTGGTTAACCCGGCACCCGCTGCGGTGATGCCTGTCCGAGCGGTCGTCAAGCCCCTTCATGAGGCGACCGGATCCGGGCATCCTGATCGCAGGACATCGCCGAAAGGGACGATCATGACCGACAGCACCCCCATACCCGACGCCGCCGACTCCCCGGAGCAGGCCGACTCCCCGGAAGAAGCCGACTCCGTCGAAGACGCCGATCCGGCCGAGGTGCCGAGCACCGAGGACCTCGAGGAGCCGAGCACTGAGAAGGATCCCGGCGAAGAGCCCCAGGCGCCGAAGCGCGCCGATCCCGAGCCCGACCATGAGGCGGTCGGTATCGGCGTCATCGACTCCGAAGACCCCCACGTCGGCTAAGGCGTGTCCCCTCAGTCGAGGCGGCGATAGGTTTAGGCCGTGATGAGCGAAAACGTCCAGGACTATTGCGACTGGTGCTTCGGCGCGTTGACTGAGCCGGCCCGCGCGAGGTCGCGCTGGCTGGGACTGGCGACCGAGGACGCGTGGGCGTGCTCGGAGTGTCTGGGGGCCGGCCGGTATCGGCTGCCGCCTGACCATTGGATCGGTCATGAGGAGGCGTGGCTGGCGACCGACGAGTATGTCCTGAGCGCTGACGACCGAACCGTGATCGTCAACGCGCTAAATGAGGTGCTCCATGGCCCGGACGCCGTCGAGGACTGGGAGTTCGGGTCGCGGCTGGGTGTCTCGCGGTCCGCCGCTTTGCAGACGCTCCTGCGCATCCGCGGTGAGTCCTAGTTGTTCTTCCTCGATCTAGCCCCACTCCCCGCCCCCGCTCTACCGCCGAGGCCCCGCCCTGCGGATGCACACAGGGCGGGGTCTCGGCGAAAAGGCGGGATCTCGGCGGGAAGGCGCGACTACTCGACGAGCTTGCCCGCGGTGTCGACCTCGCGCATGAGCTCGGCGATCTCGGGCGAGATCGCAGGGATCGGCTCGCGGGTCACACCGTCGGTCGGCGACCAGACCAGGTTCACCTGGAGCGTCGGGTCGGTGTCGGGGAAGTCACTGCGGTTGTGGCATCCGCGGGTCTCCCGGCGCTCGAGCGCTGCCTCGAGCGTGGCACGGGCGGCCAGTGCCGATGCCTTGAGGTCGAACGCGTGCGCGAGGTCTTGGAACCCGGCGATGTCGGGGTGGATGCCGATGTCCTCCATGCGCCCCTCGATCATGTCGAGGTCGGCGAGGCCGGCGAGCAGTCCCTCCTCCGAGCGCACCACACCGGCGTACTCGGTCATGAGGTTGCGGATCGCGCGCTGCAGGGCGCGGACGTTCTCACGGCCCTCGGCCGCCAGCAGGTCGTCGATCTCGGCACGCGCTTCGGCCACCGCCGTCGCCGATCGCCGCTGCGCATCGAGCCCGGCCGCGTGCTCCATCGCCGCCTGCCCGACGATGCGTCCGTAGACGAGCAGCTCGATGAGCGAGTTGCCGCCGAGTCGGTTCGCACCATGCAGACCGCTCGATGCCTCGCCGATCGCGTAGAGGCCGTCGACGTCGGTCTGGTGGTCTTCCGGACGCACCCATACGCCGCCCATCGAGTAGTGCGCGGTGGGCGCGATCTCGATCGGATCTGTCGTGATGTCGAGCATCTGCAGCTCCATCATCGTCTGATAGACGCGAGGCAGACGGGTCATGATCGTCTCGCGCGGCAGGTGCGACACATCGAGCCAGACGCCGCCGTTCTCGGTGCCGCGTCCTTCCTGGATCTCGGTGTACGCGGCGAGCGCGACGCGGTCGCGGGTCGACAGCTCCATGCGCTCCGGGTCGTACTTCGCCATGAACCGCTCGCCGAGGGCGTTGCGGAGGATGCCGCCCTCTCCACGCGCCGCTTCGGAGATGAGGGTGCCGGCGGCGCTCTCGGGCTCGATGATGCCGGACGGGTGGAACTGCACGAGCTCGGGGTCGCGCAGGCGGGCACCCGCGTCGACCGCGAGACGGAAGGAGTCGCCCGTGTTCTCGTCGCGACGCGACGAGGTGCGCCGCCAGATGCGGTTGTGTCCGCCCGCGGCGAGGATCACGGCGTCCGCATGGATGAGGTAGCGGGTGCCGTCGGCCTGGTCGAAGCCGTAGGCGCCGAAGACCACGTTGTCGCGCACGAGCAGACGCGTGATGTAGACGTGGTCGAGGATCGGAACTTCGAGCTGCTCGGCCTTGCGCACGAGGGTGCGCTGGATCTCGAGGCCCGTGTAGTCACCGGCGAACGCCGTGCGGCGGAAGGTGTGGGCACCGAAGAAGCGCTGCGAGATGCGGCCGTCGTCTTCACGGGCGAAGTCCATGCCCCAGCGCTCGAGGTCGCGGATGCCGCGTTCGGCGCCCTGCGTGACGATCTCGACGGTGTGGGGGTTGGCGAGCAGGTAGCTCTCCTTGATCGTGTCCGCCGCGTGCTGCTGCCAGCTGTCGTCGGAGTCCATCGTCCCGAGCGCCGCGTTGATGCCACCGGCCGCAAGAGAGGTGTGCGCATCCTGACGCGGACGTTTGCCTACGGCGAGCACGTCGACGCCGTGTTCGGCGATCTCGATCGCTGCCCGCAGGCCCGAGCCGCCGGTGCCGATGACGAGGACGGTGGTGGATATCTGACGTTCGCGCGTAGCCATGCGGTCAACGGTAGTTAGGCGATCCTAATAACTCCAATGCATAGTCCGACTTGAAACGATGTGGGTAGGCTATGGTCATGAACCTCGAGCAGCTCCGCGGGTTCGTCGAGGTCGCCCGTCTCGGGCACTTCACCCGCGCGTCCGAGCACCTGCACCTCGCACAGCCCTCGCTGAGCCGTCAGATATCGACTCTCGAGCGCGAACTCGGCGCCGAACTGTTCCATCGCGCACGCGGCCACATCTCGCTCACCGCCGCAGGCGAAGCACTCCTCCCCCGCGCTCAGCGGATGCTCGCCGAGGCCGATGCGATCCGGGACGAGATGGGCGAGCTGGCAGGGCTCCGCCGCGGACGCGTGCGGCTCGGTGCACCTCCGACCCTCTGCATCAGCCTCGTCGCCGAGGCGATCAGCTCGTTCCACGCCGCGCATCCGAACGTCGATCTGCACCTCACGGAGAGCGGTTCGCGCCGACTGGTCGAAGAGCTCGCAGTAGGTGCGGTCGACATCGCGCTCGTCACGCAATCAGATGGCCCCACACCCGCCGGCGTGAGCCTGACGCACATGCCTCTGCTCTCGGAGGAGCTCGTCGTCGTATCGTCGGCGGCCGCCCCACCCGTCACCCACGGGCCGTCGATCAGCCTGGCGCACCTCGCGACCCTGCCGCTGATCGCCTTCGACGAGAGCTACGAACTGCGCGCCACGATGGATGCGGCGTTCCGGAGCGCCGACCTCACCCCGAAGCTCGCACTCGAGGGCGCCGAGATGGACGCGGTGCTCCGCTTCGTCGAGCGCGGCGTCGGCGTCGCGGTCGTTCCCGCCATGGTGCTCTTCGACCGCCCGCTGCTGAGGTCGGCACGCCTCGCCCACCCGGCGATGTCGCGCACGATCAGCCTCGCGCACCGCTCCGACGTCACCCCGGCTGTCGCAGTCGCGGCCATGCGAAGCGTCATCGTCTCGACGGCGGCGGATGTCGCCGAGCGCGACCCCGCGATCACGAGCCTGCTCCCCTGACGGCGCCGCGGATCATCCGGAGGGATGAGGCTGCTCGCTCCCTGGGATGACGACCAGCCGCACCCTCCCGCCATAGCGTTGTGCCTCCACCCACTCGACGGAGGAGTGCCATGCCCTGGCTGGACATCGCCGCGACCGCCGGAGTCCTGGCGACTCTCCTCACGGGCCTTGCGACCCGGCGACACCCGCCGACCGCGACCTGGATCGTCGCAGCCTTCGCCTCGCTGACGCTCGCCTCCGCCTTCGTGGTCGAGGGAGCCCGCTGGCAGTTGATCCTGCTCGCGGCTCTCGCGGTGCTCGTCGCTGGCATCGTGTTCTGGGCGCGATCAGGGCGGCTGCGGGGGCTCGCGACGGCGAGCGGAATCATGCTCGCCGTCGGGGTCGTCGGCGCCGGCGGCGCGGCGTGGGCGCTGCCACCGGTCCATGTGCCGGTACCGACCGGCGCGCATGCGGTCGGCGTCACCACGACGGTGTGGACGGATGCTTCGCGAGACGCACACGGCAATGACGGCGACGGCGATCGGCGCTCGATCCCGGCGACGATCTGGTATCCGTCGACGACCGCGGAAGAACCCACCGCCTATCTGCCGCAGCGCGATCGGGCCGACGCTCTCACGCAGGCTCTCGCCGCCCAATACGGGATGCCGCCGCTGCTGTTCGAAGGGCTCGCGCACGCACGTGCGAATGCCGGCTGGCATGCGGAGGCGAAGCCCGGCGAGTTCCCCGTGGTGATCGCTTCACCGGGCAGCCAGAGCACACGCTGGTTCGCGACCTCGTGGGCGGAGGAGGTGGCAAGCCACGGTGCGATCGTGATCGCGCTCGATCACCCCTACGACTCCGCCGCTGCCGAGCTCGCCGACGGCACGACCGCGTTCAACGAACTGGTCGCCACCGGCGACGACGCGCGCGACCAGCAGGCCGCAGATAGGGCAGCGTCCATCCGCGCGGACGACATCATCGCCGTCGTCGACCTGCTCTCCGACGGCCGCACACCACTCGCCGCCCTCGGAGCTGCCGATGAGACGCGCATCATCGCGGCCGGCCATTCTCTGGGCGGCGCGGCGGCCATCGAGGCCGCCCGCCTCGATGATCGGATCCGTGGGGTGGTCGATATCGACGGCATGCCGCGGTCCCCGATCGACACGGCGCTCGACCGGCCGGCCGTCTTCCTGATCGCCGGAGACACCGACCCGAATCCCGTCTACGACGCCGCAGTCGAGAATCTTCTCGCCGATGGTTCCGGAGTGCGACTGACACTCGACGCCGTCGCCCACCTCGGACTCGTGGATGCAGGGCTCCTGCTCGCACCGGTGCCGGGGGTCACGGGAGCACGCGGCCCCGAGGGCCCTGGCCTGGTCGCGCGGGCGACGCTGATCCTGATCGACGCCGTCTCGAACGGCCAAGCCCTCGATCGCGGTGCGCTCGCCGCCCTCGGCGAAGTCGACTGACCGCAGCGGCCGATTCCCGGCACCGATTCGATCCGACATCGGTCGCTGTGGAAAGCAGAAACCCCCGTCGCTTACGCGACGGGGGTCCTGTACTGTCTCAACACAGTGTGCGCCCGAAGGGACTCGAACCCCTAACCTTCTGATCCGTAGTCAGATGCTCTATCCATTGAGCTACGGGCGCCCAGCCCGCTCAGCGGGCCGTAGAACAGCCTACAACAGTCCCGACGCGAAAGCGAAACGAGGCCTCAATCGCCCTCCGCAGCCGCTTTCTGCTGCTTCTTGCGGCGCTTGGCCTTCGCTCTCTGCTCCGACGAGAGCGCCTGCAGATCGACGAGCCGCAGCGCCTGCATGCGTGCTTCGCGCATGCGGTTGTAGTCGGGATCCTGGTCAGGACGCATGCCCTCGACCCGCAATCGACGATCGAGGTTGTGGCGCACGTCGGCCCACGCCGCATCTCTCGCCTCCTCGACGATCTGGGCGAGCTGCTCACGGTCTTGCATGATCTCCCGCAGGCGCACGGCGACGCCGGTGGACTGCTTGGCGCGGCGGCGGAGGTTTCGCACATCGCGGTCACGATAGTCGTGTGTGCCGACCGGGTCGGAATGCCGACCTCTGGCCCGCTTGCGCAGCGCGGTGACGGTGGCGGCGGCCTCTTCCGACTCCTCGGCCATCGCTCGAAGCGCCTCACGCGCATCGTCGATGTACTTCTCCATGTCGAAGACCCCGTCTTCGGCGATGGTGCCGATGAGGATGTGATTCTTCACGGCGAGGCGCGCGGCAGCGGTCGCGATCGCGACGCCTTCGGCGATGGCATCCGCTGTCCGTCCCACCGGTACCTCCTTTCCACGAGCGTACCGGTATCACTGGGGCCCGGTGTCGGCCAGAATGGTTCGGAATCAGCTTGCCCCACCCATCCGACATCCGCGGGTTCGCACCCGGATCGCGCCCCGCAGGAGAGCAATGAAGCACCTCGAACTCACCGGCAGCACCACCGTGATCACCGGCGCCGCGAACGGCATGGGCGCCGACATCGCGCGCCTGCTGGCCGCGCGCGGGACGCACCTCGCCCTCATCGACCACGACGCCGCGGCTCTCACCACCGTGGCTGCCGAGCTGAGCGGCACACGGGTCTCGACGCACATGGTCGATCTCCGCGACGATGAGGCCGTCTTCGCCACCGCCGCCGAGATCACCGAGGCGCATCCGCGGATCAACGCCCTCATCACCTGCGCCGGATCATCGATGCTCGGCAACCTCGACCAGCTCACCATGGAGGAGATGCGCTGGCTCACCGATGTGAACCTCTGGGGCACGGTCTCCGTCACCAAGGCCCTGCTCCCTGCACTCCGTACCGCACCGGCCGCCCACATCACGCACCTGGCCAGCGTCTACGCGCTCGCGGCTCCCGCGGGTCGGATCCCGTACGCGGTGAGCAAGTTCGCCGTTCGAGCGTTCTCCGAGGCACTGCGGCACGAGCTCGAAGGCACCTCGGTCAGCGTCGGCGCCGTCTACCCGGCAGGGGTTCGCACCGGGATCATCCTGCACGGCCGGTATGCGGCGGCGATCGACCCCGCCGTCGCCTCTCGCGCCGCCGCGGCCCAGGCTGCGATGTATCACACGGAGCCGACAGACGCCGCGGCGCGCATCGTCCGCGCCACCGAGCGGCGCGCGGCGCGCACCATGGTCGGCAGGGAAGCCCGCCTGATCGACGTGCTCACACGGATCGCGCCGTCCTCTTACTGGCGCGTGATGCGGCGCCCCCTCCGCGCGGCGATCGACACCACGACGCCCGCGGGCTGAACAGGGGAGCGAAGGACGGCACATTTCAGCGGACTGCGCCCACCCAGATTCCGGACGCCCAGGCCTGCTGGTCTCCGTTGCAGCCGACCGAACCGGGATACCCCCGGACGAGAGCCATGCAGTTCGCGAGGAACTCCGGGTCGCCGCCGAACATCGACCCGTAGGCGCCGGAGGAGTTGAGAGCGCCCCACACCCTGAACTGGTAGATGTGCGCGAGCTCGTGCGCCATGGCCCAGTTCAGCCTGCCCGAGCTCCAGTTCGCGATGTCGGCACGGTACTTGATGTAGCCGTTGCTGTTCGCGCATGCCGGTGCGTTCCCACCCGCGCACGACGACGACTCGTACAACCCGATCCCTCCGCCGCCCACGAGATCGAGGGCCGCCCGCACGCGCGCATACCCGTCCGGTCCGCTGGATGCCCAGATCGGGCCGCCGGGGCCCGAGCTCTGCGCGGCCTGCCAGGATGCGACCTCGGTGCCGACCTTCTCGGTGAGCGCATGGATGGTCGCGGTGGCCGAGGCCACAGTGTCCGGATTCTCCTTCTCGGCCAGGACGGTCTGCTGCGCCGAGAGTGCGGCGGCACGGTGAGCTGCGGTGTCGACCCTTCCCTCTGCGCCCTTCAGCGCAGCGGTCAACGCCTGGACCTCGGTGAGGAACGCAGGGCGCAGCGCGAGTACGGCCGCACGGTCGGCGGTGTCCTGCTCCGCACGCTCGACGGCACCGTCGAGGTAGTCGGTGCGCTGACCTGCGTCGTGGTACTGCTCGTTCACGGCGACGAGCTCAGCCACTGCCGCCGCGCGCTCCTGCTCGAGTCCATCCGCTCGGGCGAACATCCCTGCACCCAGCAGGACCGTTGCCGCCACCATGACTGCCAGCACCCGCCGGATCACTGCAGGAACCCTGTCGTGTCAGCGATCTCCGCGTCCTGCTCGGCAAGCTGCGACCGAAGAGCTGTGAGCTTCTCGGCGAGTTCGAGGTTCTCGCCGCGCGATTCGTCGAGAGCGCGCTCGACCCTCACGATCTCCGCTTTGACCGCGGCGACCGCTGTCAGACGCTCCTGATCGGCGATCGCGACGAGCGTGATCCCACCGAGAAGCAAGAGGCATCCGACGGCGACAGCAAGATTTCGCATCTCGCTCCCCAGGACAGCGCGAACAGTTCCGGACCGACTCCGATCGCCCCAATATACAACCGGAGCCGCCGCGATTGTCCCCCGAGATGCGTGAGGGAGCGAGTCGGCGCGTTCAGACCATCAGATCGGTGTCGTCGGCGAGACGCCGTTCCGCTGCAGACTGTCCGCTGGCGAGGTGCGCGGGGACGATCCGGCGCAGGGCATCGGTGTCGCGCGCGGTCAGCGCCTCGAGGATGATGCGATGCTCGTCAGCCATCGCGAGCAGATCATCGTGCTGGCCGAACAGCCATCGCAGGCGGGTGAGGAAGACGGCGATGAGCTCGCCGAGCATCTCGTTCGCGGCGAGCTCGACGGCGATCTCGTGGAACTCTGCCGCTGCGACTCTCGCGGCCTCCGAATCGTCGGCACGGGCGGCTGCGAGCTCGCGCTCGTAGGCGTCGCGGATGCGGGCGATACCGACGTCGTCGTGTCGTTCGGCCGCGAAGACGAAGATCAGCGTCTCGATGGCTTCGCGCACCTCGGCGAAATCCTGGATGTCACGGTGCGTGAACTCCCTGACCACAGCCCAGGTACGAGGGCGGGCGACGACGACGCCCTCAGCGACGAGCGTGCGGATGGCTTCGCGCACCGGCAGCCGGGACACTCCGAGTTCTGCCGCGATATCGCGCTCCACCAGCCGCGACCCTGGCACGCGCCTTCCCAGGATGATGTCGTCGCGAAGAATCCGCGTGACCCTCACCGACTCGAGTTCGCCGCTTGCCGCTATAGCCCCCGCCATCTGGGCATTCTCGCATTGTCGACGGCGTTCATCAACTTTTGGTATCCCAACACGCCAGGCCTGGGCCGCCATCGGGCGGGGCGAGAGCGCGCAGTCACCCGCGTCGCCCTCGCCCGGCCTCCGGTCAGGGCAGGCGGTTCGCGATCGCGAGGTTCGCGGTCAGCTCTTCGGCGTTCTGTCGCACCACGTACGCGGGACGATCACGCTCCACTCGCCACGACTCGCTGAGCGCTCCCACATTGACCGTGTCGAAGCCGGCCTCGTCATAGAACTTCGTCGCGAAGGCGACGGCCTCGGCGTCATCCCCCGCGGTGGCCAGAGCACGACGATCGGCGACTCCCGCAGGCTTGCCGTCGGTCGTGATCTCCGAGGCGAAGATGTGATTGAACGCCTTCGCGATCTTCGAGGCCGGAAGTGCGCGCTGCACCAGCTCCGACGTCGTGGTCTCGCCCTTGTCGAGCGCATCGATGTGCCCATCGCGCTCGAAGTAGTAGTTGTTCGTGTCGAGGACGATCTTGCCGGCGAGCTGCTCGGCCGGGAGGCTGTCGATCGCACGCAACGGCACCGTGACGACGGCGACGTCGGCTGCCGCTGCCGCCTCATCTGCGGTGGCGGCCTTCGCCCGCGGCCCGAGCTCTGCGACCAGGTCGGCGAGGGTCTCCGGTCCACGCGAGTTGGCGATCACCACGTCATAGCCGTTCGCGACCGCCACACGTGCGACCTGGCTGCCGATGTGTCCTGCACCGATGATTCCGAGAGTTGTCATGCTCGGCCCAACGTCGGGGACGCTCGACTATTCCCGCCGAGTCGTCCGATGACCGACGCTCAGAGGTCGCGCAGCAGACTCTCCTCGGTGCGTCGGTAGCCGAGCCGCTCATAGAGCTCGACGGCACCCGTGTTGAAGCCGAAGACGTGCAGCCCGATCGAGTCGGCACCGAGTCGGCGGGCCTCGCGCTCTGCGGCGTGCATCAGCTCCCGCCCGTACCCCTTCCGACGCTGGTCGGCGGCGACCTCGATGTCGAGGATGAACGCATGCGGACGCCCATCTCGCTCGCGCATGCCGAACCAGAGGATTCCCACCTCCACCCCGTCGACGGATGCCGTGAACAGCTCCTGGCCCTCGGTGTCGAGCCCGTCCGGAAGCTCCGCGACCATCTGGCGATGCGACTCCGCGGCAGCGTCCTCGGGCGTGTACCGCCCTGACTCGACGAGGTCGTGCGCGAACCCTTCCTCCGACTGCGCGGCGAAACGGATGAAACGCTGTGCCGTCATCGGCGAGACGTCGATGTGCGGGGCGACCTCGCGCGCTGGCAGCGGCTCGAGCACCATCTGAATCGACGCGAGCTCGAATCCGCGTCCGTCGAAGAACGCCCGGCCGGCCGCGTCGTGGGGGAAGACGGAGGCGCCCATCCTGGTTGCGCCGGCCTCACGTCCGATCGCCACGATCCCTGCGAGCAGGTCGTCGTTCTGGGCCTCGGTCAACGGTGCGTCGACATCGAGGTCGATGACGAACAGCTTGTGATCGCGGATGACGAGCCAGAGCGTTCCGAGCTGTCCCTGCACGTCGTCGTCGAGGCGGAGGACCCGCATCGATGCGGGGGCGAGTCCATCGGTCAGCAGGCTCTCGAAGAGCTCGTCGACGAAGTCGACAGCATCGGCGCCGACGCGTCTTCGCGACGCCCTGTTGCCGTCGATGAGGTGCCCCCGAGCAGTCGCTCGCCACTCGTCGAAGCGTTCGGCAGGCAGAGCTTTCAGGTGCAGGGGCATGCATCCATCCTGCACCTCAGCTGCGGGTGAGCGCGTCTTCCGCAGCGACCCAGGCGAGCATGGCGCACTTGACGCGGGCGACGTACTTCGACACCCCGCCGAGGGCTGCGGCATCGCCGAGCAGCTCTTCATCCGGCTCGATCTTGCCGCGCGAGCGCATCGCCTCGCGGAACGCCGCGATGCGGACCTCGAGGTCTTCGACGGTGAGCCCCTCGGCGAGTTCTGCGAGCAGCGACGCGGATGCCTGCGAGATCGCGCACCCGTGCCCTTCCCACGCGATGGCCTCGACGCTGCCGTCTGCATCACGGTGCACCTGCAGCGTGATCTCGTCGCCGCAGGTGGGGTTCAGCTGGTGCGACTGCGCAGCGATCTCGTCGCGCAGCCCGTAGCCGTGCGGGGTGCGGGAGTGATCGAGGATCAGCTCCTGATAAAGGTTCTGCAGGTCGCTCATGCGCCCCTCCGGAAGAAGTCGATCGCCCCGGCGACGCCATCGATCACGGCATCCACCTCGGCGTCGGTCGTGTACAGGTAGGTGCTCGCCCTGGTCGACGAGGTCACGCCAAGGCGGCGGTGCAGCGGCTGGGCGCAATGATGGCCGACCCGCACGGCGATGCCGAGGTCGTCGAGGAACTGGCCGACGTCGTGCGAGTGGATCCCCTCGACATCGAAGGAAGCGAGGCCGACGCGCGGCAGGTCGATTCCGGCGCCGAGCACCCGCACGCCGTCGATCGCGCTCAGCCCGTCGACGAGTCGGCGGCCGAAGGCAGCCTCGTGCGCGGCGATGCGCGGCATCCCCACCTCGGTCAGGTAGCCGACGGCCGCAGCGAGCGCGATCGCCTGCGAGACGCGCTGCGTGCCGGCCTCGAAGCGCTGCGGCGGCGGGAGGTACTCGGCTTCGGTCGTGGTGACCGTGGTGATCATCGAGCCGCCGGTCAGGAACGGAGGCATGGCTGCGAGCACCTCACGGCGTCCGTAGAGCGCGCCGATCCCGGTGGGGCCGAGCATCTTGTGGCCGGAGAACACGGCGAAGTCGATGTCGAGCGCACGCACGTCGAGGGGCAGATGCGGCGCTGACTGGCAAGCGTCGAGCAGCGTCAGCGCACCGACCTCGCGGGCGAGTGCGACCAGGTCGGCCGTGGGGTTGATGACCCCCAGCACATTGGAGACGTGCGTGAACGCGACGAGCTTGGTCCGCGCGGTGATCAGTTCGGCCGCAGCGTCGAGCCGCAGCGCGCCGTCGTCGTCGAGGGGGATCACCTTCAGCGTCGCTCCGGTGCGTGCGGCGAGTTCCTGCCACGGGATGAGGTTCGCGTGATGCTCCATCTCGGTGGTCACGATCTCGTCGCCCGCACGGAGCCGGAAGCGCTCGGCGGCTGCTCCCCCGCGCCCGAGCGACGCGTTCGACAGCGAGTAGGCGACGAGGTTGATCGCCTCGGTCGCGTTCGACGTCCAGACGATCTCGTCGTCGTCGGCGCCCACGAAGCGCGCGACGGCTGCACGGGCGTCTTCGAACAGCTCGGTCGCCTCGGCGGCGAGCGTGTGCGCCCCACGGTGCACGGCCGAGTTCATGGAGGTCGCGAAGTCGCGTTCGGCATCGAGCACCGCGGTCGGCCGTTGGGATGTCGCGCCCGAGTCCAGGTACACGAGCGGATGCCCGTGCACCTGTGCCGCCAGGATCGGGAAGTCCCCGCGGATGCGCCGCACCTCGGCCTCGTTCAAGGGGGCGATCACGTCGACACCGGGAGAAACGCTCATCGTTCCAGTTTCCCACCTGTGGAGGTCGGGTGGGCGCGGTCGAGTGCGTCAGCGTCCGTTGAGCATCTTCTCGTCGGCGACCTCGTCGTAGCGATCCTGCGCGTCACGGACGTCTTCGACATGCGACTCCGCCCAGACCTGCAGCGCCTGGAGCGGCTCGTGCAGAGTCCGCCCGAGTGGAGTGAGCCGATACCGGGAATGCCCGTCGTCGCCCACGCTGCGATCCAGCATGCCGTCGCGCTCGAGCGCACGAAGAGTGTCGACGAGCACCTTCTTCGCGATCCCGTCCATCCGCTGATGCAGCTCGCCGAAGCGCAGCGGCTGCTCATGGAGGAGGATGACGATCATCGCGGTCCACTTGTTCGCGATCCGTGCGAGAGATGCGCGAGACGGGCATCTGGCGGAGAACACCGTCCACTCGCTCGACATGCGCCGTCCCTCCCGGTGACGTTGAAGTAACCGCGTCCCCGGCGAGACGCTGGATGCTCACAATACCGACCCAACCAGAAGGAGCATCATGTCGGCGATCGATGTCGTAGGGCAGTACGGTGCGGCCATGGCCGCGGGAGACATGGAGGCGCTGGCTGCGACCTTCCACGCGGATGCCGTGTGGCATCAGCCAGGGGCAAACCAGGTGTCGGGCGACCACGTCGGCCCTGACGCGATTCTCGCGCACCTCGGCCGCTTTATGGAGCTGAGCGGAGGCACCTTCGCGCTCGAGACCGAATCGGCGACCGAGAGCGGCGATCTGGTGTCGGCCACCGTGCGCTTCCGCGCGCAGCGCGCGGGTCAGGAGGATCTCGACCAGCATGGCGTCGACGTCTTCCGCGTCGCAGACGACCGCATCGTCGAGGTCTGGCTGATGAGCGAGGACCAGGAAGCGGAGGACCGCTTCTGGGGCGAGGCCTGACGCCCGGCACCGGGCGGTCGGGGTCTCGACCGCCCGGTGCC
>JBOGEI010000055.1:0-20432 GCA_050701935.1 Microbacterium sp.
CCCGCGGCCCTAGTCCTTCTCGTAGATCCATCCCGGACCTCCTTTCGTATGTACACCCTGCCCCACCGCCCGAAAACCAGACGCTCCGCTCTACAAAAGAGGGAAAAGCCCTCCCCGGCGGTCTGTAGGCAGACGGGGTTGGTGGGGGGACCCCCGCCAACCTGGGGCTCCCATCGCTGGGACGGTTCAGGCCCGGTCGAGTTGCTCTCGATCGGGCCTGAGTTGGGTTGCGTCAATGATCAGTACTTGATGCTTGTCGGGTCGACGTAGCCGATGAGATCTCGTGGCGTTGCGTCTGCGGGTGTGACTGTGTTGAGCCGTTCGCTGATCTGTCGTGCGTTGTGGCTGACGAGATCGTGCAGCTTGGTTGCCTGTGTGACTCGTGCCTGTGCTTCCTGGAGTTCGGGTCGTGACTGCTGGACCGCTGTGCGGACGACATCAGCGGCGTTGCTCAATCCCTTGCTTGCGAGGTAGGAAGGCATCTCTTCGAGGTACACCTTGAGTGTTGATGCGTCGGCGTTGCGGATGCGGTTGGTGACTTCGGCTGTGATCTGGGTTTCGGGGACGCTGGAGAGTTCGCGCTGTGTGCGGTCCCAGGTCTTGCCGGCGCGGATCTCGGCGAGGAGCTGTTCGTTGGTGTCGCCGGTGGGTGTGACGAACGACTGGAAGGTGTTGTCGTACTCGGTCTGCGCGTCGGTGACGTACTGCTGTACGCCCGTGAGGAGGTCGTTGATCTTGTCGCGGTTGGCGGTCACGTTGCCGGCGATCTGTTCGTTGACGTAGTCGGGGGTGACGCGCTTGTTGTTGAGTTCGTCGCGCCAGACGCGGGAGGTGGTGTCGTGCTGGGCGATGACGTCCATGAGTTCGATGTGGAGTTCCTGGGCGTAGTCGTTGAGGGGTTTGGTCATGATGTTCCATCCGTTCGTGCGTGCTGCTTGGGTGATTGCTCGGGTGAGGTGTCTGTTGTCGGCGGCTCGAGCGGCTTTGTAGGCGTCGATGGCTTCTTGCCGGGTGGTGATGCTCGCGATCTGTTCGGAGACGGCCTGACGTTCGGCCTCGTCCTTCTGCTGAGCGATACGCGCCGCGTATGCCCGCCGTTCTTCGACGCCACGCTTCCATGCGGCGATTGATTCCCAGCCGTTCGCGGCTGCGTGCTCTTCGATCTCACGCATGAGCTTGCGATCGGGGCTGAGGCCAATTGCTGCGCGCTTGTAGGCTCGGAGTGCCTTCTCTTCGGTGGCGAGCTTGCGGGACTCCTTCTCAGCCCGCGCCTTGTCGTGGGCGTATTGCAGTGCTTTCGCTTGGTTGGATTCCATCCAGTTCATGCGTGTTCTCCCTCCGGGGCACATTCGTTGCACGTGTTTGCCCAGTGCCCTTGGTTGTCTTTGGTCGACGTCCACCCGGCTGCGATTGCGGAGCGAGTGAGGTATGAGTTGGTGCCGGGTTTGTCGGCTATGAACACGTTGGGGCACAGGTCGCAAAGCAGTGCGGATGCGATCATTCTTTTTCCTTCTCGCTGATACGGACGCGGAGCCAATTTGCGGAGGATCCAATGTGAACGGCCCATCCCTGTGCGCGTAGCCGTTGAATGTCGGTTAGTGCGTCGTCGTTGAGGAAGTTGGGTGTGCATAGCCATAGCCATTGCCCGTGTTCGTTTTCGATGAGGCGGGGTCGGCCTGCCCATGGGATGAATCCGGGGCCGAGTATGTCGCGTGGGCCTGCGTATTCGACTGGCCATTCTTCGGCGATGATCCGGGTCATGCGTCTTCCCTCTTCTCTGTCCAGTCGTGTGTGGGGAGTCGGTGGCCGGATGCTTCGAGCTGCGCATAGTTGTTGGCGAGTTCTCGAGCGAATGCGATTGGGTCATCCCATGCGGACGCCATTGCCCTCATATTGAGGGGTGCGGGTGCGCTCATGCGCTGTTCTCCTTTCCTACCCATCCGTATTCCCAAACGCTGTCGGGGTCACCGCCTGATTCGGCGAACTCTCGTCCCACTGTGCTGAGTGCGTCGTATTCGGGTTCTCCGGGTTCGGGGTAGATGCCGTCGTCGGGTCTTCCGAGTGCCTTCTTGTATCCGTGGATGAGCTTGTCGGCTTCTTGGGAGGTGAGCTTCCGCCACTTGTCGAGCTGCGTTTCCTTTGGGATGCCGCCGCCCGTCTGATATCCGATGTGGATGGCGAGGTCTTTGAGGTATGCGACTTGTCGTTCAGTTGCTTTGGGGGGTTCGGGTAGATCGAATGAAAATGGCTCGCACGCGCTTTCGGAGAAAGTGGGTGTTACATCTTCTTCATTGGTCTTCTTATGATTGGTCTTCTTAGTCAGACTCGGAGTCTGTGGGGGTACAGACTCCGAGTCTGTGGGCACCGACTCGGAGTCTGTGGGTTCGTGACGCGTAACGTGTTCAACAGGTGTTGAATCCGCCTGCTTCGGGCGCTTACCCACAGACTCGGAGTCTGTGGTCTTCGCCCGTCTTGGGATTCGTGTGCCGCGTGCGGTCTTCTTCGCCATGCCCGCGGGGCGCGTCTTTGCCGGGAGAGCGACGGTGTAGATGTTGGGCTGATTGTTCTTGAGGCTCGCGCGCCGATCCACTGAGATGACTCCGTGTACTTCTTCGAGTCCCTTTACCGCTCTCTCAGCGCTCTTGAGCGACATACGGCCCAGGTCGGCAATCGTCGTCATGCCGGGGTAGCAGGTGCCCGTTGTTGGGTTTCTGTACCTCAGCAGTACGGTGTAGACCGCGAGTTCGTAGATGTTCATGGGGTGATCGTCTAGGAGCCAATGCGGAAGGCTGACGAATCTGCCGGTTGATGTCATGTCGCCCCCTCTCTGGGGTCGTTGTCGTTCGGGAGGTTGCGGGCGTAGTCCACGCGTCGTGCCACGAGAGCGCCTGTAGTATCCTTGTAACCGACGTAAGTGCGTGGCTGGTATCCCCGCCATGAAAGGGTGTCTTCACCTCTTAGATGGGCGTCGACGGCCTGTCTGATGCCATTTGGGCCGTGGTCCCTGAACGCACGGCGGATGATCTTCAACATGCGCGTGCGCGGGAACGGCAAACCGATCTCGTTGTAGAACCAGGCCGCGTAGCGGATTGTGGTTTCGATCGTGCCGTCGTCGGCGGGGGCGCTCACGCCGCCGCGGTGCCCACCATGGCGAGTAGCGTTCCGGGCTGCTCAAGGCTCTGCATGTCGACGCGGATGAGTCGCGGGCCGAACTTCACTGCGCGGATGCTGCCGTCTGCGATGCGGCGGCGAATGGTCTTGGTGCTGACGCCCATAGCTTCCGCAGCCTCTTCGAGCGTTCCCCATCCGTTGCGTGCGTTCTCGTTCATGCCGTCCCCAAACTTCGTTGTGAGGTCGGGCAAGGTACGCTGAACGTACCCACCCGACAATTTCCCTGTCTCGTGGTTAGCGCCCACCAGCCCTGGCCGGTTTTGGTGGGCGCGCCCCTTTGTTTGTCGCTACCGAGATATGTCTTCGCTCGGCGTCTATTACAATTCTCCCACCGCGCGGTGACAGGAATGCCTCTAACGGGTACGGGTCGGCGTCAGTCGGTCACGACAGGCCACCGGAGAGCGGAAAGCACATCATTCACGTTGTTTCATGTGGGTTCCTCTAAGCTCCGTGGAGCTACTGTTTCGTTCACTCCGACCATTACGGCTGAGAGTTTGCTGAGAAGTTGTGTATCGCGGCGATTTCTAGCGCGTCCGAAGTCTTTGAGCACACAAAAAGGGCGGGTGTACATACACCCGCCCTTTGCTGTGGACTGCCTAGGCCGCGATCTTGGCCAACCGTTGGAACACCTCGCCGGGTTCGTCCGCATCGATCACATTGGCGATCCTGAGTAGGTCGCTTGCCGTCCACCCGCTACGCCCTGCGAGCTTGGCCGCGAGAACGCCGGGGGTCAGGCTCATAGCGAGGGCAAGGGTGTAGGGGGCTACCTCGCGGTCTGCGAGGAGTGCGGCGATTTCATTGGTGAGTGCGGCGTTTCCGTTGCACTTTTCCTTGCGGATGATCCGGGTGTTGAAGTCGCGGCAGATCCGCGCGGCCTCAGCGATGTTCGCGGCTTGTGCCACCTGTGCGGTTGCGTCGTCGGGGCGGGCTTCGAGAGTGTCGACCTCAAGCCGCCACATTCCCCGCGTGTCGTCGTACCACACCGACACATCGACCGCAGTGGCGAACTGGAGGTGGAGGAAATAGGCTCCGTGCGGCCCCGGCTGGCCGTCGAAATACTCATCCGCCGTCTGGATCTTCACGCCGCGCGCGGCCTGTAGACGCAGCTCATGCGCCGTTGCGTAGTCGTTCATCCAAGGGGACGCAGATACGGCCTCTGTCATACTGGTTGCTGTACTCATTTGGGTTATCTCCTGATGGGTATCGCCCTCACCGTTCTAGCCAACGGTGGGGGCATCTTTCTTCGGCGGGTATCCGCCCAAGTCTTTACTCGTGCAGCTTGGGCACCTTGCGGGGCGCGGTGGGTAGTGGCATCCGGTCTACAAGCTCTGCTTCACGGCCCGTTGTCGCTTGATAGGCCATCGCCGCGGTCGTGGTGGAGTGGCCAAGAAAGGCCATTGTTTCCCGCAGCGTCGCACCGGACTGTGCGAGGGCGGTACCGGCGAACGCGCGTAGGTCGTGCTCGCGTACAACATGCCTCACGCCGGCTACGTCGCGGGCGCGGTTCCAGTGATTGTTGAACTGGCGGTCGTGCATGAACTCGCTCTTACCGACCGGGGGGAACAGTAGAGCATCGGGAAACGGTCCCACGAACTCGTGCAGGTGCCATTCGACGTCGGGCGTCAGGCCCAGCGGGAGCGGGACAACGCGCACACCTTCGTCACTCTTCGGAGCGCCGACAACCCAACCCGTTTTCGGGATGAACAGGGCTTGACGCTCAACCGAGATGAGAGTGCGCCCGGATGCAACTTGCACGTCTTTCCGTCGCAACGCGCGCCACTCGCTCAGCCTCAGGCCACCGTATGCGCCCAGCAGCACGCCCAAGCGGCAGAACGGCCCCACTTCGTCTAGCAGCACGGATAGTTCGTCAGCGGTCGGTGGGCGGTGTGCCTTACCTGTGCTGGTCCGGGTGAGGTTCGGGGGCACGGGGTTGGTCGAGATGATGCCGTCAACAAGTGCGGTGTTCAGGACGGCGCGGAGTAGGCGAGCCTCAGCGCCGGCTTGGGTGGCACCGCGCTGTGTTCGTTCGTCGTGCCATGCCCTCACGCGTGCGGGGGTGATTGCTGTAAGGCGGTCGTTCGCGAACGCTGACAGACCCGCGGCAAGCTGTCGCTCGTACTCCGCTCGAGTCTTTGGCCTGAGCGGCACGCCCTTGTTCGACTTCCGCTGAGCAATCCAGGTTGCGGCATAGAGGCCGAAGCGCTCTGCGGCGGCTCGATTCTCTTCGTCGCGTGCCGCTTCTGCTGCCTTCGTGGGGGAGACCCAGGCGCCGCGTTCGATGTCAGAGCGGATGGCACGTAGCCACGCTTCTGCCTTGGCGCGTCCTGTGCGGCCCTTGACGCCTGCGGGGGAGGGGGAATCATCAGAGAACGTCTGAGGGGCCGTGTAGCGCACGCTGTCTGGGCCTACGTAGGATGCCTGGACTCGACCACTCGGGAGCTTTCGAATCGCTCCCCATTGCTTGCTAGCCACTGTGCTGCCCTTCGTCTGTGCAACAAACGTGCAACCAACTGTGTCCGCTTGTGCCTGTTTCTGGGAGTATAATCAGTTGGTTACCTCCACGCAACCCCTGTAATGCAAAGGCGAAGCCCGTCTTCATGCGGTGTGTGCAACGTTGCACGAAACTGACTCTTAATCAGTGGGTTCTCGGTTCAAGTCCGAGGGGGTGCACCAGAAAGGTCTTGAAACTCTCGCCAGTTTCAGGACCTTTCGTCGTTCTGCGGCATCTCCCGCTGCGCCAGGCAGACGTCGACGCCGTGAATCGCTCCCTCTGAGCCCTGGTGTCGGGCCCCTCAACCCAGGAGTTTTCGCGCGTCCGGAACTGGATTCCCGGTATCGCGTAATGGAATCCCCCCGCGGACGTCTCTCATATGGGGACATTCGCGTCACCTCGATCGGATCCGTCGCTGAGCGACGCATGACCGACGTGGTGAGGCTTCATCAAGAAACTGGGGAACACCTTGTACAGAAGCAACGGGCGCGCCCGAGCGCGCCGCAAGACGACGACGATCATCGCTGCCGCTGTGGCTGCTCTCAGCGCCGGGATCACTCTCGCCGGCGCGGGAGCCGCCTCGGCAGCCGAGTACGACTATCCAGCAGCGATCGACCCTTCGTCGATCACCGTGACCACGGTCGGTGGCGGCGGCACGGTGTCGCAATGGGACCACGTGCGAGTCGACGCCGACTGGGCGGTTCCGGACGGCGCGGTGGGCGGGCAGACCTTCGGGTTCACGCTCCCGAAGGAGTTCGCCCGCGCCGGTACGACCTTCTCGGTCCCGTCGACAGAGGACCCGAGCAAGGCGATCGCCGAGTGCACCGTGAGCAGCGACGCCGCGCCAGTGGTGACGTGCACGCTCACCGACTATGTGAACGGCCGCACCGGCGTCACAGGTTCGCTCTGGTTCGTCGCGAGCGCTGACGAGCAGACCACGGAGACCACCGTTGGCTTCACCGTCGATGGCAAGATCACCCCCGTCGAGGTGCCTGGCGGAGGCATCGGTCCGTCGGCGCCGCTGCCTACGGAACCGCAGAAGTGGTCGTGGCAGACAGCCGACGGCAGAATCGCCTGGCAGTTGGTGCTGCCCGGCACGAGCTTCGCGGGAGTTGAATCGATGATCATCGACGACACCCTGACGGGCGCGGGTGACGGCGTCGCCGAACACCACAACGAAGACCGGCAACTCGTCGTCTGGAGCACTGACAATCAGGACAAGGACCCGCAGACGATCACGAACTGGACCGGCGCCTGGAATGCCGAGGGAACGTCGTTCCACCTCGAGATCCCGGGGCCGATCGATGCGACGCGGACGTACTTCGTCAAGTACTTCACGGTGCCCAGCGCCCAGGTCGGCGGGGCCACCTACGGCAACGTCGCGGACGTGAACGGGGTCAAGCTCCATGAGAAGGCGGTCTGGACCGTCACCGGTGGAGGATCCGGCGACGGCGATGCCTCTGGTGCCTTCACGGTGACCAAGGCCGTCGCCGGTTCAGGTGCCTCCACTGTGCCGACGGACGCCGTGTACACGGTTCGGTACAGCTATGGCGAGCCGGCGGTCGAGCGCACCGTCGCCGTGACGGCCGGAGCCACGTCGCCCCTCATCCAGCTCCCCGCCGGAACCGTCGTCACGCTGGGGGAGCTGACCCCGCCGGCCGTCGACGGCATCGAATGGGGTGCGCCGGTGTTCTCGGGCACTGGCGTGAGCGCACTTGCCGATGGCGGCGCACAGTTCACAGTCGGCGAGGGGACGACTTTGGCGGTCACCCTGACCAACACCGCGACCTCGAAGCCGCCGACCACGCCGCCGACCACGCCGCCGACGCCCCCGACCGCCGTCACGCCGCCGACCGAGCTGCCCCTGACCGGTGGATCTTCGCTCGCGACCACGGGTGCGGACATGCCTGCCGGAATTCTCTGGGCCGGTGGTGCTGCGGTCGTGCTCGGTCTCGCGCTCACCGTGCTCGGTGCCGTGCGCGCACGTGCGCGTCAGATGCAGGACTGATGGTTCGGACACGGCCGGCGCCGGAGAGCCTCATGCTCCCGGCGCCGGCATCGTCGACTCTGCCGTCTGAGATCCCTGGGCGATGGCGGGAGCGAGAGGCTCAGACGACGGCGATGACCGTTCCATCCGTGACACGGCGGAGCTGATCGAACGTCAAAGGCATGACGGTATGCGGGTGACCTGCAGCGGCCCAGAGCTCCTCATGCTCCTGCAGCGCTTCGTCGATGAAAGTCCGGATCGGAGCGGGGTGTCCGATGGGTGCGACGCCGCCGATGGCTTGTCCGGTGGCGGAGCGCACTACGGATACGGGCGCCATCACAACCTCTGCGGCGCCGATGTTCAGTTTCAGAGCCTCGAGGTCGGCCCTGTGTCCGCCACTGGTCATCACGAGGACGCTCTCGCCATCGGCGAGGAAGATGAGGCTGTTAGCGATCGCTGCGACATCGCACCCGATCGCGGATGCCGCCTCCTGGGCGGTGCGGGCCGAGTCGGGGAGCACTCGGATCCCCGAATCGATACCGGCTTGCGTCAGATGTCGATGCACCAACCTGCTGCGTTCAGGGAGATCTGAGGGGACGGTCATCGCCCCACGATACCCAAGGTGCGGTGCCGCAGCGTCAGACCGGGTGCCGATGCACGGTCCGACGCCGCGGTCTCGCTCAGGCCGCGTCGCCGACGAGGATCGCTGCAGCATCCTCGACGGCGGCGTCCACCGGCTGGTCGTCGATGTGAGCGAGCACTCGGCGTCCCAGGAACACCGTGAGCGCGGCGATCAGCACGGAACCCGCGGCGAACAGGTACGGCACCATCGCGTTGAACGCATGCCATAGGAGCGCTGCGATCGGAGGCGCCATCGCGCCACCGAGGAACCGGACGGCCGAGTATGCCGATGATGCGACCGAGCGCGGCAGATCGGTCGCCTCCATGACGGCCTCCGTGAGCACGGTGTTCATCACGCCGAGCAGGAGCCCACCCACGACGATGCAGGCGACCAGCGCTGCGGCGTTCCCCACGACGAGACCTGCGGCGACGAGATCGAGTGCGAGCAGTGGCAGGACGATGAGGATGATGCGGGTTCGCGGCATCCGACGCATGAGGACCGGTGCCACCCAGACGCTCGTGACGGCCAGGGCGACACCCCAGCCGAAGAAGGTGAACCCGATGCCCATCGCGCCGAAGCCGAGTGGGAACGGCGAGAACGCCAGCAGCACGAAGAATCCGATGTTGTAGAAGAGCGCGGCGACCGCGAGGACGGCGAGCGCGGGGCGCCGTAGCGCGGTGAACGGGGCGGAGAACGGCACCGGAGTGCGCTTCTCGCCAGGCCCGCGCAACAACACGAGAACGGCGACGAAAGCGATCGCCATCAGCACGACGACCCCGAAGAACGGTCCGCGCCAGCTCTGCTCGCCCAGAAGTCCGCCGAGGAGGGGGCCGACGGCGATACCGAGCCCGAGGGCCGCCTCGTAGAGGATGATCGCCGCGCTGCTGCCGCCGGACGCCGCGCCCACGATCGTGGCGAGGGCTGTCGAGATGAACAGGGCGTTTCCGAGCCCCCAGCCGGCACGGAAGCCGATGACGGCGTCGACGCTGCCGCTCAGCGCGCACAGCAGCGCGAAGACGACGATGAGGGCGAGTCCGATGAGCAGCGTCGCCTTCGCGCCGATGCGGCTCGAGATCCAGCTGGTCACCAGCATCGCCAGTCCCGTCACGAGGAGGTAGCTGGTGAACAGCAGCTCGGTCTCGACTGGTGAGGCCTGGAGCGACTCGGCGATCGCGGGAAGGATCGGGTCGACGAGGCCGATGCCCATGAATGCGACGACGCAGGCGAACGCGACCGCCCAGACCTGTGCTGGCTGCTTCCACACCGATGGGGTGGTGCTGTTGTTCACCGAGATTCTCCTGTTCGATCAGTGGTGGTGTGCGCGGCGAGGATCTCGGCGGCGCGGGTGAGAGCGGACCATTCGTCGTCGCTCAGAGCGGCGAAACGCGGTGCGAGCGTGTCTCGGAACTCCGCCCGCCAGGCGTTGAGCGCGGCGGCGCCCTGTGCGGTGATGTCGACGACCGTCGCCCGCGAATCGTCGGGGTCGGGGGAGCGGTGCACGAGCTCTTCGCGTTCCAGTGCGCCCAGCAGACGGGTCATGCCGGGCTGCGTGGTCCGCGCCGCCGCGGCGAGCTCTCCTACGCGTCGAGAACCTGCCTGTTCCAGGAGGCTGAGAACGCGCCATTGCGCGGCGGGTGCGTCATTGCCCGCGTCCTGGGCGGCGATGCGGCCCAGTGCGTAGCCGGAGAGCACCAGGGATGGAATGACATCCGAGCGATTCATACCAAGAAGTATATACCGTCTGGTATGAATCAGTGACCTATCGCCGGGTGCTCGCGATTCGAGCAGACAACTGGTGCGCGTGGGCGAGAAGCGTGCGGCCGAGTTCGGCCATGCGATCAGGGCCGAAGCGGAACTCGACTCCGGTCAGGCTCAATGCCCACTCCGGGCGCCCCGCGCGATCGAAGACGGCGGCGCCGATGCCCCAGCTGCCTTCCACGATCAGGCCCGGATTCACCGCGTAGCCGCGCTCCTTGGTCTCGGCCAGGCGTGTGCGCAGTGCGGCGCGGCCGTGCGGGCGCCCCCATGTGTTCTCAAGCTCCGGGTGCCGCTCCAAGTACGCGTCCACATCGTGGGCGGGAAGGAAGGCGAGGATCGCGAGCCCGGCGCTGGCGACGCCGAGGGGGAAACGCACGCCTTCGCTCAAGACGAAGGAGCGGATGGGGAACGCTCCTTCCTCGCGCAGCAGGCACACCGTCTCATCCGCGCGCCGCACCGAGAAGAACGCGCTCTCCTCGGTCTTGACTGCGAGCGACCGCACGATGTCTCGACCGAGGGCGGTCACGTCATATCGCGCCGCGGCCACCGAACCCATGAGGTAGAGCTCCGGTCCCGGCATCCACCGAGCGCTCTCGTCATCGCGGTCGATGAGTCCTTCGAGCTTGAGGGCGCTCAGCAGGCGGTGGGTGGTCGATCGCGACAGGTCGGCATCGCGGGCGAGATCGTGCAGCGCGGCGCCGTCGGTCCCCGCAGCGGTGACCAGGCGCAAGAGGCGCGTCGCGCGCGCGATCGCCTGCGCCCCGGGGACGGTGGGTCCATGCGATTCCATAATGTGGACGCTACCCCCGCGATCGGCCACATCACAAGACCTGACTACCGGCCGCGGGGGTCGTGGGCGGAAGCTGGAGGAAGCACGTGATCGAAGGAGCCGACGTGATCGACAAGCAATGGGAATCCGCGCAGGCCGCGGTCTCCGACATCGAGGACGGATCGTCGCTCGCCGTCGGTGGATTCGGTCTGTCGGGAAACCCGATCGCACTGATCGAAGCCCTGCTCGCCCAGGGCACGAAGGACCTGAGCGTGGTGAGCAACAATTGCGGCGTCGATGACTGGGGTCTCGGTGTCCTCCTCGCCGCGCAGCGCATCCGCAAGATGACGTCCTCGTACGTGGGGGAGAACAAGGAGTTCGAACGCCAGTTCCTCAGTGGGGAACTCGAACTCGAACTCACGCCGCAGGGAACCCTGGCCGAGAAGCTCAGGGCCGGCGGCTCGGGGATCGCGGCGTTCTTCACCCAGACCGGGGTCGGCACGCAGGTCGCCGAGGGCGGACTGCCTCGCAGATACGCCTCGGACGGCTCCGTCGCGGTCGCCTCGCCGACCAAGGACGTGCGTGCCTTCGATGTGGACGGCGTGCCCAAGGACTTCGTGCTGGAGGAAGCGATCACCACCGACTTCTCGCTCGTCCATGCCGCGCGCGGAGACCGCCACGGCAACCTCGTCTTCAACAAGGCGGCCCGTAATTTCAATCCGCTGGCCGCGATGGCCGGCCGCGTCTGCATCGCCCAGGTCGAGCAGCTCGTGGAACCGGGCGAGCTCGACCCGGACTGCATCCACCTCCCCGGGGTCTTCGTCCACCGCATCGTCGAGGTGGGAACCGACATCCCCAAGCGCATCGAGCGGCGCACGGTCGCCGCGGAAGGAGCCTGAGATGGCACTCACCCGAGACCAGATGGCGGCCCGCGCAGCCGTGGAGCTCGAGGACGGCGCGTACGTCAACCTCGGCATCGGCCTGCCGACGCTCGTGCCGAACCATGTGGCGAGCGGTATCACGGTCGTCCTGCAGTCGGAGAACGGGATCCTCGGCGTCGGTCCCTATCCGCATGAGGACGCTGTCGATCCGGACCTCATCAACGCGGGCAAGGAGACGGTCACGACACTCCCGGGAGCTGCGTTCTTCGACTCGGCGATGAGCTTCGGGATGATCCGTGGCGGCAAGATCGACGCCGCGATCCTCGGTGCCATGCAGGTGTCCGCGACCGGCGACCTCGCGAACTGGATGATCCCCGGCAAGATGGTCAAAGGTCCCGGCGGCGCCATGGACCTCGTGCACGGTGCCGGTCGGGTCATCGTGCTCATGGAGCACGTCGCGAAAGATGGATCGGCGAAGATCGTGGATGAGTGCTCGCTGCCTCTGACCGGGCGCGGTGTGGTCGACCGGATCATCACCGATCTGGCGGTGATCGACGTCACCCCCGATGGCCTCGTGCTCGTGGAGACCGCCCCGGGGGTCACCGTCGAGGAGATCATCGCAGCCACCCGACCGTCACTCACCGTCTCCGAAGCTCTGCTCACCGAAAGGACCCAGATTCATGACTGAGAACGATGTCGTCATCGTCGCCGCTGCCCGAACCCCGCAAGGGCGTCTCAAGGGACAGCTGGCCTCCTTCACGGCACCTCAGCTCGGATCCTTCGCGATCCGTGGCGCGTTGGAGCAGGCATCGATCGACCCGGCCGATATCGATGCGGTCATCGTCGGTCAGGTGCTCGCCGCGGGATCGGGGCAGAATGCGGCACGCCAGGCGGCGATCGGCGCAGGCATCGGCTGGGAGGTCCCCGCACATTCGGTGAACAAGGTGTGTCTCTCCGGCCTGACCGCGATCATCGACGCCGCACGGATGGTCCGCACCGGCGATGCAGAGGTCGTCGTCGCCGCGGGGATGGAGTCGATGACGCGGGCACCGCACCTGCTGATGGGATCTCGCGACGGCTGGACCTACGGGAGCGTCGAAGTGCTCGACCACATGGCCTACGACGGACTCACCGATGCGTACGACCGGGAGAGCATGGGCGCGTCGACCGAGCGGCACAATGCGCGCTACGAACTCACGAGGACCGCGCAGGACCGGGTCGCCGCGCTTTCGCACCAGCGCGCGGCCGCTGCGCACGAGGCCGGGGTGTTCGACGAGGAGATCGTCGCCGTCGATGTGCCGCAGCGTCGGGGCGAGCCGGTGCATGTGACCAAGGATGAGGGCGTGCGGCCCGAAACCACGGTCGAGACGCTTGCCGGTCTTCGTGCCGCCTTCGTGGAGGGCGGTTCGATCACGGCGGGGAACTCCTCGCCGATCTCCGACGGCGCATCCGCCGTGGTCGTCACCACGCGGCGCACCGCTGAGTCCAAGGGCTGGCCCGTGCTCGTCACGGTCGGAGCGAGCGGCCAGACCGCCGGACCCGACAACTCCCTCCAGGCGCAGCCGGCTCGGGCGATCGAGCGCGCATGCGAGAAGCAGGGCATCGCCCCCTCGGACCTGGACCTGGTCGAGATCAACGAGGCGTTCGGTGCGGTCGTTGCTCGTTCGCAGGTCGAGCTCGGTCTCGACGAGGGCATCGTGAACATTCACGGCGGCGGCATCGCGATCGGCCACCCGATCGGCGCGTCCGGCAACAGACTGGTCGTTCACATGGCGCACGAGCTTGCACGCCGAGGTAGCGGAACGGCCGCGGTCGGGCTCTGCGGCGGCGGCGGTCAGGGCGAGGCGCTCATCCTCACACGCTGAGTCGCGGCGAGTTCAGGAGCGCTCGTCCCTGGCGTGATCCTGTGTGTCGGCGAGGGCCTTCTGAGAGCGGAACTGAAGTCGCTGAGCCTTCTTCGCCTTCTTGACCGACTGCGGGGAGTCCGCATCGACCAGCACGCCGCGTCGTTCGCGGTTCATGTCGATGACGGCGCCGACGGCCAATGCCATCGTGATGCCCCAGCTCACCCAGGACAACACGGCGCGCCAGGTGATGGGCTGCTCACGAGTGCCGCGCAGCAGGGAGACCCCCGCCGAGATCGCCGCGATGAGTCCGGTGCTGAAGAGGTAGCGCATTCCCTAACGCTACCTTCCCGCACCCCAGGTCGTACCGAGCCTTGACAAGCCCTCCCTGATCCTGGCAGGGGAGTAGGTCGTGAAGGACAGGCGGAGCGTGCGCTCGTCGGGCCGGCCGGAGAAGAACGAGATGCCGGGAACGAATGCGACGTCGCGCGTGAGCGCCCGTTCGAGCGACGACGTGGCGTCCATCTCCTCCGGCAACCGTGCCCAGATGAACATTCCGCCGTCAGGTCGATTCCACGCGCTTCCCTCCGGGAGGGCGCTGGAGAGGGCATCGAGCATCGCGTCACGACGTGCGGCATATGCCTCGCGGATGCGTGCGAGCGCAGGTTCGCCGCGGCCGGAGGCGAGGTAGTGGGCTGCCGCCGCCTGATCGATCGTCGAGGTGTGCAGGTCGGCGGCCTGCTTGGCGATCGTGACCGAGGAGCGGATATCGGCCGTCGTGCGGATCCAGCCGATGCGGAGGCCGGGTGCGATGACCTTCGAGAAGCTGCCGAGGCTGATGACGTGCTCGGGTGCGAACGCGGACAGGGAGGGCAGGGCGTCGCCGGAGTAGCGCAGTTGACGGTACGGCTCGTCTTCGACGATGCGGAATCCGCGATGCTGGGCGATCGCGGCGATCGAACGGCGTGCATCGAGTCCGTGTGTGCGTCCGGTCGGATTCTGGAAAGTCGGCACGGTGTAGAAGAACTTCGGATCATGCTCGGTCGCGAGACGCTCCAGCGCCTCGAGGTCGAGCTCGTCACCGACATAGGGCACGCCGACGACACGAGCACCGGCGAGGGCGAAGGTCTGCAGGGCGGCGAGGTAGCAGGGCTCCTCGACCAGGACGGTGTCACCGGGGTCGATCAGCGTCGTCGCGACGAGTCCGAGACCCTGTTGCGAGCCCGTCGTGATGATCAGATCGGTCGACTGCGTCGGAAGGCCGTCGACGCGGTAGCGCCTCGCGACCTCCTCCCTCAGCATCGGGTCGCCCTCCGAAGTCGAGTACTGGAGCACGCCGGGGGAGCTGAGAACGGCGTCGAACGCCTGACGGATTCCGTCGAGGTCGAACAGCTCGGGCGCCGGGAGGCCGCCGGCGAACGAGATGATCTCGGGGCGCGCAGTCAGTGCGAGGAGGTCGCGGACCGGCGAGGTCTTGGCGCTTCCGGCACGTCGTGACCGCGGCGGAAGGCCGAGGATCGGGGCAGCGGCCTGCAGGGCGTCGGGCAACGGGATCCTCCTCGGACACATCGTGCGGTGGGTGCCGCCCAGACTAGACCCGTCGCCGGCCGCTCGTTTCCCTGCCAGCGTCCGGGCGCACCCGCTATCATGGCGGTGTCGCGGCTCGCCGCGGCCGCATAACCGTGTATCTACCGGCCGTCGGCACTCCGACGGACAGCGGCGGCACCCGACTTCGCGTCTTCGACGCGCGAGAGCCATGACACCCGCAACGACATCGCAGCAACCCGCCCAGCGGAGCCTTTTCCAGCTCGCCGGCCTTCCTTACTTCCTCATCGCCTTCATCGCGCGACTCCCGTTCGCCATGATGGTCGTCGGGGTCCTCACAGTGGTCGTCTCGGCCAGGGGATCCCTGTCACTCGGCGGACTCACCTCGGCAGCCGTCGGACTCGGCACCGCCTGTTTCGGACCTCTGCTGGGAGCAGCAGCCGACCGCTTCGGCCAGCGAGGCGTGCTGATCGCGCTCGCGCTCGCGAACGGTGCGATGCTCCTGCTCTTCACGTTCGTGGTCTACGGCTCCGCTGCCGACGGCTTCGTGCTGCTGGCTGCGGTCGGCATCGGTGCGACGGCCCCGCAGGTCGCTCCACTCTCACGCTCGCGTCTGGTCACGATCATCGGCGAGCAGATGCCGCTGGAGCGTCGCGACAAGACGGTGTCCGGCACCATGGCGTACGAGTCGGCGGCCGACGAGACGGTGTTCGTCTTCGGCCCGTTCCTGGTCGGCATCCTGGCGTCCGTGCTCGCGCCCTGGGCGCCCCTGGTCGGTGCCGCAGTGTTGACGGTCGTCTTCGTCGGCGCATTCGCGCTGCACCCCAGCGGGCGTCATGTGTCCAAGGACCGCGACGCCGACGGCAAGGCTCCTTCTGCCGTGTCGGAGCTCTTCCGACCGCAGCTGCTCATCGTGGTCCTCGGCATCCTCGGCGTGGGGATCTTCTTCGGTGCGATGCTCACCTCGCTGACGTCGTTCATGGCTGATCGAGGTGCTCCCGAACAGGCCGGCCTCCTCTACGGCGTGATGGGCGTCGGCTCGGCCATCCTCGCCTTGGGCGTCGCCTGGCTCCCGCCGGCGTTCTCGATGCGCGCGCGCTGGCTCGTCTTCTCCGGCATCCTGCTCGCGGGGACGGTCCTGCTGGGCTTCGTCGACTCGCCCGGCACGATGATGGTCGCGTTGGCGATCATGGGTATCGGCATCGGCCCCACCCTGGTCACGCAGTACAGCTTCGGCGCGGCGCGCAGCCCCCGCGGACGCTCGGCGACCGTGATGACGATGCTGGGCTCCGGCGTCGTGGTCGGACAATCGATCGGTGCGGCGGTCGCCGGGGAGATCGCCGAGAACATCGGAACCCCCACCGCGCTTCTGCTGCCGATGATCGCGGCCTTCATCGCCTTCGCCGCCGGGGTGGCGAACTGGATGCTCAGCGGTGAGAGGCGTCGCGGGGCTCTCGTCAAGGCCTGACCGAGGATCCGCGGAAGTCGAGGTTCCTCGATAGCCTGGAGGAAACCCCCGGGAGGAGCCCTCGTGGCCGCAGCAGATTTCGTCGTCGTCGCCAACCGCCTGCCCGTGGATCGCGTGGTGGGCCCCGACGGCGAGGAGACATGGCGCACGTCCCCCGGCGGTCTCGTCGCCGCGCTCGAGCCGATGATGCGCAGCGTCCACGGCGCCTGGGTGGGCTGGCCCGGTCAAGCCGACGTCGAGCTGGAGCCGTTCGAGGCCGACGGCATCGATCTGATTCCCGTCGCATTGAGCGCCCAGGAAGTCGCGGAGTACTACGAAGGCTTCGCGAACGACACGATCTGGCCCCTGTACCACGACGTCATCGCTCCGCCGCAGTACCACCGGGAGTGGTGGGACGCCTACGTCACCGTGAATCGACGGTTCGCTCAGGCAGCTGCTGAAGCTGCGGCGCCGGAGGGCACCGTCTGGGTGCACGACTACCAGCTGCAGCTCGTACCGCAGATGGTCCGCGAGCTGCGCCCGGATGTCACGATCGGGTACTTCCACCACATCCCGTTCCCCGCGCATGGTCTCTACGCACAGCTGCCCTGGCGTGACCAGGTGCTGCGTGGTCTCCTCGGCGCTGACGTCATCGGCTTCCAGCGCGCACAGGACGCCACCTACTTCCTCACGGCCGTGCGGCGGCGACTTCGCTATGAGGTCAAAGGGCCCCACGTCTCGGTCCCCGAGGGGGAGGGCACGCGAACTGCGATGGCACGGGCGTTCCCCATCTCCATCGACACCACCCCGTATCTCGAGCTGGCCGCCCGCGAGGATGTGCGCGCGAGAGCGGCGGAGATCCGCGCGAGTCTCGGCAACCCGAAGCGCATCCTGCTCGGCGTCGACCGACTCGACTACACCAAGGGCATCCGCCACCGCATCAAGGCCTACGGCGAGCTGCTCGCCGAGGGACGGCTCAAGGTCGAGGACGTGACGCTCGTGCAGGTGGCCAGCCCCAGCCGCGAGCGCGTCGACGCCTACGTGCACCTGCGCGATGAGATCGAACTCGCGGTCAGCCGCATCAACGGCGACACCGACACCATGGGCCATTCCGCGATCCGCTACCTTCACCAGGGGTACCCGCGTGAGGAGATGGTCGCGCTGTATCTGGCCGCAGACGTGATGCTCGTCACCGCGCTCCGCGACGGCATGAACCTCGTCGCCAAGGAATACGTCGCGACGCGCGTCGACGACCGCGGAGTACTGGTGCTCAGCGAGTTCACCGGCGCCGCGGATGAGCTGCGGCAGGCGGTCCGGGTCAACCCCCACGACATCGAGGGCCTCAAGGACGCGATCATGGCGGCCGTGGAGATGCCGCCCGCCGAGCAGGGGCGCCGCATGCGGTCTCTTCGACGCCGCGTGCTGGACAACGACGTGAACGCCTGGTCGTCGTCGTTCCTGACGGCACTGTCCGAGGTACGTGGTCGCTGAAGCTCTTCCGAGACCGCGATACTGAGCGTGCGACCCACTCTCGAGCGACCGAGAACAACCCCTGCGATTGGAGAATCCGTGACGCGTCCCTGGACCCCCGGAACCGCTGACGACGACCTGAAGGCCCTGGCTGCCACACCGCGGTTGGTCATCGCCCTCGATTTCGACGGCACGGCCTCGCCGCTGGTGGCCGACCCGATGGCGGCACGGGCGCTTCCCGAGGTGGCGGTGCAGGTCGAGCGCCTCGCCGCCCTCCCGGACACGATCGTCGCCTACGTCTCCGGCCGCAGCATGCACGATCTCCGCGTGATCACCGAGCACACCGACGATTCCGCCATCGCGCTGGCCGGCTCGCACGGCGCGCAGTACTGGTTCCCCGGAGACGGCGACGTCGACGCCCAGGGCGAGGCCACCGAGGAGGGCGCTCGCGAAGAGCTCTGGGCGGCGGCGAAGCCGATCATCGAGCGGTACGAGGGCGCCGAGTTCGAGCCCAAGACCTTCGGCATGGGCGTGCACACCCGCCGCGCGGACCGCGAGACCGAGGAGCGCGTCTTCGCCGAGATCGACGCCCTCGTCGCTGAGCGCTTCCCGCACTGGCGACGCCGCTCCGGACACCGGGTGCTCGAATTCTCCTCGCGCACCGAGGGGAAAGACGCCGCGATGGCCGCGCTTCGCGACCGCTTCGACGCCACCGGCATCCTGTTCGCAGGCGACGACGTGACCGATGAGGATGCGATGCGTGTGCTCGGGGAGGGTGACCTCGGGGTGCGCGTGGGCCCGGGGGACAGCGTCGCGACCCTGCGTGTGGACACTCCACAAGAGATCGCTGCGCTTCTGGAGGCGTTGGCGGACGAACGCACCTCTCAGCGGCAATAGACTTCCGTCATGTCCTCGCATGATCCCGCCAGCAGCGCGCCCATCGACATCAAGCCCCGCAGCCGCGTCGTCACCGACGGCATCGAGGCGACGACCTCCCGAGGCATGCTCCGTGCCGTCGGCATGGGGGATGCGGATTGGGACAAGCCGCAGATCGGCATCGCCTCCAGCTGGAACGAGATCACACCGTGCAACCTGAGCCTCGACCGGCTCGCGCAGGGCGCCAAGGAGGGCGTGCATTCGGGCGGGGGATACCCGCTGCAGTTCGGAACGATCTCGGTCTCGGACGGCATCTCGATGGGCCACGAGGGGATGCACTTCTCGCTCGTGTCGCGTGAGGTCATCGCAGACTCGGTCGAGACCGTGATGATGGCCGAGCGGCTCGACGGCTCCGTGCTGCTCGCCGGGTGCGACAAGTCGATCCCCGGCATGCTGATGGCCAGCGCCCGCCTCGATCTCTCCAGTGTGTTCCTGTACGCCGGATCGATCGCTCCCGGCTGGGTCAAGCTCTCCGACGGCACCGAGAAGGACGTCACGATCATCGACTCGTTCGAGGCGGTCGGTGCGTGTCGCGCTGGCCTCATGAGCGAGGAAGACCTCAAGCGCATCGAGTGCGCCATCGCTCCCGGTGAGGGCGCCTGCGGCGGCATGTACACCGCCAACACGATGGCATCGGTCGCCGAGGCCCTCGGCCTGAGCCTCCCGGGCTCGGCAGCGCCGCCCGCGGCCGACCGCCGCCGCGACTACTTCGCGCACCGCTCGGGTGAAGCTGTCGTGAACCTGCTCCGTCAGGGGATCACGACCCGCGACATCCTCACCAAGGAGGCGTTCGAGAACGCGATCGCGCTGGCGATGGCCCTCGGCGGTTCGACGAACGTGGTGCTGCACCTCCTGGCGATCGCCCGCGAGGCCGATGTCGAGCTGAGCCTTCACGACTTCAACCGCATCGGCGACAAGGTTCCGCACGTCGCCGACATGAAGCCCTTCGGCAAGTACGTCATGAACGACGTCGACCGTCACGGTGGCATCCCCGTGATCATGAAGGCGATGCTCGACGAGGGCCTGCTGCATGGCGACGCTCTCACCGTCACGGGCAAGACGCTCGCCGAGAACCTCGCAGACCTCGACCCGCAGCCGATCGACGGCGAGGTCATCCACACGTTCGACAACCCGATCCACGCGACCGGCGGCCTCACGATCCTGCACGGCTCGCTCGCCCCAGAGGGCGCCGTGGTCAAGACCGCCGGCTTCGATGCCGCCGTCTTCGAGGGCCCTGCCCGTGTGTTCGAGCGCGAGCGCGCCGCGATGGATGCCGTCGCCGACGGCGAGATCGAGCCCGGCACCGTCATCGTCATCCGCTACGAAGGCCCCAAGGGCGGACCGGGCATGCGCGAGATGCTCGCCATCACGGCAGCCATCAAGGGCGCTGGGCTCGGAAAAGATGTACTACTCTTGACTGACGGACGATTCTCAGGCGGCACAACCGGCCTGTGCATCGGCCACATAGCACCCGAAGCGGTGGACGCAGGTCCTATCGCCTTCGTGCGCGA
>JBOGEI010000056.1:0-20402 GCA_050701935.1 Microbacterium sp.
CGCGTGGGTCGTGACGGCCTCTCTCGTGGTGGAGGCCGTGCCGCCGCGGTTGTCGGTGACGGTCAGGGTGACCGTTCGCGTGCCTGCCGAGGCGTACACGTGGCTGGCGACCTGACCGGTCGAGGTCGATCCGTCGCCCCAGTTCCAGTCGTAGGAGGCGATCGTGCCGTCGGAGTCGGTGGAGGCCGAGGCATCGGCCGAGACCGAGAGCCCTGTGCCCGTCACCTGGAAGGACGCGGTCGGCAGCACGTTCGCGGCCTGGACCACGACCGGGTTCTCGGTCGTGGTGGCGAGTCCGTTGCTGTCGGTGACCGTGAGCTTCGCCGTGTAGGTTCCTGCAACCGTGTAGGTGTGCGAGACCGTCTTGCCCGTGGCCGATGCCGAGTCGTCGCCGAAGTCCCACTTGTAGCCGGTGATCGTGGCCGAGCCGGTCGGCGCGGATGCACTGGCGTCGAATGCCACGGCGAGATCGGTCGGCGTCGCGGTGAACGCGGCTGTCGGCGGCTGGAAGCCCTTGCCGATGCCGTAGTGCGTCTGCACCTGGGCGGCGGTCAACGCATAGGGGTAGACCGCGACCTCGTCGAGCGCTCCCTTGAAGTTGCTCGAGTTCGGCGCTGAGGGCCAGCTGTTGAGGTTGTCCCCACCGACCCGCCAGTATCCGACGTAGTTCTCGGCAGCGGTAGCACCGGCCGCCGACGAGACGAGCACGCCATCGATGTAGAGCTTCATGCCGTCCGCGCTCTGGGTGGCGACCGCGTGGTGCCAGGCGTTGTTGTTCAGCGCCGTGGAGTTCTGGATGGTCTGCGTGCTCCCGTTGTACGTGCCGAAGACCAGGCGACCGTTGTTGGTCATGTAGAGGTGACGGTCGTAGCTCGTGGAGTCACCGGAGGCAGCGCTCCCGTAGCCGAGCAGCTTCCCACCGTTCGTCGTGTTCGTCTTGAACCACAGCTCGGTGGAGAACTCCGCCGGGGCGGCGATCTTGTCAGTCGACGAGATTCGTCCCGTGCTCGTTCCGGTGAATGTCGAAGCACCCGTGGCGGTGTTCTCGACACCGGAGGTCGATGACGTCACGCCCGAGCCGAGCACGGGAGGGTTCGCCCCCGCCCAGTCCTGTGGCGCGGTGCCCAGCGGGTAATAGAGCTGCGGGTTGTCGGCCGAGATCGCATTGGTGTAGCTCGAGACCGTTCCGGAGGCGACTGTGACGCTCATCGCCTGACTGCTGACGGTGTTGCCCGCGCTGTCCTTGGCGACGACCGTGTACTCCTGCTGCGAGCCCGGAGCCGCCGTCTTATCTTCGAGGGTGACTGCCGGCCGGTTCCACCAGGTTCCGTTGGCCGTGGTCGTGGCGACCGGAGCGGCCGTTCCCGTGCGGCGGAGCTCATACGTGAGCGTCAGGTCGTCGCGGTCCCAGTTGGCCGGGATCGAGACGCGGACGCGACCCGGGATGAACGACTGCGCCGTGCCTGTCCAGTTGGCCGCGGCGAGGCGGGGTCCGTCCTTGGCGCCGCCCGGGGGGTTCGTCGAGAAGCGTACGAGTCCCTCGAAGCGGCCGTTGTTCACGGAGCGGAACTCTCCGCCGATCGAGATCATGTTGCCGGCGCCGGTGATGGAGAGACCGGCCTGGCCCATGCCCGTCGTCACGCCGACGGCCCAGTCGGGCGTCCAGGCGTAGGGCGACGGCGCGGGCGTGCCCGCCCAGTTCTTGTAGGTACCGCCGGCTGCGGGCTGGTTGCCCAGCGACCCACGGGCGTCGGCGGTGTAGGCCTCGGAGTAGCGGTGCGTGCGCGGGTTCTGCTCCGGGTGCAGGCTCATCGTGCCGCAGGCGTGGGTGTGGCTGGTCGTGTAGACGACCTTGCCGGTCGAGTAGACGCCGTAGTGGTCGCCGAGGCAGTCGGCGATCCAGCGGACCTGTCCGGTTCCGGCTTCTGCCGCGAACGTCCCCTCGAGGTTTCCCGTGGCGGCGTCGGCGTAGACCCAGCCGGTGCCGTAGACGGCCGTGGCGTCGGCGGCGAGGCCGAAGATGCCGGCCTTACCCGAGTTGCCACCAGTGTTCGAGCCGTTCTTGACGGTCTGCGGCAGCGCCCAGGACGTGTCGACGGCACCGCTCGTCTTGTCGAGCGCGACGGTGCCTCGCATCGTCAGGTCGCCGTTCACCTGTGAGAAGCGACCGGCTGCGATGACGTTCTGCCCCGCGGGGTCCATGACCATCGCGTCGACCTGGAGGTCGGTCTGCGGCGCCCAGCTCAGCAGCGCGCCGTTCGTGGCGCTGAAGCCTGCGAGGTTCTTGCGCGCGGTGCCGTTGCCCTGGGTGAACAGACCGCCGACGTAGACGCTCGACCCCGAGGTGGCGAGAGCATAGACTCCGCTGCCGCCGATGGACGGCGAGAAGCCGGGCACGAGCTGGCCGGTCACGGCGTCGAGGGCCGCGAAGTTCCAGCGCGCCTGCCCGTTGACGGAGTTGAACGAGCCGCCGATGTAGATGCGGCTGCCATCGGGCGAGGCCGCTACCGCCTTGATCACACCGTTCACCTGCGGCGCGAACGACAGCAGCTGACCGGTGTTGATGTCGTATGCGAGAACGTTGGAACGCGCCGTCAGGCTCGTGCCGGGCACCGCCAGAGGTGCGCGGGCGTTGTCGAACTTGCCCACCGCGTACACGGTCGAGCCGATGGTCGTCTGAGCCCAGACGTACCCGTTGTCGATCTGAACCGTCGGGATCGGATCCGACGTGACGACGTTGTCATCACGCTGCAACAGAGGCGGGGGTGTCGACGGTACATCCGCCGACGCCGCCTGTGCGCCCAAAGTCGTCATGCCTGCGACGAGCAACGCCGCCGTCACGACAGACGCAAGCGCGCTCAGAGCCCGCCTCGTGGTCGATGTCTTCCCCATAGTGACTCCCCAGCCGCCTAATTTCTTCTTTGAAAATATGAAAGTGCGAAAAACAGAAACAGAAACGAAAGTGTGTGCGCGTCAGGAAAGCTGGCCGGCGAAGGTCGCCACCGGCTCTCCTGCTGCGTAGTTGACGCTGATCTTCACCGAGCGCCCCTGTGTCGGGTCGAGCATGAAGACGTACGTCCCAGTCGTCGTGGCACCCGCAGCCAACTCGCCTTGCAGAGGCTTGTCGGGGCCAGCCGTGGTGGAGACCCCGATATCGCCGTCATCCGTGACCAGGCTGACGACAGCCGAGTCGACGCTCTGCGCTCGCTTCGAGTCGTTGGCCACCGACACCGTGACCACGACGGCAGAACCGGCGTACTCTCCAGGCGTCTCGGGCTTGATGGTCGTCGTCGAGATCTTGTCGACCTTGACGACCATGTCGGTGGAGAGGGTTATCGCAGCGTCGAGCGCCCCGCTCTCCTCGGTCAGAGCCGGGCCCTCGGTGGGTCCTTCGGCCTCTGTGTCGGCAGGTGGCGTCCAGTCAGTACTGCTGGTGCCCTCGGGCGCCGGCGTCTCCGATGCATCGGGCGCTGCGGTGCAGCCGGCCGTCACAAGTGCGAGCGCAACCAGCGGCGCGATGAACATCGCCCGCCTCGAGCGCGAAGAGCCGTCCCCAGAACGGCATGATGAAACATTGAACACTGCAGCTCCCCAGAACCCAGATCCTCGTTTCCCAGGCCCCCTCGGCCTCGGAATCCCCTCAACCGCGTAGAACGCGGCATCGGCTAACGATAGTGCAGAGGAAGGGAAAGCACAAGTGTCCGATCAGGACGAGTGCCGGCGATGACCGCCGAGCTGCGCGACGATGGTGGCGACCGACTCCTCCACCTCGTGGATCGTCTCGAGATGACCACGACCACCGTGCCTATCGGCGATGCTCGACGGATCGACGGCGGCACGTGCTCCGAAGAGGTGACGCAGGCGGTTTCCCACACCCCCGGGTGCCGCCAGCGGAACGGCTCGCGAGCGCGCCCGGTCCAGATGCGCGACGTACTCTGCCACGCGGTCAGGTGCAGACGAGGAGAACCCCTCCCCGAGGTGGGCGGCCTCCTTGATCGTGAACATCCAGTCGCGTGAGCGTGGTGCGAGCCGCACCAGCTCGCCGCGGATGTCGCGGGACGCCGTGAGCACGATGCTCGACTGCTCGATCAGATCGACCGTCACCGGCCTTGCCCGATGCGCCTGAGCCTGCGCCTGCCACTCTTCGTCATCATGGAGCGATGCGACGAGGGTGCAGATCGGGTCATCCTGGTTAGCCCTCACACCGGCGCTGCTCACGGAGATCGGGGAGTCGGCCCCCAGGCCCCGTCGCAACGCGAGCTCTGCGAGCGACGACCTGCAGACGTTGGCGGCGCACACCACCAGGATCTTCTCGTCAGTCATGCGGTCGTACCGAGCCTTCCGATCTCGCGGAACCATTTCACCGCGGCAAGCGCGAGGAACAGGACGGCCGCGGCGCAGAGCGCGCTGTAGCCGATGAGGAATGCAGGAGTCCACCCCCAGAGGGCGAAGACCAGACACACGAGGCCGAAGTCGGTCGGCAGCAGGATGAGCGACCGCAGAAGGGTTCCGCCGCCGCGCTCATGAGTCGATGCCACCGCATGCTTGCCCTTGAGCAGGTCGTTGAGGAGCATCCCCGAGAAGGTCGTCGTCGCCACAATGCTGAACACGATGGGGATCAGCAGAAGAAGAGGTGTCTCCGGAAGGACGCGGTAGAGGCCGATCAGCGCCGCCAGGTGAAGCGAGGCGATCTTGAGCGTGTCGATGAAGTGGTCGAGCCACTCGCCTTGAGGACTCCCACCCCCACGCAGTCGCGCGACCTGTCCGTCCGCCGAATCCCAGGCGTAGCCGAGCACCAGCAGCAGCGCGATCAACAGCCCCATGGGAACGTTCACCGGCCCGAACGCGATGAGCCCGATAGCGATGAAGGAGTGCACGGCACTGATGATCGAGACCTGGTTCGGGGTGAGCCCGATCCGGTACGCGACCGCGGCGAGCACCCTTCCGATCCGACGGTTCACGTACACCGAGTACGCGGGCGCCCCGCGGGCATGACCCTTCTGCGCGCGTGCGAGACGGTGGTAGGCGTCTACGACCATTTCCTGCCCTTCTGGTCGATTCCGTTGGTCCGCGCGATCCGACGTGCGTCACGCACACCACGGAGGTAGGCGCGGATCGGCGCGGCCGACTGGATCAGCTGTCGGCGACCACCGCGGAGTATCACTTCACGAGCGGTGCGCGGGATCGACCGACGCCATCGCTGCACGGCCGCGTCGTCGAGATGACGCACGGCGAAAAGCATCCGGTTCCGGATGTTGTAGTAGTAGTAGCCCTCCGACTTCGCTCGGGACGCCTCGGGCTCTGCCCGCTGGGTCCCGCCCTCGTCGTGCACCGCGCTGGCGTCCTCGACGAGAGCCAGGGCGCCGCCAGCCGAGACGACCCGCCGTGAGAAATCGACGTCTTCCCAATACAGGAAGTAGTCGTCGTCGAAGCCGCCGGTGAGCTCCCACACCTCACGCGTGATCCACAGGCATGCCCCGCTCAACCACGGCTCGAACGGCTGCGTGTCGCCGTCGACGCGCTTTCGCCTCGCGCGCATCGTGCCATCGTCGAGCAGGAGGTCGATACCCGCGAACCAGGTGCGCCCGTCGGAGTCGGAGATCACGGGCGAGGCGAGCGTCGTGCGCGAAGCCGCCGTGGTCGCTGCCAGTCGGCGCAAAGACTCGCGGTCGATGTGCGCGTCCGGGTTGATGACGAGGACGTCGGTCGCGCCCTCGGCGAGCGCGCGGGTCACTCCGATGTTCACACCGCCACCGAAGCCCGAGTTGGACTCCGGCTCGACCAGCAGCCAGCCGTGGGCAGTGGCGACCTCCCTGGCGGCGCGGCGCTCGTGTGCACCGGACCAGTTGTCGACCACGATCACCAGCGCATCCTGGTCGATCGTGCGGGCTTCACGCTCGACCGTCACCAGGTTGCGCTGCAGCAGCCCTGCCGACGCGTAGTTCACGACCACCACGGCAAGCTGTCCGTGCTCGTTCGACAAGCGATCCTCCCCCCGGATCCGGGACACGGATCACTTCGGGCGCCGGTCGAATTCCCCAGAGTCGCGACCGGCGTCGACTCCCAGGAGAACGACTATACGCGAGAGCCGCCGCCGGACACCGGCATCAGGGGATCACGATACGATGAGCCGGCGTCGGAGTCGAAGCGCACGACTGCCATGGGGATGGGGCGGATGACCAGGGGACCGGAATCGAACGACATGATCACTGTGACGATCGGCGTACCCACCTATCGGCGTCCTGAGCTTCTCGACGCCCTCCTCCGCACGCTGCCCGCGCGCATCGCCGAGTGCGCGGAGCTCGGAGTCGACATCGACGTCGTCGTCGTGGACAACGATCCCGAGGGGTCAGCACGCGAGGTCGCCACGGGAGCCGCGCTGCCCGTCCGCTACGTCGTCGAGCCGACGGCGGGTATCGTCGCCGCCCGCAACCGGATCCTCGACGAGTGCGCCGATCGCGACCTCCTCGCCTTCATCGACGACGACGAGATCCCCCGGGAAGCCTGGCTCTCCTCGCTCATCGAGGTCTGGCGCGAGCACGGAGCCGACGCGGTGATGGGACGCGTCATCTCGGTCTTCGACGAGGACGTCGACCCCTGGCTGCTCGCTTCGGGGACGTTCCGCCGACTGCCGAGGAAGACGGGCACCGTCTTGCACGTCGCGGCCGCGGGGAACCTCCTGCTCGATCTGCGCTCGATCCGCCGGCTCGGTCTGCGCTTCGATCCGTCGCTGGGATTGGGCGGCGGGGAAGACACTCTCTTCTCCCGACAACTGGCTCAGCGCGGCGGCCTGATCGTCTGGTGCAACGAGTCCGAGACGGAAGATCTCGTCGTCGCCGCGCGACTCAACAGGGCCTGGGCGGCGCAGCGCGCGTTCAGCTCGGCGAACGCCGGCACCCGGATCCAGCTGCAGCTCACCGAGGGGCGGGTCCGAAGAGGGGTTCTGCGCCTTCGCGCGCTGGTCGGCGGCGTCGCCAGGATCATCGTCGGAGGTCTGCGACGGACCTTCGGCGCGCTGACCTCGAACATCACGCACCACGCCAGGGGGACCCGCCTCGTGCACCGCGGCCGCGGCACGATCGCGGCCTCCCTCGGCCGCCGCTACGACGAGTACCGTCGCCCATCGGAGGATGACACGACCATGACCGATCCCGGATCGACCATCCGCGTGATGCAGTCGCTGGGCGCACCGCGTCCGACGACGAACCCGTACAACAAGATGCTCGACGAGTCGCTGGGCTCCACCGAGGGCCTCACTCGTCTGCGCTTCTCGTGGGGGACAGCGCTCTTCGGACGCTACGACGCCTTCCACTGGCACTGGCCGGAGGCGAAGCTGCACGGATCCAGCTGGTGGAAGTCCACGGGCAAGTTCCTCCTCACCACGGCACTCGTGTTCCGGCATCGTCTGTCGCGGCGGATCGCCGTCGTGCGCACGGTCCACAACATCGAGCTCCCCGACGACAACGCGCCGCGGCTGTGGCTGCTGCGCTTCATCGACCGCCACACCGACTACCGGATCGTCATCAACGAGACGACTCCCCTTGCACCGGGCACACCGCACAGCCTGATCCTGCACGGCGACTACCGAGGCTGGTATGCGAAGTTCCCGTCCGCTGAGCGGGTGAAGGGCCAGCTCGGCTCGTTCGGTGGGATCCGCCGCTACAAGGGGCTGGAGGGGTTCATCGATGCCTATGCGGAAGCCGTCGTGGTCGAACCCGCGCTGAGCCTGCGGATCGGCGGACGCCCGTCCACGCCCGAGCTCGGTGATGATCTGCGTGCACGGACCGCGGATCTCCCCGGAGTGGGATTGCACCTCGATTTCCTCAGCGATGCCGAGCTCGTGCAACTCGCGACGTCTTCCGACCTCATCGTGCTGGCCTACCGCTTCATGCACAACTCCGGCAGTGTGCTCGCCGCCCTGTCGATGGACCGGCCGGTGCTGGTTCCCCGCAACGAGGCCAATGAGGCTCTGGGGCGCGAGGTCGGCCAGGAGTGGGTGCTCATGTACGACGGCGACCTCGACGCACCGACGGTCGTGGAAGCGTGGCGTGCTGCGACCGCGCTCACCGGATCGCCCGATCTCTCCCGACGCGACTGGGCCGACGCCGGCAGAGCGCACGCCGACGCTTTCCGTGCGGCCGTGCGGGTCAAGCGAGGCACGTCGAAGCGCTAGAGCGGCCGGGCCGCCCCTGGCGGGGCGATCACACCGTTGCCAGCAGCCCACGCACCAGGGACGCGACCATGATCTGCGTCGTGAAGTGCCGCTCCACCTCCATGCGACCGTTCGTTCCGAGTTCCGCGGCGCGTGTCGGCTCGTCGAGCAGTCGGAGCAGTGTGAGCGCGAGTTCGGCCGGGTCGTCCGGAGGAACGAGATGCCCGGTGCGCCCCTCGCTCACGTACTGGTGCATCCCCGGCGTGTCCGTGGCGACGACGGGACGGGCTGTCGCGAGGGCCTCGAGCGCCACGGTCATCCCGGAGGCATGCAGGTTCGGCCGGGTCGGCACGACGACCACGCTCGCGCTCGCGTAGAGATCGCGGAGCTCGGCGTGCGGCATGTGCCGGACGATCTGCACGCCCTCCGGCGGATCGAGATCCGACCGCGTCTGGACCACGACCTCGGTCTCCGGACGGATGGCGAGCACGCGCGCTAGCGCAGCGAAGAGGGTGGCTGGATCGCGATCCCTGTCGTTGCCGACGCTGACGATGCGCGGCCGGGCCGGATAGGGTCGCGGAACGAAGAAGGCACTGTCGATGCCGAACGGCACCGCGAACACCCGTGTCGATCCTGATCCCAGCATCAGGCGCAGGGGCTCTACCTGCGCCTCGCTGAGCACCCAGGCGGCCTCTGCCCTGCCCAGCATCGTGATCATCCGCGTCGGCGCGTCCCCGGTCTCGGCCATGTCCGTGAGCCAGATCACCCCGGTGGCGAATCGGGTCCGAGGGTGGGTCGTCTGCATCCGATAGGCCGTGTTCTCATCCCAGGTGAGCGCGAGACCGTCGACGGGCCGCGGCCCCATCGCGAATCGGGCACGAGCCCGCGCGACGCGGCCCGGCGGGGCGAGGTCGACCAGATCGACGGCGGCGTGCTCCCGCAGTGCGTCGAGGCCGTACGGCCAGATGCTGGGCACCTCTCCCCTGGCGTGGCTCTTCTCCCAGGCGAGCGCCGACTGTTCGGCACGATGCGCCCAGGTGAGAGACAGGGAGGGACCGCCCTCGGATTCCACGAGCCAACTATGGACCTCCCGGCGCGCCGTGGCAAGAGAGGAGTTCCCAGTCGCTGCGAACTCTAGAGCTCGCCCGGCTTCATCACCTCGACGTCGATGGCCCGGATGACGCGCTGCGCGGCCGTGTCCGTCGGCAGCTCGGCACCGACGGCTTCTCCCTTCCGGCGCCGCTGCGGGGCGTACACGACGAGCGAGTGGAACAGGAACCGCGCGAAGAAGGCCACGATGAGCGAGAGCCCCGTAGCGACCACGCTGGAGATATGCCAGGACTCGACCATCAGGGCCATCACCGGGATGCGCAGCGCCGCCTCGACGTTGTTGAAGGCGAAGGAGCTGGCGAAGCGGATGCCGAGCGCCCGGGCGTCCGTGCGCATGTCGGCGAACACGAACCGCTCCTGCAGCACGAAGTTGCCGATGATCGTGACCTCGGCGCCGATGATCGCCGCCCAGATGTAGGGCACCCCTGCGGCGGTCAGCGCCCACATGATTGCGAGGTTCGCGGCCGCGCCGATCACGCCGATGAGCGCGAAGAGGGACATCTTGCCGAACCGCAGGCGGGTGAGGTGCTCGAGGAACATCGCCCCCTGGCGGAGGCTCGCCTTGGACGTGCCGTGGCGACGCTCGGCGAACTCCATCGGCACCTCGGCGATGCGCAGATCGTTGCGCGCGAGGATCTCGAGGAGGATCTTGAAGCCCCGAGGCTGGAGCGCCGAGAGATCAAGCCGACCGCGGTCGACGAGGAAGAAGCCGGTCATCGGATCGGTGCTGCGCGCGAGCCGGATCGGGAACATCGCCCTGGTCAGCCAGGTCGCCGTGCGCGAGACCCCGAAGCGCAGCGCCGTCCCGAGACCGCTCGTGTCTCCCCCGCCGATGTAGCGTGATGCTGCGACGACGTCGGCGTCACCCGTCGCGTGTCTGGCGAGCAGGATGGGAAGAAGCTCAGGCGGATGCTGCAGGTCTCCGTCCATCACGATGCAGATGTCGGCGACCGCGGCCTCGAGTCCGACGACGACGGCACCGCCCAGACCACCCGTGTTCTGCGCGCGGTGGATGACCCGCACCGGGAGCGGGGCATCGACAGCCACGCGCGCGATCTCGGCCGCGGTGTCGTCGGTGCTGTCGTCGACGAACAGTATCTCGGCGTCCCATCCGGCGAGCGCAGCCGATGTCCGTGCGACGAGTTCGGCGACGTTGTCGCGCTCGTTGAACGTCGGCACGATGACCGTGACCGGTGTCCCCACGTCCGCCCCCTGTTCCGCATGCGCATCGCCTGCGGCCTCCATCGTTCCACGGGTTCCTGTGGGGAACGAAACTCGAACCTGCTAGACTTTCGAACCGCGGCTGTGGGAGTCGCGAGGCGGATGGGGATCCGCTTACTGGGGAATTACTGATCTGGGGAGATCATGGGGACGCGTATCGGCTACGCCGTTGGTGCTTTCGACCTGTTTCACGTCGGGCATCTGAATCTACTTCGTCACGCCAAGCAGCACTGCGACATTCTGATCGCAGGCGTCGTCAGCGACGAGATGCTGCGTCAGGTGAAGGGCATCGAGCCCGTCATCCCGACGGCTGAGCGTGCGGAGATCGTGAAGCACATCTCGTTCGTCGACGACGTCTACGTCGAGACGACGCCGTCGAAGATGGACTCGTGGCGCGATGTGCAGTTCACGCACTTCTTCAAGGGCGACGACTGGCGCGGCACCGACAAGGGTCTGCGCCTGGAGCGGGAGTTCGCCGAGGTCGGCGTCGAGGTCGTGTACTTCCCGTACACGGCGCACACGTCGAGCTCATCCCTGCGCCGCGCGCTCGACGCGATCACCGCGGGTGCCAACGCTCCCGCGGTCGCCTCGGTGCGCTGAGCGCCTGACCGGTCGGTCTCTCGATCGATCAGTTCGCGACGCCGAGCAGACTGCGCGCCATACGCGCCACGTGCGGTGGCGTGTGCGGGCCGAGCCACACCGTCCACTGCGACGGCGGCTCACTGCACGCCCACTCGACGCACCAGGCGTGCACGGCGTTCGCGAGCCGTTCGCCACGCGTATGCGCCCTGGTGCCGTCTCCGCGAACCAGCCAGCGCACCGACACCCCGTCGGGGACGTCGATGTGACGGAACTGGATGCGGGCAGCGGCCTCGAGGATGACGACGCCCTGCGCGTCCCACGGCAACCGCGAGGCGATGCTCGCGATGAACCCGGCATCGGCCGCATCGCCGGCGATGAGCACAGCACCCTCGATGTCGTCCCAGTCGGGATCTTCCAGATGCTCGCATGCGCTCATGCGCCCAGTCTAAGTAAGGGCACCCTTACTTACAAGGGATGAGTCCGGATCTGCACTCGCCGGAGCCACCGAGGCCCCTAGCCCTCCCTCCCTCACCACGTCAACGGCCTGTTGCGCGACATCGTCTAGGGGCATCCTGCGGATGTGAAACGGGTATCGTCGCGCCACAATCGTCGCCGCCTGCGGGCTGCCTCGGTCTCCGCCGCGTTCGTCCTGACACTCGGCCTGAGCGGGTGCGGACTCACCGTCCCGGCAGACCCGAACGGAACACTGGACACGGTCTCCGGCGGCGAACTCCGCGTCGGCACGGCGCCGGACGGCAACCTCGTCCGGATCGACGGCGGCGAACCGACCGGGAGCATCATCGACCTCGTCGACGGCTTCGCCTCCCACATTCACGCCCGGGCAGACTGGACCGTCGCCTCGGAGGAGACTCTGGTATCGATGCTCGGCCACGGCGACCTCGACCTCATCGCCGGCGGCATCACGAGCGACACTCCCTGGGTGGACGAGGCCGGAGTGACCCGTGGCTACACCGGCATCGAAGGTTCCGACGGGCGGGAGATCGTCATGCTGGTGCCCCTCGGAGAGAACGCCTTCCTCTCCTCTCTCGAACGATTCCTCGATGACGAGGTCGGCTGATGATCGAGGCCGGGCAGTTCGGCCGCACGACCCTGCCTTCGAAGCAGCAACGTGCCGTGCGGAGTGCGGTGCGGTGGGAGATCTTCACGATCGTCTACACCTCGATCACGATCGCGGTGATCGCCCTCGTGGTCGGCGAGTCCCAGGCCATGCGGACGGCCTGGATCGAGGACATGCTGTCGCTGATCCCCCAGTTCGCGTTCCTCGCGGCGCTCCTCTTCGTGCGTCGCCGTCCGACCAAGAAGCATCCGTACGGCCTGCACCGGGCGATGGGGATCGGACACCTCGTCGCAGGAGTCGCGCTGCTCGCCGTCGGCCTGAACCTCGCCGTCGAGGCCGTCACCGGTCTGATCGCCGCCGAGCATCCCACCATCGGCACCGTGCAGCTGTTCGGTCAGACCATCTGGCTCGGCTGGCTCATGGTCGCCGTTATGGCAGTGGTCATCGTCGGACCCGTGTTCTTCTACGGACCGGCGAAGTCGAAGCTCGCTCCTGTGCTGCACAACAAGTTGCTGTACGCCGACGCCGACATGGCGAAAGCCGACTGGCAGACGACGGTCGCCTCGATCGTGGGCGTGCTCGGTGTGGGGATCGGACTGTGGTGGCTCGACGGAGCAGCCGCGCTCTTCATCTCGCTGGGCATCATCTGGGACGGCTTCCGCAACACGCGCACGGCCGTCGTCGACCTGATGGATCAGCGTGCACGGACCTACGACAGCAAGGAACCGCATCCACTGGCCGCCGAAATCGTGTCGTACCTGCGGAGCCGTGCCTGGGTCGCGCAGGCCGCGGTGCGCATGCGCGACCAGGGGCAGGTGTTCCACATCGAGGCGTTCGTCGTGCCGCACCGCCGCAAGGTGAAGTTGACCGACCTCAGCGCGGCCGCCGAGGGGATCGCCGACATCGATTGGAAGATGCAGGACGTCGTCGTCATCCCGGTCGAGCAGTTGCCGGATGAGGCGGACACCGGACGGTGACCGCTCAGCCGACGCTCAGCGCCACCTCATCCGAGCGGCCGTAGGCTGGATGCATGACTTCTCCTGCCACCGACACCATCACGATGTTCGGCGCCGACTGGTGCCGCGACTGCATCCGCACCAAGAAGCAGCTCGACGAGCTCGGTGTCGAGTACACCTACATCGATCTGGTCGCCGAGCCTGCCGCCGCAGATGTGGCGAAGGAGATCTCGGGGCGCATGAACATCCCCGTCGTGGTGTACCCGGACGCTTCGCACCACGTCGAGCCGTCGAACGCCGACGTCGAGTCGAAGCTGCGCGAGCTCTCGCTGATCTGATCCCACGGCGTCGCGCCGCTACACTGGCGCGATGAGCACCGAGGCTCGGCCCGAACGAGCATCCGTCCGCCTTTCTCCGCGCACGATCCTGCTGTATGCGATCGGCTCGCTCGGCACCGGCGGCTATGCCACGCTGCCCGGGCTCGTTCTGACGTACTTCCTCACCGACAACCTCGGTGTCGCGGCCCTCGCGGCCGGACTCATCGTCACGGCGGCGAAGATCTGGGACGTGCTGATCGACCCACTGATCGGCGCAGCCTCGGATCGCCAGCTCGCACGCACGGGGTCACGCCGCGGATTCATGGTGACCGGCGCCCTGGCCCTGCCGCTGTTCTTCGCCCTCACCTTCGCGGTGCCCCCGTCGTGGGGGCCCGTCGCCGGCGCGATCAGCGTGTTGCTGGCCTTCCTCGCGACCGCGACCGCATTCAGCCTGTTCCAAGTGCCGTACGTGGCCCTCCCCGCAGAGCTGACGAGCAACTACGACGAGCGCACACGCCTGCTCGGATGGCGGGTCGTCGTCCTCACGGCGGCGATCCTGCTCTTCGGCGCCGGCGGTCCTGCGCTGCGCAATGCCGGCGACGACCCCGTCATGGGCTATCTCCTGATGGGCATCGCCTCGGGGGTGGTGATCGGGATCGGGATGCTGATCGCATCCAGAACCGCAGCCGTCGCAGCCCGACGCACCTCCGCCGTCCCTGCCGCCACCCCCGTCTCCTCGACCTGGCGAGATCAGTACATGTCGGGCTTCCGCGCACTCGGACGCAGCCAGCCGTTTCGTGCGCTGCTCGGCACCTTCGTACTGCAGGCGCTCGCGACCGGAACGATGCTCGCCGGCGCGCAGTATGTGGCGACCTGGGTCTTGCGCTCCGAAGACGCCGTGACCTTCGTCTTCATCGCGCTCGTGGGCCCCGCGCTGCTGGCGACCCCGGGGTGGACGGTCATCGCGCGTCGGGTCGGCAAGGAGCGGGCGTTCGCGATCGCCAGCATCCTGTTCACAGCGGCTGCCGCATCGCTCGTCTTCGCCGTCTGGGCACCCGGAGCGTGGATCTACGCATCCGTCGCAGTCGCCGGCATCGCCTATGCCGGGCTCCAGTCGCTGCCGATGGCCATGCTGCCCGATGTCATCTCCCACGACGAGCGCACCAGCGGGCCTGGCCAGGCCGGCACTTTCACCGGCATCTGGACCGCTGGCGAGACCGTCGGCTTCGCGCTCGGTGCGACCGCTGTCTCGCTCACCCTCGCCATGACCGGGTACGTCTCGACGGTCGCCGGCGCCACGGTCGAGCAGCCGGAGGCAGCCGTCACCGGCATCGTGCTCAGCTTCAGCATTCTGCCCGCCGTGCTGATGGCCGCCAGCCTGCTGACTCTGCGCCACTACCGTCTACGCCGTGAGGACATCGACGCCTTCGCGAGCTCCGACGCCTAAGCTGGGATCCCGTCCGAAGGAGACGCCGATGACTTCTGCGAGCACATCCGCCACCCCCACCACGACCGCGAAACCTGCGCCGAAGACAGGATCCCCGGCGCTGGGCGAAGGCGAGCGTGAGCGACTCGACACGGCCATCGACGCGCTTGAGGTCGGAGCACGCACCTGGGCGGCCCTCGCGGTTTCCCAGCGAGTGACGCTGCTGCGGGCAGTGCGCACGAGCGTCGCCGCAACCGCGGAGGACTGGGCGAGCACAGCGGCGGCCTCGAAGGGCCTCGACGCGAAACACCCGTTGCGCGGCGAGGAATGGCTCAGCGGACCGTACAGCGTGATCGGCGCGCTCGACGCCTACATCGAGACCCTCTCTCGCATCGCCGACGGCACCAACCCTCTCGAGGGCATCACGATCGACCGCGCTCCCGGCGGACGCACCAGGGTGCACGCGTTCCCGTTGACCGGGATCGACAAGTTCCTGCTCTCCGGCTTCACTGGCGAGGTCTGGCTGGAGCCGGGCATCACGCCCAGTGCCGCGCGCGCTTCCGCCGGCCTCGCCCAACGCACACCCACCGAATCGGGTGGCGTCGGGCTCGTGCTCGGCGCGGGGAACGTGACCTCCATCCCGGTGCTCGACGTGCTCTACGAACTGCTGGCCCACAACCGCACAGCGCTGCTCAAGGTGAACCCCACCCAGGATTCACTGGTGCCGGTGTACAAGCGTGCCCTCGCTCCGCTCATCGAGCCGGGTTTCCTGCGCATCGTCCGCGGCGGGCCTGCGGTCGGCGCCTACCTCACCGGTCATCCCGGACTCGTGCACGTGCACATCACCGGCTCGGCGGCGACGTTCGACACCATCGCGTGGGGCCCCTCGAAGGGCGAAGGCGCGGCCGCGACCAAGCGACGCCGGCGCGAGAACAGGCCGCAGCTGAAGAAGCCGATCACGGCCGAACTCGGGGGTGTCTCCCCCATCATCGTCGTGCCCGGAGCGTGGACCGACGCGGACATCACATACCAGGCCGAGCACGTGGCAACCATGCGGCTTCAGAACGGCGGCCACAACTGCATCGCCGGTCAGGTCGTCATCATGTCGTCCGACTGGGATCAGGCCGATGCCTTCCGCGCCGCGCTGCGCCGCGCCTATGCCAATGCCCCGGAGCGTCCGATCTGGTACCCGGGCTCTCCCTCACGGATGGAGCTCGCGACCGACGCGTACCCCGACGCCCTCGTGCTGGGTGACCGGCTGCTCGTCGAGATCGACGACGACGACGATGCGACGGCGTTGGAGACCACCGAGTACTTCGCGCCCGTGCTGGGCATCGTCACCGTGCCGGGCGTGGGCCAGGAGTTCCTCGACGCTGCCGTGGCCCATGCGAACGACGAGCTCCAGGGCACCCTCGGCGCGAACCTGCTGATCGACCCCGCGACCGAGAAGTCGCTCGGAGCCGGCTTCGAGCGGGCCATCGCGGCACTCCGCTACGGCTCGATCGCGATCAACAGCTGGACGGCGTTCGCGTTCATCACGCCCACGCTCACCTGGGGCGCATTCCCCGGCGGCACGATCGACGACGTCGGCAGCGGCATCGGCGTCGTGCACAACGCACTCCTGCTCGACGGGGTCGAGCGCTCGGTGCTCCGCGGCCCGTTCCGTCCGCTTCCCCGTTCCCTGCCGATCGCGAACGGCGGCGGCAGGTTCACGATCCTGCCGAAGCCGCCGTGGTTCGTCTCGGCCCGCACCGGGGCGGCGGTCAGCGAAGGGCTGACGCGCTATCGGGTGGACGGCAGCGTCGTCGGGCTCGTGAAGACTCTGGCCAAGGCGCTGCGGGCCTGACGCTCAGCGCGCCGCGCGGGTGAAGCGGTCGGTTGCTGCCCTGAGCGCCTTCTGCGTGCCCGGCTCGGTGGCCGCGTGACCGGCGTCGTCGACCACGACGAACTCGGCCTCGGGCCACGCACGGTGCAGGTCCCACGCCGTCATCATCGGAGTGGCGACATCGTGCCGCCCCTGCACGATGACCGTCGGGATATGACGGATGACGTCGACCCCGGCGATCAGCTGCCCCTCGTCCCACCAGCCGCGGTTGACGAAGAAGTGGTTCTCGATGCGCGCGAACGCCGTGGCCTTCGCCGGGTCGGACATCGCTTCGATCTGCGCTTCATTCGGAGTCAGCGTGACGGTCGACGCCTCCCAGGTCGACCAGGCGACCGCAGCCGGCACGTGCACAGCGGGGTCGGGGTCGAACAGCCGGCGGTGATAAGCCTCGATCATGTGCGATCGCTCGAGCACCGGGATCTGCGCGATGAAGCTCTCCCAGAGATCGGGGAACAGTGCTGCGGCACCGCCCTCGTAGAACCATTCGAGCTCGACGCGACGCAGCGTGAAGATTCCCCGGAGGACCAGCTCGCTCACGGCATCCGGATGCGCCTGCGCGTAGGCGAGCGCCAGGGCGCTGCCCCACGACCCGCCGAACACCTGCCACCTCTCGATGCCGAGGTTCTTGCGCAGAAGTTCGATGTCGGCGATCAGATGCGCCGTCGTGATGTGTCGGAAGTCGGCGTCGGGCGCGCTCGCGTGCGGTGTGCTGCGTCCGCACCCGCGCTGATCGAGCAGCACGATGCGGTAGCGCTTCGGATCGAAGAACTGGCGCTGCCACGGCGAAGATCCGCTGCCGGGGCCGCCGTGCAGGAACACCACCGGCTTGCCCTCCGGGTTGCCGCTGACCTCCCAGTAGACCCGGTGGCCGTCGCCGACGAGGAGCTCCCCGGTCTCGTACGGTTCGATCGGTGGATAAAGTGCATCCGTCTTCTTCATCATCGGCCCCCCAGCCGGTCGTGCTGACTGCTTCGTCAACGGTAGCGGACGTTCCCCCACCCGCCCGGCATCATGGGTCCAGCTGGTCGGCGGGAAGCGTCAGCACCTGCGCGCAGACGCCCAGTCCGTTCTGATATCCCTCTGCGAACCAGCGCTGTCGCTGTTCGCTGGAGCCGTGCGTCCAGCTCTCCGGGTTCGAGAACCCGGACTGCGCCTGGATGTGGTCGTCGCCGACCGCCGCAGCCGCGTTCAGAGCATCTTCGATCTCGGTCTCGGTCGGCTTGAGCAGATACGGGTCGCCGTCGGCGTCCTCCTGCTCGGTCATGCGACCGAGCCAGGCCCCGGCGTAGCAGTCGGCCTGCAGCTCGATCCGCACACCGTTGCTGCCGGGACCCGTTCCGTTGTTGGGGTACTTGTCCATGTCGCCGGTGATGTTCTGGATGTGGTGGCCCCACTCATGTCCGACGATGTAGAGCTGTGCGAGGTTGCCTGCGGAGGCACCGAACTGCTGCTGCATGAGTTGGAAGAAGGTGGGATCGACATAGACCCCTTCCTCCGGAGGGCAGTAGAACGGCCCGACAGCGTTGGAGGCCGTGCCGCATTGCGTCGGGGTCGATCCGTCGACGACGACCATCTGCGGTGCCCGGTACCCCTCGACGTTGTCGGCCCAGAATGCATCCAGCGCGACCTGAGCGCCCGCCATGCGGCAGTCGACGTCGGCATTCGCCTGAGCCCCCGTGTCGCAGTTCTCGATGGCGGATCCGCCTGCCGGCTCGCTGCCTCCGCCGGGGGTTCCGCCACCCAGCAGTCCGGTCAGGTCAATGCCGAGCAGCGGTCCGGCGATGAGCGCGATGATGCCGAGCACACCCACGCCGGCGCCGCCCGCGATGGCCGCCGTGCGTCCGCGTCGACGCGTGGTGTTGCCCGAGATGTCGGCATCGGGATTGAAGGTCATGCGTCGAGATTACTCCGAGCGCCGCCTGCGTGATCGGACGTAGGCTCGGGGCATGACGACCACGATCACCATCACCGGCGCGGGCGGGCAGATCGGCTATGCACTGCTGTTCCGCATCGCGGCCGGCGACCTGCTCGGCCCGAATGAGAACGTGCGGCTGCGGCTGCTGGAGATCCCGCAGGGCCTCGGTGCTGCTGAGGGTGCAGCGCTCGAACTGCAGGACGGCGCGTTCGGTCTGCTCGAGCACGTCGAGGTGACCGATGACGCCGCTGTGGGCTTCGACGGATGCGACCTCGCCCTGCTCGTCGGCGCGCGCCCCCGAGGACCAGGCATGGAACGGGCCGACCTGCTCGCGGCCAACGCCGGCATCTTCGGGCCGCAGGGCGCCGCCATCGCGGCGAACGCCGCATCGGGTGTGCGCGTCACGGTGGTCGGCAATCCCGCCAACACGAACGCCCTGATCGCCTCAGCCTCGGCCGATGGCGTGCCGCCCGAGCGCTTCACGGCCCTGACGAGGCTCGACGAGAACCGTGCGCGTGCCCAGCTCGCGCAGACGCTCGGCGCCCCGGTGCACACGGTTCGTCGCGTGCCCATCTGGGGCAATCACTCGGCGACGCAGTTCCCGGACATCTCGCACGCGACCGTGGGCGGCCGGCCCGTCGCCGAAGCACTCGAGCAGATCGTGGGCGACGTTCCCGCCTGGCTCGACCAGACGTTCATCCCGCGGGTCGCCAAGCGCGGAGCGGAGATCATCGAGGTACGGGGCTCGTCGTCCGTCGCGAGTGCGGCGAGTGCGACCATCGACCACGTACGCGACTGGGTGCAGGGCACCGACGACTGGACCTCGGCCGGCGTCGTCTCGCATGGTGAGTACGGAGTTCCGGAGGGACTGATCTCGTCGTTCCCGGTGCGCTCGGTCGACGGCGAATGGCAGATCGTCGAGGGACTGGAGCTGACGGACTGGGCACGCACCAGGGTCGATGTCTCCGTCGCCGAACTGCTGCAGGAGCGCGAGACGGTGCAGGGCCTCGGCCTGTTGTGAATCCGGTCACTGCTACCCGCGGCGACAGGGCAGAATGGATGCCGGAGGTGCGCGATGAGCGAGACGATTGATCCCACGAAGACCACGGCATCGGTCGACGATGCTCTGACGAGCCCCCTGCATCTGCCGCATGATGCCGCGAGCTGCCCGAAGTGCTTCACCGAGCTGCAGCAGAACCGCAACTTCTGGACGGCTCGCCCCGACGGCTCGCGCCTGGTCGGTCTCGTCGTCGCACGCGAGGGAATGCCGTCGGTCGTCGAACAGCGCGATGACCTCACTCGCTTCGGTGTGCCGATCGAGGGATTCCGTCATCCGGCGCCCGACATCCTGGAGAGCTGGAACGACCGCCTCGCGCGTCTCATCTCGACTCTGCGAACAGGTGACGTGGTGGTCGTCGCGAACATCAAGGCGCTGGGGCTCGACGCCGACGAGGGGGCCCGCACCGCCGCGGAACTGCGCCGGCACGGCATCATCGTGAAGGTTCTGGGGCACGACGCACGGCATCTGGCCGACGCCACGGCGACACACACCGCGACGCACTGAGGCTCCGCCCACGGGCGCCTGCAACGAGAAAGGGGCCGACGGCGAACCGTCGACCCCTCCCGCGAAACCGTCTCAGCTGCCGGCGAGCTGCTGATCCAGGTCCTGGATCGCCCGCATCATGCCCAGCAGCGACTCGGACATGTCGTTGATGCCGTCGACCGCGGTCTTCAGACCCGTCGTCAACTCCGTGTACCCC
>JBOGEI010000057.1:0-20344 GCA_050701935.1 Microbacterium sp.
GACGTACCCCGCGGGTATGGGCGATTGGCGCAGTTGGTAGCGCGCTTCCTTCACACGGAAGAGGTCATCGGTTCGAGTCCGGTATCGCCCACCAGAACCTCCGATTCATTCGGGGGTTCTTCTGTTTTCCGGCCAGGACGAAGCGCCCCGAAAGCGAGCTCGCGTCCTCCGGACCGTCGAACATCAACGGAGTGGAACGCGCACGACTCGGTCGTCGCCCTCGTTCGGAGCGCCACGACCGTCGGTGTTGTTGGTGAGCACCCACAGAGCGCCATCTGGGGCGACGGCCACGTCGCGAAGTCGGCCGAACGCCCCCACGAAGTACTCGGCGGACGCCGCGAGGTCGTCCAAGGGCACCTCTCGCAGGCGCTCACCGCGGAGGTTCGCGACGAAGAGCGAGTCCGCAGCGATCGCGATGCCACTGGGGCTCGCCGCATCCGGCGCCCACTGCTGCACGGGGTCGATGAAGCCGTCGCGGTCGGCGATGCCCTCCACTTCGGGCCAGCCGTAGTTGCCGCCCGGTTCGATCACGTTCAGTTCATCCCAGGTGTCCTGGCCGAACTCGCTCGCGTACAGCGTGCCGCCTTCGTCCCAGGCGAGACCCTGTGGGTTTCGGTGGCCGAGGCTGAAGACCGGCGAACCGTCGAAGGGGTTGTCTTCCGGCACCTCGCCGTCCGGCGTGACGCGGAGGATCTTGCCCGACAGCGAGGTGAGATCCTGAGCGCGCTCGCGATCTCCGGCATCGCCGACGGTCACATACAACATGCCGTCGGGACCGAATGCGATGCGGCCTCCGTTGTGATTCGTCGCAGCGGCCATCCCGGAGAGGATCGTCTCGGGTTCTCCGAGCTCGAGTGCGCCAGGAGACCCGGACAGGTCGAAACGCTGCACCCGGTTCTCGTCTCCCGTGGTGGAGTATGCGTACAACTGATCGTCATGGACCGCGATGCCCAGCAACCCGCCCTCACCGCGCGGCTCCACGCCGTCGATCACTGCGACCTCTCGAACCTCGCCGTCGTCCGACACCTCCACGATGCGGGCATCGTCGCGCTCGCTGATCAGCGCCGTGCCGTCGTAGAAGGCGATCGACCAGGGGGCGGCCAGTTCGTCGACGATGGCTCTCTCCTCCCCCGGCAACACGGAACCGGTGGCCGAGGGAGGCGGCGGTGAGAGCGATGCGTCTGACATCGGAGCGCACCCCACCAACGCGATCGAGGCCGCCGACATGACGGACCACGTACCGAAGCCTCGCGAGGTCGTCGTCATCGCCGCTCCTTTCGTCCTGCCTTCGACACTAGGCGCGCGAGCCGGTCCGGAGAAGGCACGCCGGTGTCCGAGGCCGCGCGTAGCCTGCAGTCGTGTCGAAACGCACCCTCCCGGGGCCCTGCTCCCTCTGTGGAGGCACTCAGGGCATCCGCACCGACGACGTGTGGATCTGCGCCGCATGCGGCTGGCGCTACGGTGACGCTCCCGACCCAGACCTTCCCCTCCCCCGCGTCGATGTCGTCTACTACATCCGCTTCGACGATCGCGTGAAGATCGGCACCAGCAGAAGACCCCGGCAGCGGCTGGCCGCGATCCGGCACGACGAGCTTCTCGCCTTCGAACGCGGCGATCGCTCAGTCGAGCAACAGCGCCACCGGGAGTTCGCCACGATCCGAGAGGGCGGCGAGTGGTTCACGTACACGAACGAGTTGCACACGCATGTGAGCGCCCTCCGCGAGGAGGGTGCTCCGTGGCTGCTCTATGCGCGCTGGCTCAGCCGCGCATTGCGCGGCCTCGACGGGCCCGCGTCCGGCGCCTAGCATGACGATGCCGGGTGACTGCTTCGGGAAGTCCAGTCACCCGGCATCGCGTCTGCGAGAGGTCACGCCGTGGCGGCACGACCCCGAGCGTTCGCCGGCTGCGGCTGCGAGAACAGCACGACGAGGATCACGGCGACACCGACGACGACGTGCGGGAGCCAGACATTGAGCGCTTCGCCCGAGAACCCGAAGATCCACGGCGAAAGAGCGAGGAACAAGCTGGCGACGATGTCGAACACCAGGTGGACGGGCATCGGGATGAAACCGAAGGGGCCCCATTCGTACTTCGTGAACAGGCTGTAGACGATGAGGCCTACTCCGAGCACGATCGGGATGACGACGGCTGCTCCGCCCACATTCGCGAAGCCGAACAGCCAGGGCGCAGCGATCAACGCGATACCGACGATGTAGTCGAGGGCTCCGTGGACCTTGGTGGGGATGAAACGCATGATTCCTCCTTGTGTGGCGCCGCTGTGCGCGACTCACCACTGGTTCGAAGCCCGCGTCGGATCGGATTGCACCTCTCCGATCTGAAGTCGAGATCGCTGCGTTGAAGGAACGCAGACCCGACCGCCGCATACTCGCGGCCTGGTCCCAGGCAGCGCTGCTACGGTGAGCATGCCGGTATCTTGCCGGCATCAGGGAAGACTTCTTGTCGACCAACGGGCCTCATCGGTCATTTCGTTCTCCGTCGCCTCCTCTGTGTGAGCCCGAGGAGCGTCATGCCCACCCCGTCAGTTCCCTCTTTCAGCGACCCTGCGCACGCGTGGGCGGCCCCTATCCCGCTTCCGGTCGGCACTTCGGCGATCGTCTACTGCGAGGGCCAGTTCGGCGAGCAGGACGGCAAGACCGCGAACGGACTGGTCCGTCACTCCGAGAAGTACGAGATCCTCAGCGTCATCGACAGCACCCATGCCGGTGCAGATGCCGGGATGCTGCTCGACGGTGAAGCGAACGGCATCCCGATCCTCAACGGTCTCGCCACCGCGATCGCGCACGCCGGACATGTGCCGGACTACCTGATCTGTGGGGTGGCACCGGCCGACGGACTGCTCTCCGCCGATCAGCGCACCGTGCTGCTCGACGGGATCGCCCGAGGCATGCACATCATCAACGGCCTTCACGAGTTCCTCACGGACGACGCCGAGTTCGTGGCGGCTGCTCTCCTCGCCGAGGTCACGATCACCGACATCCGTCGCCCGCGCGACAAGAAGGATCTCCATCTCTTCTCCGGCCGCATCTTCGATGTGACCTGCCCGCGCATCACGATCCTCGGCACCGACGGCGCGATCGGCAAGCGCACCACCGCCACGATCCTCGTGCGAGCACTCAACGAGCGGGGAATCCACGCCGTCATGGTCGGCACCGGACAGACGACCATCATCCAGGGCGGCCGCTACGGAGTCGCACTCGATGCCCTCGTGCCGCAGTTCTGCTCCGGCGAGGTCGAGAACCAGGTCGTCGCCGCATTCGAGGGCGAGAACCCCGACGTGATCATCGTCGAGGGTCAGGGGGCGCTCAGCCACCCCGCCTACATCACCTCGGCCCACATCCTTCGCGGCAGCCAGCCCGCCGGCGTCATCGTGCAGCATGCGCCCGGCCGGAAGGTCCTCGGCGACTTCCCGATGGTGGCGATGCCCACGGTCACCAGTGAGATCGCCCTGATCGAGGCCTTCGCCGACACCCGGGTGATCGGTGTCACGGTCAACCACGAGAACCTCTCGAAGGCGCAGCTGGCCTCGGCGATCGACGAGATCGAGCTCGACACGGGACTGGCGGCGACCGATCCGCTCACCCGCCCGTCGGCCGAGCTCGTGGACATGGTGCTGCAGGCCTTCCCCACCCTCAGCCCGCGACGGACCACCCGTAGCGCCGCGTGAGAGCGGCTCCGACACGGTCGTAACGCTTGCGATCGAGGACCGCGGCCTCCCGTCGCAGCCCTCGCTCGTGCACGCTGTACAGCTGCTCGATATCGACCCAGGATTCCCGACCCTGCGAGTCCCAGGCGCCGGCACCGATGGAGAGGTAGTCGCGCTGTCCATCGTGCGGCTTGCTCGTCATCCGCACGGCGTAGACCCGCTCCGCGGACTCCCTGCCGATCACGAGCACCGGACGATCCTTTCCGCGCCCGTCGTTCTCCTCGTACGGCACCCACGTCCAGACGATCTCGCCGGCATCCGGGGCGCCGTCGCGCTGCGGCGTATATGCGACGCGCAACTCCGTGATCCGGTCGGGGTCGATGCGCACCGTCTCGGTCGAGCCTCCACGGCCCGGATCCGTAGCGGAAGAGCCCGCAGTGGTCCGGGTGTTCGTCGGGCGCAGACGCGCGTCCGGGCGCCTCGGATCTGATGTCCGAGACGCCCGGCCGGATCCCACCGCCTTGAGCAGGATCTCCACGAGTGTCGTCAGGATGCCGTTGGTCTTGCTCACACGGTCACCCTAACCGCAGATCAGGCGTCTGCGAGCGCGTAGCCCTCCTCGCCGTGCACGACCGAGTCGACACCGGCGATCTCGTCTTCGTTCGTGATGCGGAAGCCGATCGTCTTCTCGATCGCGAAGCCGATGATGAAGGCGACGACGAAGGAGTAGATCAGAACACCGAACGCGGCGATCACCTGCACCGCGAGCTGGCGAGCGTCGCCACCGACGAAGAGTCCTGTGCCGGTGGCGAAGAGGCCGAGGTAAAGCGTTCCGATGAGACCGCCCACGAGGTGGATGCCGACCACGTCGAGCGAGTCGTCGAATCCGAGGCGGAACTTCACCTCGACGGCGAGGGCGCAGACGACACCGGCGAGGGCGCCGAGCAGCAGCGACCAACCGGGCGTGAGGTTGGCGCACGCCGGGGTGATGGCGACGAGACCGGCCACAGCACCGGACGCGGCACCGACCGAGGTGGGCTTGCCGTCCTTGATCTTCTCGATCAGGATCCAGCCGAGAATGGCCGCTGCCGTCGCACCGAGCGTGTTCAGGCCGATGAGTCCGACACCGCCCATGTCCTCGGAAAGCCACTCCGCACCCGCGTTGAAGCCGAACCACCCGAACCACAGCAGTGCGGCGCCGAGCAGGGTCAGCGGAACGTTGTGGGGCTTCAGGATGCCCTTCTGGAAGCCGATCCGCTTGCCGAGGACCAGGGCGAGTGCCAGAGCCGCAGCACCGGCGTTGATGTGCACTGCGGTACCGCCGGCGTAGTCGATGACGCCGATGCCGCTGTCCTCGCCGAAGAGCGTGGTGCCGAGGTTCATGATCCACCCACCACCCCAGACCCACGCGGCGACAGGGAAGTAACCGACGGTCGCGAAGATGCCCGCGAAGATGAGCCAGCTGCCGAACTTGGCGCGGTCCGCGATCGCCCCGGAGATCAGCGCGACCGTGATGATCGCGAATGTGGCGCCGTAGGCGACCCCCAGGAGCGCGACGTTCGAGCCCTCACCCGCAGCCAGGCTCGAAAGCCCGAAGTCGGCGAAGGGGTTGCCTGCGAAGGCGGTCGGGCTGTCAACGGCGCTCATCGAGAAGCCGAAGAGAATCCACAGCACGGCGACGAGTCCGATGGAGCCGAAGCTCATCATCATCATGCTGACGACGCTCTTCGCCTTGACGAGACCGCCATAGAAGAAGGCGACGCCGGGCGTCATGAGCAGAACCAGCGCTGTCGCGGTGATCGCCCACGAGATGTTGCCGGGAGCATCCATAGGAAAACCTCACATCCGAAGTAATTGAGAGCTTCAGTGTGACGACCTGCGGTTTCGTCAATGCGTGAGGTTTGTTTCCCCGCCGTTACAGCGCGGCCCCGCCCGTGAACATCGTGTTACGCGAGTCTGCGGGCTTACGCAGAATGTGTCAGCGCATTGAGCCGTGAGATGGCGCGCAGGTACTTCTTGCGGTATCCGCCGGCGAGCATCTCGTCGGAGAAGACCGAGTCGAGGCCGAGTCCGGTGGCGACGATCGGGATCTGCGCGTCGTACACACGGTCGACGAACGCGACGAAGCGCAGTGCCTCGGACTGATCCGTGAGCTGGCGCACGTCGCGCAGTCCCACCGCTCCGACACCATCGATGAGACGGATGTAGCGCGAGGGGTGCACCTGCGCGAGATGGCGGATCAGGTCGTCGAATCGGTCATCCGACACGGCGCCCTCAGCTCGTGCGGTCGCGATGGCTGCCGCATAGGCGTCATCGTCGAGCACGACCGCGTGCCCGTCGAGGGCGCGCTGGCGGAAGTCGACACCGTCGATGCGCAGTGTCTGGAAGCTGTCGGACATGGCATGGATCTCACGGAGGAAGTCCTGGGCGGCGAAGCGCCCCTCGCCGAGGGCGTTCGGCGGTGTGTTCGAGGTCGCGGCGAGCCTGGTGCCGGTGGGTACGAGTTCGCCCAGCAGCCGCGTCATCACCATCGTGTCGCCCGGGTCATCGAGCTCGAACTCGTCGATGCACAGCAGGTCGGCGCCTTTGAGCAGGTCGACGGTGTTCTTGTAGCCGAGCGCGCCGACGAGCGCGGTGTACTCGATGAACGAGCCGAAGTACTTCCGGCGCGCGGGCATCGCGTGATAGATCGATGCGAGCAGGTGGGTCTTGCCCACTCCGAACCCACCGTCCAAGTAGACGCCCGGCTTGAGCTCTGGCTCCTTCTTCGCACGGCTGAACAGGCCGCCGCGCTTCACGGCGGCACCACGCCCGGCGAAGCGCATCAGCGTCTCCTTCGCCTCCTCCTGCGACGGATACGCGGGATCGGCGCGGTAGCTCTCGAAGGTCGCCGTGTCGAACTGGGGCGGCGGCATCAGGCTCGCCAGCATCTCCGGTCCGGTGACGGTCGGCTGACGCTCGGTGAGGTGCACGGTTCGGCTGGTCGTGTCGGTCATCACGGTCCTGAATCGGGTGCTCGCCTGTGTCGAAGTCTTACGAATCGGGCGCAGGGTGCTCGGCGGGGATCTATCGTCGAAGGGACGGATCAACACTACGCCGTCCGCACCAGCGCCCTCATCCGCTCAACGCTTCGGAGATCCCATGGCCATCGAGTTCGATTCCTCCTCCCCCAAGTTCGCCGAGTACGCCGAACCCGGCCGCCTCGTGAGCACCGAGTGGCTCGCCGAACGGCTGGGAGCTCCGGGGCTGGTGGTCGTCGAGTCCGATGAGGATGTCCTCCTCTACGAGACCGGCCACATTCCCGGCGCAGTGAAGGTCGACTGGCATACCGAGCTCAACGACCCCGTGGTGCGCGACTACGTCGATGGCGAGGGCTTCGCCGCGCTGCTCAGCCGCAAGGGCATCGAAAGATCCGACACGGTCGTCATCTACGGCGACAAGAACAACTGGTGGGCTGCCTACGCGCTGTGGGTGTTCTCCCTCTTCGGTCACGAAGACGTCCGTCTGCTCGACGGCGGCCGCGACCGCTGGATCGGCGAGGGCCGCGAGCTCACGCGCGAGGCGACAAGCCGCCCGGCCACCGAGTACCCCGTGGTCGAGCGCGACGACTCGGTCATCCGCGCCTACAAGGAAGACGTCCTGGAGCACATCGGCAGCCCGCTCATCGATGTGCGCTCTCCCGAGGAGTACAGCGGTGAGCGCACCACGGCGCCTGCCTACCCGGAGGAGGGAACCCTGCGCGCAGGACACATCCCCACCGCGCAGAGCGTGCCGTGGGCGAAAGCCGTCGCCGAGGACGGAGGCTTCCGCAGCCGTGCCGAGCTCGATGCGATCTACCGAGAAGGTGCCGGCCTGAGCGACGGTGACGACGTCGTCGCCTACTGCCGCATCGGTGAGCGCTCGAGCCACACGTGGTTCGTGCTCAAGCACCTGCTCGGCTTCGAGAACGTGCGCAACTACGACGGGTCCTGGACCGAGTGGGGCAGCGCGGTACGAGTGCCGATCGTCACCGGTTCAGAGCCCGGCGCACTCTGAACATGTGACAATGACAGGGATGAGCACAAGCGACGTTCCTGACGCCCTCGCCGAGATTCGCGACGCATTCCTGGAGACCCCTGAGACCGATCGGCTCCTGCTGCTGCTCGAGTTCTCCGACGAGCTTCCCGATGTGTCCGACGAGGTCGCGACCCACCCGGAGATCTACGAGCGCGTCGCCGAGTGCCAGTCGCCCGTGTACATCCATGTCGAGGTGGATGACGGCATCGTGACCATGCACGCGACCGCTCCGCCGGAGGCTCCGACGACTCGCGGATTCGCGAGCATCCTGGTGCAGGGCCTCACCGGGCTCACGGCCGACCAAGTGCTCGCCATCCCGAACGATTATCCGCAGACCATCGGACTCACCAAGGCCGTGTCGCCGCTGCGCATCGGCGGCATGACTGGGATGCTGATGCGCGCGAAGAATCAGGTCAGGCAGAAGCGCTGAAGCCCTGCGCTTCCAGCCAGTCGGTGATCGCGGTCGTCCACCCCGTCTGGTCGTAGTTCCACAGCTTCGTGTGGCGGGACACCGTGAACCTCGGCATCGTGACGAGATCCGGACGCGCCTCCTGCAGCGCGTGCGACGAATCGGCGGGCACGAAGCCGTCGTCGTCGCTGTGCAGGATCAGGATCGGCGCGTTCAGCTCATCGGCCCTGGCGACCATGTCGAGGCGATCGAATGGGATCGGCTCGTCAGCGCCGCTGAGACGCGCAGTGAGCGGCATCTGCAAGGCCCCCATCGCGAGCTCGGGAAGCGGCGCACGCACCCCGGCCAGCTTCGCCTGGAAGCGGAGCACCGTGCGCCAGTCGACCACCGGGGACTCGAGGATGATCCCGGCGATCCGATCTCGGTGCCCTGAGGTCACTGCTGCTTGGAGCGAGACCGCTCCTCCCATCGACCATCCCATGAGGATGACCCGTTCCGCACCGTGGCGGAGTGCGTAGGCGATCGCAGAATCGACGTCGCGCCATTCCGACGCCCCCAACGCGTATGCTCCGGCCCTGGTGCGAGGAGCTTCACCGTCATTGCGGTAGGAGACGACGAGGTTCGGCAACCCGGCGGCGTGCAGCACCGGTACGGCCCGCAGGCATTCCGCACGGGTCGCGCCCCGCCCGTGCACCTGGATCACCCATGTCGTCGAGGATGCCGGGAAGTACCACGCGGGACAGGGGCCGGCGGGAGAGCCGATCAAGACGTTCTCCCAGCGCAGGTGGAGCTCGCTCGGCGAGGAGTAGTAGTAACCGCTGAAAGCCGCGGCGCGATCGACACGAGCGCCGGGCTCGATCTGGGTGAGGAGCTTGCGACGCACGCTCGTCCCGTCAGCGCTCAGGACGGCGCCGAGCTTGACATATCCGTACGTCCCGGTCGTGAACAGGCCGTATCTCCCCGGCAGCTCCGTGTCGAGGGTGCGTTGCAGCTCGATCGTCTGGGCGCCGGTGTCGACGGTGAGGATCTCGGTATCGGTTGCGCGTCGCATCGGTGTCACGACACGACGGGCGACCGCGAACACGAGCAAGGCGAACGCTGCTCCGAGTGCGACCACGGCAGGGACAAGGAGCGTAACGGCGTGCCTGAGACTCTTCATCGCTTCCTGACTCTAGCCTGTTGCCGTGACCGCACCCCCCGAAGCCGGGGCGCCTTTCGAGAGCGCCGTAGCTGAACTGCGCGAAACCGAGTTCCGCGATGACATCACGGTGCGCGAGATCGCGACCCCCCAGGGCCTCGCCCCTTTCGCTATCGCCCTCGCCGCCGATGTCCGCCCCGAGGGCGAAGGCGAGTCCGTGTACGGCACCGGAAGGTTCGTGCTCCTGTACGACCCCGACGAGCCGGGAGCATGGGGAGGAGCCTGGCGCATCGTCATCTTCGCGCAGGCACCGCTGGAGACCGAGATCGGCACCGACCCGCTTCTGGCGGATGTGACATGGTCGTGGCTGGTCGATGCGCTCGATTCGAGGGATGCCGTCTATCACGCGGCCTCCGGCACGTCGACGAAGACTCTGTCGAAGGGATTCGGCGGTCTCGCCGTCGAAGGAGACGGCGCCCAGATAGAATTGCGGGCGTCCTGGACTCCGGAAGGCCCGTTCCGACCTCACGTCGAAGCATGGGCCGAGCTGGTCGGAATGCTGGCGGGGCTTCCGCCCGGCTCCGAGGGCATCGCCGTGATCGGCGCGCGAAAGGCTGTACGTGACTGAATACTCCGTGATCTCGGATGCTGAGGAGTTCCGCGCAGCCTGCGCCGTGCTCGCCGCCGGCACCGGGCCCGTCGCCGTGGACGTGGAGCGCGCGTCCGGCTTCCGCTACTCTCAGCGCGCCTATCTCGTGCAGGTGTTCCGGCGAGACGCCGGGGTCTTCCTGTTCGATCCTCCCGCCATCGGAGACTTCGCACCGCTCCAAGAGGCGATCGGCGATCTCGAGTGGGTCCTGCACGCCGCAAGCCAGGACCTCCCCTCGCTGCGGGAGCTCCACCTCGAGCCGTCGGTGATCTTCGACACAGAACTCGCCTCCAGATTGCTGGGACACGAACGCGTCGGACTCGGTGCCGTCGTCGAGGACACTCTGGGCATCACGCTCAAGAAGGAGCACTCCGCCGCCGACTGGTCGACGCGACCGCTGCCGGATTCGTGGCTCGAATACGCCGCCCTCGACGTCTTGCACCTTATCGACGTGCGAGACGTGCTGGTGGGCGAACTCGAAGAGCAGGGGAAGACCGGGTACGCCGCCGAAGAATTCGCGGCCACCCTCGCGCGTGCGCCCAAGCCTCCGCGCGAGGATCCGTGGCGTCGACTCAGCGGACTCCACCAGGTGCGCGGAGCCCGTAACCTCGCCGTCGCACGCTCTCTCTGGCAGGCCCGCGAGGCGTATGCCCAGGAACAGGATGTCTCTCCCGGTCGCCTGGTCCCTGACCGCTCTCTGGTGGCCGCTCTGATGGCGAACCCGCAATCGAAGCAGGCGCTCGCCGGTATCAAGGAGTTCCAGGGCCGCGCGAGCCGCACGCAGCTGGACCGCTGGTGGCAGGCCTTCCTCGACGGCCGTGCCAGCGAGGACCTGCCGCGCGAACGTGTGCCCAGCGACACCCTTCCCCCTCCCCGCGCCTGGGCCGATCGGAACCCTGAGGCGGATGCTCGCCTGAAGGCCGCACGCCCCGTCGTGGAAGCGGTGGCCGAAGAACTGGGGATGCCCACCGAGAACCTGCTCACTCCGGAGTATCTCCGTCGCGTCGCGTGGGACCTGCCAGGCGAAACCTCGGAGGAGATCGCTGCGGCGCTCGCCGCTTTGGGTGCTCGCCCCTGGCAGATTGAACAGACCGCACAGAAGATCGCGGCCGCCTTTGTAGATGCGGCGCAAACGCCCGACAGCACCCCCGCACCGGCTTCGTAGGTTCGAACCAACCGATTCCTCCCAGTTTCCCGGGCTTCATAGACTGAGGCCACGCACTAACTTGGAGGCAGAGTGGCCGAGATCTCGGACGTCTTCTTCGTCGATGGAGTACGCACGCCTTTCGGGCGCGCCGGCGAAAAGGGCATGTACTGGAACACCCGCGCGGATGACCTCGCCGTGAAGGCGACCATCGGCCTGATGGAGCGGAACGCGGCCGTCCCGGCCGACCGCATCGACGACGTCGCGATCGCCGCGACGAGCCAGACCGGCGATCAGGGACTGACCCTCGGCCGTTCGGTGGCGATTCTCGCCGGACTCCCGCAGAGCGTGCCCGGGCTCGCCGTCGAGCGCATGTGCGCCGGCGCGATGACGAGCGTCACTACGATGGGGGCATCGATCGGCGTCGGCATGTACGACTTCGCCCTCGCAGGCGGCGTCGAGCACATGGGCCACCACCCCATCGGCGGCAACGCCGACCCGAACCCGCGATTCGTCGCCGAGAAGATGGTCGACCCGGGCGCTCTCAACATGGGTGTCACCGCGGAGCGCATCTTCGATCGCTTCCCGCACCTGACCAAGGAGCGCTCCGATCGGTTCGGCATGCTGAGCCAGCACAAGGTGCAGGCCGCATACGACGCTGGCAAGATCCAGCCCGACCTCGTGTCGGTCGCCACCAAGGGCGCAGACGGCGCCTGGGGTCTCGCCACCGAGGACGAGGGTCGTCGCCCGCAGACCACGATGGAGGACCTCGCGGCCCTCAAGACGCCGTTCCGTCCGCACGGGCGCGTCACCGCCGGCACCTCCTCCCCCCTCACCGATGGCGCGACGATGTCGCTGCTCGCCGGTGGAGGCGCGGTGAAGGAGTTCGGACTCGCACCGAAGATGCGCATGGTGTCGTTCGCCTTCGCCGGCGTGCAGCCCGAGATCATGGGCATCGGCCCGATCCCGTCGACGGAGAAGGCGCTCAAGAAGGCCGGACTCACCATCGCCGACATCGGCCTGTTCGAGCTCAACGAGGCGTTCGCCATCCAGGTGATCTCCCTGCTCGACCACTTCGGCATCGCCGACGACGACCCCCGCGTCAACCAGTGGGGCGGCGCGATCGCGCTGGGTCACCCGCTCGCCGCATCCGGTGTGCGCCTCATGATCCAGCTCGCTGCGCAGTTCGCCGAGCGTCCCGACGTCCGCTACGGCCTCACCGCCATGTGCGTGGGTCTCGGCCAGGGTGGTTCGGTCATCTGGGAGAACCCGCACTACGACGGCAAGAAGAAGAAGTGAGCGCGAACGTGACCAATTACGACGACATCGACTTCTCCCCCATCCAGGCGCTCACCGAGGGCGAGGTCATCACGCACTCCCCCGTGCGCGACATCCGTCTCGCCTCCGGCAAGGTGCTCGCCCTGATCACGCTCGACAACGGCCGTGACCACACGCGCCCGAACACTCTGGGTCCGGCGACGCTCACGCAGTTGGGTGAGACTCTCGACGGGCTCAAGGCGCGTGCGTCAGCCGGCGAGATCCAGGCCGTCGGCATCACCGGCAAGCAGTACATCCTCGCGGCAGGCGCCGATCTGTCCGACATCAGCAAGGTCGGCTCGCGCGACAACGCTCGCCTGATCGCGCAGCTCGGCCACAAGGTCCTCGGCAAGCTGGGCGACCTCGGCGTGCCGTCGTTCGCCTTCGTGAACGGCCTCGCCCTCGGCGGTGGCCTGGAGATCGCGCTCAACTCCAGCTACCGCACGGTCGACTCCTCCGCCGCGGCGGTGGCTCTGCCCGAGGTATTCCTCGGCATCATCCCCGGTTGGGGCGGCGCTTATCTCCTGCCCAACCTGATCGGCATCGAGAACGCCCTCGAGGTCGTCATCTCGAATCCGCTCAAGCAGAACCGGATGCTGAAGCCGCAGCAGGCGTTCGACCTGGGCATCTTCGACGCGATCTTCCCCGCGGCGAACTACCTCGAGAACTCGCTCTCCTGGGCCGACGCCGTCCTCGGCGGCAAGAAGGTCGAGCGCAAGAACGAGCCGGGCAAGATCGAACGCCTCACCAAGTGGCCGATCGCCATCAAGATGGCGCGCGGAATGCTGGAGTCGAAGATCGGGACCATGCCGAAGTCGCCGTACGCGGCCCTCGACCTGCTCGACAAGGCCAAGGCCGGCACCAAGGCCGAAGGCTTCGCTCGCGAGGACGAGGCACTCGCCGAACTCGTGACGGGCGACCAGTTCGCCGCGTCCATGTACGCCTTCGACCTCGTGCAGAAGCGCGCGAAGCGACCGGTAGGTGCTCCGGACAAGCAACTCGCGAAGAAGGTCGCCAAGGTCGGCATCATCGGCGCAGGACTCATGGCGAGCCAGTTCGCACTGCTGTTCGTGCGCAAGCTCCAGGTGCCCGTGCTCATCACCGACCTGGATCAGGCGCGTGTGGACAAGGGCGTCGCCTACATCCACGAGGAGATCGGCAAGCTCGAAGCCAAGGGACGCCTCGACTCCGACAGCGCGAACAAGCTGCGTGCGCTCGTCACCGGCACGACTGACAAGAGCCTCTACGCGGACTGCGACTTCGTCATCGAGGCCGTGTTCGAAGAGGTCGGCGTCAAGCAGCAGGTGTTCGGCGAGATCGAGAAGATCATCGCCGAGGACGCGATCCTCGCGACCAACACCTCGTCGCTCTCGGTCGAGGAGATCGGGTCGAAGCTCGCACACCCGGAGCGCCTGGTCGGGTTCCACTTCTTCAACCCGGTCGCGGTGATGCCGCTGATCGAGATCGTGAAGACGCCCGCGACCGCTGACGCCGCGCTGTCGACCGCATTCGTCGTCGCGAAGAACCTGGGCAAGAACGCGGTGCTCACCGCCGACGCACCCGGGTTCGTCGTGAACCGTCTGCTCGCCAAGGTCATGGGCGAGGCCGCACGCGCGGTCTACGAGGGCACCCCGATCGCCGATGTCGAGAAGGCGTTCGGCCCGCTCGGCCTGCCGATGGGCCCGTTCCAGCTGATCGACCTGGTCGGATGGAAGGTCGCGGCGCACGTGCAGGACACGATGGTGCACGCGTTCCCCGACCGGTTCTATGCCAACGAGAACTTCCACGCTCTCGCCGAGCTCGACGCGGTCGTGGAGAAGGACAAGGGCGGGCGTGTCGTCGGCTGGAGCAAGCAGGCCGAGAAGGTCCTGAAGCCCGCTGTCGGCAAGACCCCGGCGTCGGCGGCGACGATCCTGCAGCGGGTGCAGGACGGGCTCGCCACAGAGATCAAGATGATGCTCGACGAGGGCGTCGTCCCCGAGGTCGAGGACATCGACCTCTGCCTGATCCTCGGTGCCGGATGGCCGTTCATCGACGGCGGCGCCTCGCCGTACCTCGACCGTGAGGGCGCTTCGGAGCGGGCTTTCGGCGGTTCCTTCCACACCCCGCAGATTCGCGGCATCGAGAGCCGCTGATCTCACACGAAGGGGCCGCATCGAGAGATGCGGCCCCTTCGTCGTCTACTGTGAAGGCCTCGAGTCCGCTTGATCGGCCTTCGGCCAATAGGACAGCGCCCGTTCGGCCAGCGCGGTGATCGTGAGCGAGGGGTTCACCCCGGGGTTGGCGGGGACGGCCGCACCATCGACGACGTGCAGTCCCGGGTGACCCCAGACGCGGTGATAGGCGTCGATGACACCGTCGTCGGGCGAGGCGGAGATCACCGCACCGCCGAGGAAATGCGCCGTGAGCGGGATGCCGAACACCTCAGGCCATGAGCCACGTGCCTCCGCAGACACTCCGCCCTCGTGCTGGACCCGCGCCGCGATGGCTGCGGCAGCGGTGTGGGCCTGGGGAAGGTAGCTCGGATTCGGGTCGCCGTGCCCCTGGGTGCTCGTCATCACGAGTCTGCCGAACCTCCGCCGAAGCGAGAGCGTGAGCGAGTTGTCCGCGGTCTGCATGACCAGGGCGATGATCCCTCGTTCGCTCCAGCGTCGCAGGTTCCCGAGTCGGAACTGTCGCACCGGCGAGCGGAGCATCTGCGTCACGAGGCTGGCCACTCGCGCACCGAGGCGACGATCGCCGGTTACGAGCACGGTCGCGAGTGCTCCCATCAGGTTGGAGCCGGGGCCGTAGCGGACGTTCTCGACATGGGTGCGATCGTCGACGTGGAAGGAGGTGGTGATCGCCACACCCCGAGCCAGCTGCAGCGACTCGGGCACCTTCGTGGCGACCGCACCATCGAGAGCCTCCGAGTTGGTGCGGGTGAGGCGGCCGACCGCATCCGAGATCCGTGGCAGCGATCCGGAGGCCTTCATCCTGTGCAGCAGCTGTTGGGTGCCCCAAGTGCCGGCTGCAAGCACTACCTGCGCGGCCGTCACGGTCCGAGGTGAATGCCGCAACCATGCGCCGCTGCGTTGTGTGGTCACGGCGAATCCGCCGCCGGGGAGCTCACGCACCTCGCTCACGATGCGCAGCGCCTCGATCTCGACTCCCCGCCGCTCTGCGAGCGCGAGGTAGTTCTTCATCAGGGTGTTCTTGGCGCCGACACGGCATCCGACCATGCAGTTGCCGCAGAGTGTGCATCCCGTGCGGTCGGGTCCCTCGCCTCCGAAGAAGGGATCGGGGGTGCGCTCCCCCGGTCTTCCGAACCACACGCCCACCGGGGCGTGACGGAAGGTCGCGCCGACCCCGAGGTCATCGGCCGCACCAGCCATGATCCGCTCGACGGGGCCGGTGTGCGGGTAGTGCTCCACGACGCCGAGCATCCGCTTCGCCGTCGCGTAATGAGGTGAGAGCTCGGACTCCCAGTCAGTGATGCCTTGCCACTGCGGATCCTGGAAGAACGCAGCGCCCGGCTGATAGAGCGTGTTCGCGTAGTTGAGTGAGCCTCCGCCGACCCCGGCACCGGCGAGGATCATCACATCCGGCAGCCGATGGATGCGCTGCACGCCGTAGCAACCGAGCGCCGGAGCCCACAGGTAGCGCCGCAGGTTCCAGCTGGTCTTCGCGAAGTCGTCATCCTCGAAACGACGCCCCGCCTCGTACACGCGCACCCGATAGCCCTTCTCGGCCAATCGCAGTGCGGCGACGGATCCCCCGAAGCCGGAGCCGACGATCACGACGTCCTCATCGAACTCAGCCATTGCTCACCTCCGGCACCAGCATCGTGAATGCTGCGGGAAGCACCGTCACCGTGCATTCGTCTTCGCCGATGCGCTCGCCGTCCGCGTAGACGACGAGGCCGGGCGCGGCGACGGTCACCGTCCGTGCACGGCGATGCACGACTTCCCGACGGCCGAGATGCGTCCCTCGCAACAGCAACGGAAACAGACGCAGCAGACGCAGTCGTCCGAGGGGAGCGACGTGCACGAAGTCGAGCAGCCCGTCGTCGGGGATCGCGCCCGCGCAGATCGGCATCCCTCCGCCGTAGCTCGAAGTGCTGCCGACCGCGATCAGTGTGCCGGGAGAACTCACCGGCGGCTCGTCGTCGACGGAGAGGGTGAAAGCCATGGGACGCAGGCGCACGAGCTCGATGAGCAGGGCGAGGTAGTAGCGCGGTGCCCCGTGGGGCCAGCGGAGCCGATTGGTGCGATCGCTGACTTTCGCGTCGAACCCGAGCGCTGCGATCGTGAGGAACTTTCGCGTTCCGCTCGCGGTGCGGATCTCGCCGACGTCGATCGCCCGTGAGACGCCGGTGAGCGCGAGCTCTGCGGCGGCTGCGGCATCGCCACGAGGCAGACCTAGGGCACGGGCGAGGTCGTTCCCGGTGCCGGCAGCGACCAGAATCACCGGGACGGATGCCGCGCACACCGTGTCGAGCACGCCCGACAGCGTTCCGTCGCCGCCCACGACGACCAGTGCCAGAGGTTCGTCTGCGATAGCAGCGACCGCGAGTCGGGCGGTGTCCGCCGCGGAGGCCCCCGCGTATGTGCGGACGTCCGCTCCGCGCTCTCGCAGGTGCAGAACTGCTGTCTCCGCGGCTCGCCCACCCCGGCCCTTGCCGGAGAACGGGTTCACGAGCACGGCGATGTGCTCGGCCACGTCAGCGCGTCCGCTCGATCGATATCACGGCACCGGGGTTCAGGATGCCGGTGGGATCCAGTTCGCGCTTGATCGCAGCGAGAATGCGGATGCCGGTCTCCCCGATCTCCGATTCCAGCCAGGGTGCATGATCTCGACCGACCGCGTGGTGGTGGCTGATGGTGCCACCGGACGCGATGATCGCATCGTTGACCCGCGCTTTGACCTGCTCCCAGGCACGGAGAGGATCGGTGCGGATCCCGGCGAGCACGGTGAAGTAGAGCGATGCGCCAGTCGGGTAGATGTGGGACACATGGCACATGACGTAGGACTTGGCGCCGGCGTCGGCGAAGCCGTCCTTGAGCGCTCTCTCGACTGCGGAGCGCAGCGTCTGCAGATTCGACCAGGTGGTCGCGGTCTCCAGGGTCTCGCAGAAGACGCCGGCGTCGAGCAGCGAGTCTCGGAGGTACGGGCCGTCGAAACGTCCCTGCAGCCATTCTTCGGCCGCGCCCTCGCCCGCCGAGATGCCACCTGCTGCCTCGAGATGGGCACTGACACGGGCTCGACGCTCCATGATCGCGTCGCCCTCGTACACCGTCACGACGCTCGCGCCCTTGGCGAGTGCTTTGCCGATCTTGCCGATCTGGGCGAGACTCACGGCGGTCTCCGCCTCGTCGGACAGGCGGATGACTGTCGGCCCGACGCCCTGCTGCGCCACCCGGCGCAGCCCCTCGGCGCCGCTGGCGAAGTCGGGGAACGACCAGGACTCGAAGACCCTGTCGCGCGGGATCGGATGCACACGCACACGCACCTCCGTGATCACCCCGAAGATCCCCTCCGAGCCGAGGAAGAGCTTGATCAGATCGGGGCCCGCCGCGGATCCTGGCGAACGTCCGAGTTCGATATCGCCGGTGGGGGTCGCCACCCGGATGCCGGTGACCATCGCATCGAACCGACCGTTGCCCGCAGAGTTCTGCCCGGAAGAGCGCGCGGCGGCGAACCCACCGATCGTCGCGTAGCGGAAGCTCTGCGGGAAGTGGCCGAGCTCGAGTCCGTACGCACTGAGAAGCGCCTCCGCCTCCGGCCCCGTCGTACCGGCAGCGAGCACCGCTTCACCGCTGACCTCATCGAGTCGGGTCAGCCCGCTCAACCGCCGCAGGTCGAGGCTCACGACCGCGTGATGCTCGCCTCGCTCGGGATCCAGCGCTCCGACGACGCTCGTGCCGCCACCGAACGGGATGACGGCGACGCCGCGAGCGACCGCGACCTCCAGGCAGGCACCGACCTCGTCGTGACCGGCCGGACGGATGATCGCATCCGGCGCTTCCTGCTCCGCCTGCCGCCGTCGCAGCAGATCGGGAGTCGAGCGCCCGCCGGCGTGACGGATGCGGGCCTCAGCCGAGTCATCGATGCCCTCTGGACCGACCACGGTGCGGAATGCCTCTAGATCGTCATCCGTCAACGCGGAGGGCGCCAGCCGCACCTCAGCGAGCTCGACCGCCGGCTCGGGCCTGCGGACACGTCCGAGCAGCATCGGCAGCAGCGCGCGAACGGCGAGCGGCAGATCCTTCGCCTTGGCCGGATCGCCCCAGCCGTTCCATCTCATCGTCGGGTCCGCATCGACCCTGCCATCATCTTGGCCCATGCGTTACAGTGTGACACATCATGGAAGAACGTCAACCTATCTGGGACGCGACTCAGACACGCATCCTCGATGCTGCGGATGCACTGATCGAACGCCGCGGCGTGCACGGGGTGACGATCGCGGAACTCGCACGCCGCGCCGACCTCAGCCGCCCGACGATCTACCGCAACTGGAGCGATGCCGACGACGTCGTGCGAGCCGCGCTCCTGCGCCGTGTCGACGGCATCCTCGGCACGTTCCCCGTCCACGCGCGCACACGCACAGCGCTCGTCGATGACGTGCTCCGCTTCACGACGCTCTTCCGGAACGACCCGCTTTACGCACGCCTGCTCGCCGACGAACCCGAAGCCTTCACGCGGTACACGCTGCAGCGGGTCGGATCGAGCCAGCGGATGATCCTGCTGTGGCTCGCCACCGCCATCGGAACCGCCCAGGTGGACGGCTCCGTCAGACCGGGCGCACCTTCGGAGATCGCGGTGATGCTGCTGCTGATCGCCCAGTCCGCGGTCCTCTCCCATGGCACGGTCGCCGACCTCATCTCCGAAGCCGCGTGGGAACGCGAGCTGCGCGCGGCACTCGACGGGCTGCTCCGCCCATGATCAAGGAGTCTTCCGCGCTCAACGTCGCGCGAAGGAGGGCCGACCTCACGCTCGCCGCAGACGAGCGAGTCGACGTGCTCGTCGTCGGGGGCGGGATCACGGGCGTGGGAGTCGCTCTCGATGCGGCGTCGCGCGGCCTCAGCGTCACCTTGATCGAAGCCGAAGACCTCGCCTTCGGCACCAGCCGATTCAGCTCGAAGCTCGTGCACGGCGGGCTGCGCTACCTCGCCACCGGTGACTTCGCCACCGCGAAGGAGAGCGCGATCGAACGCCACCTCCTCATGACGATGATCGCTCCGCATCTCATTCGCCCCCTCGGACAGCTGCTCCCCTTCAGCTCCGGTATCACGGTGCGTCAGCGAACGGCGGGCGCCGTCGGCATGGGTATGGGCGATCTCCTGCGGATGAGGGCGCGCACACCCCGCACCGTGCTGCCTGCGCCGACGCTCGTCTCCGCGCGCACTGCGAGTCGATTGGCGCCGGCGCTGGACCCTCATGGCCTGCGCGGTGGAGTGATGTCTTACGACGGGCAGCTGATCGACGACGCCCGGCTCGTCGCAACGGTGGCCCGCACAGCAGCAGCGCTCGGGGCGCGGATCCTCACGAGGGTCCGCGCGGTCGAACTGCGCGGCGACGGCGCAACAGCTGAAGACACGCTCACAGGCGAGCGATTCGAGATCCGCGCACGTGCCGCGATCAACGCGACCGGAGTGTGGGCAGGCTCCCTCGACGAGACGATCAGCATGCGGCCGAGTCGTGGCACGCACATCGTGCTCGACGCGGAGGATCTCGGAGCTCCGACCGTGGCGCTGACGGTTCCCCACGAAGGGTCGATCAGTCGTTACGTCTTCGCATTGCCGCAGGCGCACGGCCGGGTGATCGTCGGCCTCACTGACGAGGACGCTCCCGGCGCCGTCCCGCGCGTGGCTCAACCGACAGAGCCCGAGATCGAGTTCCTGCTGAGCAGTCTCAACCGCGTGATCGCCGAGCCCATCGGTCGCGACCGGGTGCGCGGCAGCTTCGCGGGCCTGCGTCCCCTCGTC
>JBOGEI010000058.1:0-20327 GCA_050701935.1 Microbacterium sp.
CCTGGAAGACCTGGATCGCGACGGACGGCTGGTTGTCGTCTGCCGTGGTGAAGGTCTCGCTGCGCTTGGTCGGGATGGCCGTGTTGCGCTCGATGAGCTTGGTCATCATGCCGCCCTTGGTCTCGATACCGAGGCTCAGGGGGGTGACGTCGATGAGGAGAACGTCCTTGCGCTCGCCCTTGAGGACACCGGCCTGGAGAGCGGCGCCGACGGCGACGACCTCATCCGGGTTGACGCCCTTGTTCGCGTCCTTGCCGGTCTCGCGCTTGACGAGCTCGGCGACCGCGGGCATACGCGTGGATCCACCCACGAGCACGATGTGGTCGATCTCGGACACCTTGATGCCGGCCTCGCGGATGACATCCTCGAACGGCTTCTTGGTGCGGTCGAGCAGGTCCTTCGTGAGGTCCTCGAACTTCGCGCGGGTGATGGTCTCGGAAAGCGACACCGGTCCGGACTCCGTCAGCGACAGGTACGGCAGGTTGATGCTGGTCGAGGTCGAGGAGGAGAGCTCCTTCTTCGCCTGCTCCGCAGCTTCCTTGAGGCGCTGCAGCGCGATCTTGTCACCCGAGACGTCGACGCCCGTGGTCTCCTTGAACTGCTTGATCAGGTAGTCGACGAGACGCTGGTCCCAGTCGTCTCCACCGAGGCGGTTGTCACCGGCGGTCGAGCGCACCTGGATCGTGGAGAAGTCGTCGTCCTTGCCCACCTCGAGCAGCGAGACGTCGAACGTTCCGCCACCCAGGTCGAAGACCAGGATGAGCTCGTCTTCCTTGCCCTTGTCGAGGCCGTAGGCGAGAGCTGCCGCGGTCGGCTCGTTGATGATGCGCAGGACGTTGAGACCCGAGATCTCGCCGGCCTCCTTGGTGGCCTGACGCTCGGCGTCGTTGAAGTACGCGGGGACGGTGATGACCGCGTCGGTCACCGTGTCGCCCAGGTACGCCTCGGCGTCGCGCTTGAGCTTCATGAGGATGCGCGCGGAGATCTCCTGCGGCGTCCACTTCTTGCCGTCGACGTCGAAGCTCCAGTCCGTGCCCATGTGGCGCTTGACGGAAGCGATCGTCCGGTCGACGTTGGTGACGGCCTGGCGCTTCGCGGTCTCACCGACGAGCACCTCCCCGTCCTTGGTGAAGGCCACGACCGAGGGGGTCGTGCGGAAGCCCTCGGCATTGGCGATGACCTTGGGCTCGCCACCCTCGAGGACGCTGACGACGGAGTTGGTGGTTCCGAGGTCGATACCGACAGCACGTGCCATGTGTTCTCTCCTTTGTTGGAAGTTCGTTGTGGTTCGGAAATCTGCGGCGATCAGGGAAACCTGAGTCGCGATGACTCAAGTGTACCCAGGGGTCGAGGAGGTGTCAAATGAACTTGATATGAATTGGCTCAACTTTGCGAATCGGGGTTATCCACAGGGCGTCCGGCGGGCCGCATCGCCTGCCTAGGCTCGCCCACCATGACCCTTCGACGCACAGCTCCCACCCCATCCCCGTCTCGCATCGTCTTGTCTCGCATCGCCTCGTCTCGCATCGCCTCGTCTCGCATCGTCATCATCGCGGCCGCCCTCGTCACGGCACTCGCGATGACGAACGGATGCTCCGCCCCGCCTGCGCCCCGCGAGGCGAAGACCCCGTCACCCATGGCGACCTCACCTTCGGAAGCCCCACCTGACGTCTTGACCTTCGCGGACGGGGCGTGGCTGACGACGGATTCCGACATCAGCTGGGGCGACGGACTCTACGCCGACGAAGGCTGGACAGCTGTGCCCTCCGATCATCCCGGGCGCTGGTCGTACGCCAACGCGAGCGGAACGTGCACTGCGGCCTTCCGGGGCGGCGTGCTCGGCGAGTCCGGAGGAATGGACGATCGCGAGGCGACGGATGCCGTGCTCGAGCATCAGGCGGGTGCGGACTGGCTGGGCCCGGAGCTGCTATCGGAAGGCATCTTCCTGCCCCACGAGCAGTCGGACCGCGCCGTCGCGCAACGGCAGTTCAGCTACACCGTGAACGAGTACGGGTACTTCATGGCCGCGCGCGCCTTCGTGCAGGCCGACTACTCGGTCTGGGTGATCGTCATCTGCGAGGGGGAACCGGTCGGGCCGGTCGCACAGGAGGTGCTCTCGAAGAACGTCGTCGCGGTCGACGAGTGACGTGCGGCGGCCACTCGCAACCGCATCGCTCCGAGCTAGAACAGTGCGGGTCGGACCAGTGCGGGTCAGAACAGTTCGGGTCAGAACGGTGCGGGTCAGAACGGTGGGGCCGCGCGATCTTCGGTGAAGGTGACGGTGTTCTGGGGCGGCGGCCGGTCGATGTAGATCTTGCCGGTCGGGCTCGTCCAGGCGTAGACGCCGCCTCCCAGAGATTCGACCGCCCATGGCGAATGATGCTTGAGCATGTGATGCCGCCGGCACAGGTGTCCGAGGTTCGATTCGCTGGTGGCTCCCCCGAGAGCGGCATCGTGATGATGATCGACGTCGCAGTCGATGGACGCATACCCGCAGGCGGGGAATCGGCAGCGCTGATCTCTGGCACTCAGATGCCGCTTCAGATCCGAACCAGGACGATAGCGGTCGACCGCGAGAAGTGTCCCGGTGATGGGGTGAGTGAGGATGCGGTCCCATCCGGAGGCCGCACCGGCGAACCTGCGGGCGGTCGCGGAGTCGATCGGAGTCCCGCCGTGCAGCTCGGCCGGCGTCGCGTCGTCTCCCATCAGCGTCGTTACCGGAACAGTGATCGACACCGATCCGCGGATCGCTGCGAGGAGCCCCTCTGACGTGTCGTGTCCAGCCGGAGCACCGGTGAGAAGCAGATCGAGAGCGAGGTCGGCGCGCCGCTGTGCGATCGTGCGCTGATCGGAGGCCCCGACATCGGTGTCGGTGGCCGGGGCCGCATCGGGGACCGAGTCGGCATCCGACTGCTCCTGCACGGATTCTCGACCCGGCAGGAATTCGGGTCCCTGCACCGCCTTGGCCATCTGTGTCAGCCGCTCGAAGGCACCGTGGACGAGCGCCGACGGACCGAGCAGTCCGAGCTGCGTCATTCCGTCGCCGACCTCCTTCACCCACACGGATCTCTTCTCCCGGGCGTCGAGGTGCCGCTCATGGATCGACCGCGCCTGGAACCGCTCGGCCACGCGCCGGGCCATCCGGCCGACGCGGGCCGGGGACTCGGTCTCGGCGAGAGCGATCATCTGCGTCGCGTAGGAATCGCGGCTCGCCGCATCTTCGAGGCGCTCACCTTCTTCGCAGACGACCCGGGCGTGAGCAGCGCTGATACGACCGGCGCCCTGCGCTTCCCAGACCAGCGGGAAGCGCTCGACGACCCACGCCGCATCCGCCATCCGGCGCTGCACCGTCCGATCACTCACGCGCAGCGCGGCGGCGAACTCTGCCGCCACGGTGCGCGCCGACATCTCGCCGTGGTCAGGATGCTCAGCCTGCGCAGCCACCTCGAGTGCGAGCCGCGAGCCCACGGCCAGGATTCCGTCGCGCGCGGCCTGGAGGCTGCTGATCGAGCGCTCGACCCCGACGAGCATCTCGGTGAGCGCGCCGAGCGCCCCCACCTGCTCGAGAGTCGCATCTGCCAGTGCCGTCATACCTTCAGTGAACCAGGGACCACCGACATTCAAAGGCCCAGATCACGGCAGAAAAATGAAATACCGGGATACAGCATGCGTCCTGAACGACACACCACGCACAAGGCTCCGCGAGCGAGCTGAGATCAGGCCCCACCGAGCGTTCGAGCCCAGACCGCACGGTGCTCACTCACATATCGCAGCGCCTTCGCCCAGTGGGTGCCATGGCCGGTCGCGTGCATCGACGCCCACGGCTCCTCGCCGGTCGCGCGCGCACTCTCGAGCAGCGCGAGCATCGCCGCCGTCCGCTCTTCCATGGCTCGCGGCAGGTCCCGGCGCACGATGCCGTCCGCCCCGTATCCGTCGACGAGCGCCGCGAGATCGTCCGCCGCACGCTCCGGATCGCGTTCATCGTCCGACAGGGCGAACGCCTGCGCCGCGTAGGCGAGATCCCAGAGGCGGGTGCTCGGGGCAGCGGCGTCCCAGTCGATGAAGACCCAACGGTCGCCGGTGATGAGGTTCCAGGGCGCGAGGTCGTTGTGGCAGATGAGTTCGGCGGCGGGCGCGGGGATCGCGGTGCGCCATACGGCACCGGCCTCCGGCGCATACCGAGCACTCGCGTCGTGGATCCCGCGGATCATCGATCCGACCCGTCGCAGCTCTTCCACCGTCAGCGGAGCTCTCGCGATCGCCGGGGTCCCCGGCACGAACTCGATGACCTGCCGCCCCTCGTCGTCCCGCCCGCGCGGCTCCGGCGCATCGACCCCCTCGGCACGAAGAGCACTCACGAAGCGGCTGACACTCGGTGCGGCGTCCGACCAGGGCTTGCGCACCGTGTCGCCGATGCGCACAACGGTTCCGCTCGCGTTCCCGCCTGCCAGCACCTCTTCGTCCATCCGTCGACGTTAGCGCGCCGACGATCCGGGCTCCCACCGCGATACTTGACCCTGACACAGTGGCAGACGGGAGAACTGAGACATGTTGTCCATCGGAGCGTTCGCGCAGATCGGCCAGGTGACCCATCGGATGCTCCGGCATTGGGACACCGCCGGCCTGCTCGTGCCCGCCCATGTGGACGAGTTCAGCGGCTACCGCTCCTACGACCCTTCGCAGCTGGAACGACTGCACCGGATCGTCGCCCTGCGCCAGCTGGGTTTCGGACTCGACGACATCTCGGCGATCCTCGAACGCGGCGTCGATGCCGAACGCATCGCCGCGCTGCTGCGGATCCGTCGCGCTGAGGTCGAGCAGGAGCATCGCATCGCCGCAGAGAGACTCGTCGATGTGGAAAGGCGGCTCCACCTCATCGAAAGAGAGAACCTCATGTCCCGGATCGAGATCATCGACAAGCCCCTCCCCGCTGTCCGCCTGGCGGCGATCCGCACGATCGTCGCCGACCAGCCGGCCGTGGCCGGCGTCGTCGGACCCGCCTTCGACGCGGTGGCGGAGATCATCGGCGACACGCACTCCCTGAGCACCCCGATCGCCGAGTACGAGACGCTCGACGACGGCCTGCAGGTCATCGTCGGCTACACCTACTCCGGCCCCGCGCAAGACGGGTTCGAGATCATCGAGCTGCCTGCGGCGGACGAGGCCGTGTGCGGCATCCACCTCGGCTCGATGGACCGCATCTCGGAGAGCTGGCACGCGATCCACACCGAGATCTTCGCCCGCGGACTGGTGCACGACGGCCCCTGCCGGGAGCTCTACGTGCGCGCGGTCGCCGAAGACCAGTCCGATTGGGTCACCGAACTGCAGCAGCCCGTCCGGCGCGGCTGACGCTCAGCGACCCGCGTCGCGGCAGGTGTCGACCACGGCGCGGGTCGCGATCCCTCGAACAGTGGCAGGATGTGAGTAAGGCGAGCCTTACCGGCCGCCCGGCGGTGTCGCCTCGGCAGACGCCGCGGCATGGATCCGCCCCTTTCGCGGAAGGACCATGCGGATGACATCGCCGGCGACAGGCCTGAGTGAGCGTGCGGACTACGACGTGCTCATCGTGGGCGGCGGACCGGCCGGCCTCTCTGCAGCGCTCAACCTCGGCCGTGCGCTTGCGCGCGTGCTGGTGATCGATGCCGATCGTCCGCGGAACGCCGCCACGCTGCGGTCGCACGGGTTCCTCACTCGCGACGGCATCCCGCCGCAGGAGCTGCGACGCCTCGCCAGAGACGAGCTGGCCGCCTATCCGAACGTCGAGGTGCGATCACGAACGCGGGTCACCGCACTCCGTTCGATCGGCGACGATGGCGGGAGTCGGAACAGCGAGAGCGGGTTCGCGGCGGACATCGGGCGGCGGGAGGCCGAGACGACCGTGACCGCCCGGGCGGTGCTGGTGGCGACCGGGCTGCGCGAGACGCTCCCGGATGTCCCGAATCTGCGCGGCTACTACGGCATGAGTCTGTTCAGCTGCGCCGCCTGTGACGCGTGGGAGCTGCAGGGCCGCCGCCTCGCCCTCATCGGGGAGACGCCGGACATGGCGGATCGTGCGCGACTCATCGGACGCTGGACCGAGAGTCTCACCGTGTTCACGCACGGCGCCGACGCCGTGACCGCGACGGAGGAAGCGGAGCTGAACGCAGCAGGGATCGCCGTGCGCCGGGAGCAGATCGTCGAGCTCGTGGGCGACCGAGGGCAACTCGAAACCGTCCGGCTCGTCGACGGCACGGCGGTCGCCGTGGACGGCGGATTCGTGCGCCCCGAGTGGGACAGCACGCTGACGTTCCTCGAAGGGATGACGCCGGCGCTGGATGATGCCGGGCATCTGCGCACCGACCGTTCGGGCCGCACCGACGTGCCGGGGCTCTACGCCGCGGGCGACGCTGCCGCGCCAGGACCGCAGCAGCTCATCGTCGCGGCGGGGGCCGGCGCTCGGGTCGCGGCGGTCATCGTGCACGACTCGATCGGCGTCGCCACAGCGCACTGAACCGTCGCCCTGATGGGGCGACGCGACGACGGGCCAGGGCTAGGCTGACCGGCATGACGCGCACCTCATCGATCTCCCGGCGCGTGGGCAGCACCGCGATCGCCGCATTGGCCGTCTTGTCGTTGAGCGGATGCCTGTACGCGCAGATCCCCACGGATCCGCCCGCCGATGTCCCGTCCCCGAGCGCTGACACCGACGCGCCGATCGACGGATCGTCGGGCTCGACCCTGACCTTCGCCGAAGGACTGGATCTCGCGAGCGACACCTACATCGAATGGGGCGACGGGCTCGCGGTCGACGAAGGGTGGAAGATCGTCTCGCCCGACGACGGCAACGGCGGCTGGACCTACGGCACGGCCGACGGCACCTGCACGGCGAGGTTCTGGCAGGGCCACACGACAGACGTTCCGGTGGTCGCCGGAGACGACAGCGCGTCGTCCGATGCGATTCTCGGTGTGCTGCTGCAGACCCCGACCGCCGAGGTCACCCCGCTCGCGATCACCGGAGAGTTCAGCTACATGTCGGGAGGGAACGGGGGCGTCGAGACGCGCCAGGTCTCGGGGGTGGATGGCAGCCGCACGTGGCTCATGGCCGCTCGCGCGTTCACGCAGACCGGAGTGGGCCTGTACGTGATCGTGGACTGCACCGCCGCGGATGCAGAGGCGACGATGGCCGCGATCAACGAGGAGAACGCCGTCGTCGTCACGCCGTGAGCGCGCCCGCCGCGTCGCCGCGCGGGTTCACTTGCCGCCGGGAGGACCCACCAGCAGCAGGATGACATACAGCGCGACGATGCCGACGACCAGCAGCAGTGCGAGAACCCACGGCCGCTGCAGGAACCAGCGCATCAGCCGGTCGTACCAGCGGCGATCGCGCGGGTCGTCCGTCGCCTCGAGGCGCCAGTCCCCTACGAGCCGGCCAGTGCGGTGCAGCCAGATCTCGGTCGGGATCGTGGCGTACGGGATCACGGCGCTCGCGACGGCGAGCACGCCCACACCGAGGTGCCAGCGCTGATTCAGCGCGACCAGGATCGCCGTCGCCGCATAGGTCAGGAAGACGAACCCGTGGATGCCACCACCCACCGTCACCACGATCCCCGGGGCGCCGACGGCGCGGGCGATGATCGCGGCGATCAGGATCGTCCAGGTGATCGCCTCCGCGATCGCGAGAACACGGAACAGGCGGTCGGGGGTGCGGAACACGGTACTCCTCGGGTGGGGTCCTTCCACCGTATCCGGCGGCCATCCCCTCCGACTCCATCGAATGGTTGAGACAGCGGAATAGGACACCCCGTCGCGATGTTGCCGAAGGCATGGTGACAGTGGATGCGGACGCGCTCTCGAACGTGCTCGGCGCCGTCGACCTCCGCGTCGGCATCGGCCGACGAACCACACTCCCGACGGGAGGGCTGCTGCCTGTCCCCGCCGACACCATCACCCTCGTGTACATCGTGGAGGGCGGCGTGCAGGGGCATCCTCCGCTCGGCGACGGCTGCCGCCTCGACGTGGAACAGGGCCCGCACCCCCTCCTCCTCGACTCCGCGGCTCGCCGTGACGTGCTCGTGGCGGGTGATGCCTTCCTGACCCTCGGCCGCACGCCGTTCGTCCTCGAAGCGCAGGACGACACCAGCCTCATGATCGCCGACATAGAGCTCGCGGATGCGGCGTCGCCGCTTCCCGCCCTGTTGCCGCCCTTCCTCACCGTCACCGGGTTCGACTCCGTGGAACCCGCCGCCGCCGCGTTGGCCCTGAACATGGGCGTGATCGATCACTCCGTGATGCCGGCACGCCAGGGCGACCCCATCATCTGCCGCATGATGGCGACCACCGTGCTGCTGTCGGTCATCCGCGCCTGGGCCGCGAACGGCTGCGCCCCCACGGGCTGGCCGTCGCTGTCGAACGATCCCTTCCTCGACCGCGTCGTCGACGCCATCCGCGAGGAGCCCGGCCGCGACTGGACGGTCGAGCGTCTCGCCGGCATCGGAGCCATGTCGCGCTCCACCTTCGCCGAGCGGTTCCGCAGCGCCGTCGGCCGCTCGCCCGCCGATTACGTCACCGAAGTGCGCGTCGATGCGGCCAAGCGGATGCTCGACGCCGGGCGGAGCGTCTCGGACATCTCCCGCGAACTCGGCTATGCCTCGGATGAGGGATTCAGCCGGGCGTTCCGACGCCGCACCGGCCAGACTCCGTCCTCGTGGCGACTCGCGAACCGCACGCCGATCCCCGCCTGAACGATGCCTGTCTGAACGATGCCCGACCGAGGGATGCCCGACCGAGGGATGCCCGACCGGGGGATCCGCGCCTGGGGGATCCCGAACCCGCTCAGGCCCTGCTGCTGACGCGGTTCGAGGCTCCGAAGAGCACCGCGCCGGCGAGCAGCGAGATCGCGCCGATCACGTAGACGAGCTCGACGTTCAAGGTGTCCACGAGCAGTCCGCCGATGCCGGCCGCGAGCGTGATCGCGCCCTGGAACCCCACGACGACGAGGCTGCCACCGGCTTCCAGCCGATCGGGCATGCGGTGCCCGACCCAGGTGTTCGCGACGATCAGCCAGGACGAGAAGAAGAAGCCCCACACCAGCACGACGATGCCGACGCCGATGATCGACCCGGAGAACAGGATCATCGAGATGACGGACACGGCGATCACCAGCGGCGCGAACACCGCGAAGAAGGCGAACGTGCGATCGATGACGAGGCCGATCGTGATGTTGCCGAGGAGCCCACCGACGCCGAACAGCGCGAGGAGCACGACGATCGTGGAGGCGTCGACATCCGGGATCCGCTCCAGCGCGAGACGCACGTACGTGTAGGCGAGGAAGTGCCCGAGCACCACGAGCACGTGCCCGACCATGCCGAGACCGATGCCCGGGCGGCGCAGGGTGTCGACGAGCAGACGCAGGCTCGATGCCCGCTCAGCCGGTACCGAGGGCAGCGCGAACCGCAGGACGACCGCGAGCACGACCATCAGCACGCCCGCGATGGCGAAGACCATCCGCCAGTCGACGAGCTCGCTCAGCATGACCCCGAGCGGCACGCCGGCCACGGTTGCCAGCGAGACACCGGCCGAGGTGAACATCACACCGCGGCCGAGGTTCGCCGGCCCCGCGAGACGTGCGGCGACCGTGATCGACATGGCCCAGAACGCGCTGATCGCGGCCCCGAGCAGGAAGCGGGCCAGCAGCACGATGATCAGGTTCGGAGCGATCGCCACGATGAGGTTCGACACCGCGGCGGCGAGCGCCATCCACACCAGCAGCGACCGCCGGTCGAGGCGCGGGAAGATGAGTCCCACCGTCGGCGCGACGACGAGTCCGACCAGCGCGGTCACGGTCACGGTCTGTCCGGCCTGACCCGGGGTGACGCCGAGCCCCTCGGCCATCTCGGTGAGAACGCCGTTGGGGAGGAACTCGGCAGTGACCAGCAGGAAGCCCATCAGCATCAGCACGATCAGCCCGCCGTAGCGGATGCGGGAGGCCGCAGCGGACGGCAGGGTGGGGACGGGGGCAGTCGTGGTCATGGTTCCACTCTGCTGCCATCCGGATACCTCCGCCCGACCGGTCGTCCGCCGCACCCGACCATTCGTCCGGGGCGCGATTCATGGATCTCCCAGTCGGAGCCTGCAGAGTATCGGCATGCGGCAGCGGGGGAAGGCACGACGACGGATGCTCCACGGTGCCGCAGTCACCGCGACGGTCATGCTCATCGTCGGGTGCGCCCCGCAGCCGGCAGCAGGCCCGGACGATTGGACCCTTGCGCCGATCTCGTTCCAGAGTTCCTTCACCGGTTCGGGAACGGGGGCCGCTCCGGCCGGCCATCCCATCGACCTGGCATACGGGATGCACATGCTGTCAGCCGACGGCACGGGCGGGTTCTGGACTGCGTCTGCAGGATCGTGGCTGCACGTCGGGGCCGATGGTGAGACGCTCGCCAGGTTCGACACCGAGCCCGGCGACCCGCTCTCCCAGATCGGAGCAATGGCGCCGCTGTCGGCAACCGAGCTCGTCGTGGTGCAGGGCGACCGTGTCCACGTGATGCCGATGCTCTCGGTGCTCGACACCACCAGCATGACGATGCGAGATCTGCCGGGCGACGCCGTGGGCGACGAGGGCGACTCCGACTTCGGGGACTTCGAGTTCGGCGACGTCGCCGTGCACGACGGCGACGCGATCGTGGTGCGCTACCAGCCGCGCCCGCCCGACGCCTACCTCGACTACGAGGCGCTGCGCATCGACCTCGACAGCGGAGCACGGACCCTGTTGCACAGCGGCCCGGTCGACCTCGACGATGCGCCGGATGCTCGGCCCGGCGTCCCACCGATCGGCATCGATGTCGACCACGACGGACGCGTGTATCTCGCGACCCCGTCCGCACGGATCGTGCTCGCCGCCGACGGCACAGAGGTGAGCCGGGAGCCGCAGGCCGCGAACCGTCCGCTCGTCGCCGTCGCTCCCGACGGCACGGCGCTGTGGTGGGGAGGCGAACCGGTGCAGAGCGACGCGCAGGGCGTGATCGTCGGCGGCTCCCCCGAAGCACGGACGGCGATCGAGGGCAGGATGCGCTGCGCCGAGCCCTCGCGCGGTGACGCCCTCCTCTTCAGCGACGCCGCCGGACAGCATCCGCTGCCGTTCCTGTGCGGCGCGAACGATGCAGTCTGGACCGGGACGTCATGGGTGGTCGCCACCGGCGGCGAGGGCGACGGCGTGCTCGTGCGGGTCACGCCGCCCACCGGGAGCTGATCCCTCACTCTGGACGAGCCCGTGCTTCTGGACGAGCCCGTGCCTCTGGACGAGCCCGTGCCTCTGGACAACTGCGCCGCCGACGCTCTAGGCTCGACGACGCACCGGGACGAGCCCGGGAAGCCCGAGCGGAAGGAGCCGAGGACATGAACACCGTCTTTGTCGCGCTCACCGCCGACCACCTTCCCTTCGAGGCCACCCGCTCCTGATCCTGGTGTGGCCTCCTGCTCCCGGAGCCACATCTTGTCTGATCTCTTCGCTTCCTCGGAAGCCGCGTCCTTCGACGCATCCGCATTCGACCCCACCGCATTCGACTCTCTCGAAACCGAGCTCTCCTTCGCCGACGTCGACCCCGGCGAGGGCCAGCGCTGGTCCACGTGGCCGGCGATCACCCCCTCCGAACGCGGGCCCGAGCCGTGGCCTGCGTGGGTCGTCACCTCCGCCGGCGCGCTCGACACCGAGCGCGGCATCCTCAAGACCGGCAAGGAGGCCGACGTGTTCCTGCTCGAACGCGCGGTTCCGGGCGATCCCGCGCAGCACACCCTGCTGGCGGCGAAGCGCTACCGCAGCGCCGAGCATCGCAGCTTCCACCGCTCGTCCGTGTACACCGAGGGCCGCGGCACCCGGAACACCCGCGACACACGTGCGCTCGCCAAGAAGTCGGGGCACGGACGCGAGGTGGCCGCCGCGCAGTGGTCGTTCGCCGAGTTCGAGGCGCTGTGCCGCATGTGGGAGCTCGGCGCCCCGGTGCCCTATCCCGTGCAGGTGAACGGCACCGAGGTGCTGATGGAGTTCCTCGGCGACGCCGACGGCACGGCCGCACCGCGACTCGCCCAGGCGCGCGGAGACCGCGCCGAGCTGCAGGGTCACTACGCGCAGGTCGTCGATCTGATGCGGGTCTTCGCGGCGGCCGGCTTCGCCCACGGCGACCTCTCGGCATACAACCTGCTCGTGCACGAGGGGCGGGTGCGGGTGATCGACCTGCCGCAGATCGTCGACATCATCGCGAACCCCCAGGGGCTCGACCTGCTGCACCGCGACTGCGTGAACATCTGCGACTGGTTCACCCGCCGCCGCGTCGACTGCGATGCCGAGGAGCTGTTCGCCGAGCTCCTCGCCGCGTCATTCGCCTGACCCGGTCAGCCCTTGCCCGTTCCGGTCGCAGTTGCTGTTGCCGGAGCCCGTTCCGGTCGCAGTTGCTGCCGCCGGATCGGCCGTTGGACGGCACGAACTGCGACCCGAACAGGCAGGTCGGTCTCGTGGGCTAGGCGGCGAGGCGGGCGGCCAGCAGGGTCACGAGCTCGTAGACCACGTGGCTCGCGGCGATGCCGGTCATCTGCGCGTGATCGTAGGCGGGCGACACCTCGACCACATCGGCCCCGACGATGTTCTGCGACTTCAGCGCCCGCAGGATCCGCAGGAGCTCGCGGCTCGTGAGGCCTCCCGCCTCGGGGGTGCCGGTGCCGGGCGCGTGGGCGGGGTCGAGCACGTCGATGTCGATCGACACGTACAGCGGCTTGTCGCCGATGCGCTGCAGGATGCGGGCGATGCCGGCTTCGACCCCGTGCTCCTCGATGTACTCGCTCGACACGATCGAGAAGCCCAGGCGCTCGTCGTCTTCGAGGTCCTGCTTGGAGTACAGGGGCCCGCGGGTGCCGACGTGGCAGCTCGCGGTGAGGTCGATCAGTCCTTCCTCGCTCGCGCGGCGGAACGGGGTGCCGTGCGTGATGGGCGCCCCGAAGTAGGTGTCCCACGTGTCGAGGTGGGCGTCGAAGTGCAGCACTGCGACGGGGCCGTGCTTCGCGGCGACCGCACGCAGCAGCGGCAGGGCCACCGTGTGATCGCCGCCGATCGTGACGATGCGCTGCACCTGTTCGCCGAGTGCCAGCGCCGCGCGCTCGACCTCGGTCACGGCCTCGGTGAGGTCGAACGGGTTGACCGGGATGTCGCCGGCATCCACCACCTGCGCGATCGCGAACGGAGAGACGTCCTGCGCGGGGTTGTAGGGCCGCAGCAGTCGCGAGGACTCGCGCACATGCGACGGGCCGAAGCGCGTGCCCGGTCGGTAGCTCACGCCCGAGTCGAAGGGGATGCCGACGACCGCGATGTCGGCGCGCGGCACGTCTTCGATGCGCGGCAGCCGCGCGAAGGTCGCGATGCCGGAGTAGCGGGGGTTCACGGACGCGTCGATGGGGCCTACGTTCTCGGTCATTGCTCGTTCCTGTTCGTCGGGGAGAGGGAGTTTCAGAGGGCGCGCTGCGGGATGTGCACCAGCTGCACTCCCCCGTCGGCGATCGCGGCGCGGATGCTCGATGCGATGGCTTCGCGGCTTTCCGCCTTGCGGCCGGTCGCGCCGAAGGCCGTGGCGAGGGCCGCCCAATCGGGCTGCACCAGGTCGACGCCGATCGGAGTCATGCCGCGGTCGACCTCGTTCTGCCGGATCTCGGCGTATCCGCCGTTGTCGACGCACACGATCGTGACGTCGAGACGCTGCTCTACGGCGGTCACGAGCTCGTTCACGCAGAACATCAGTGCACCGTCGCCGATCACGGTGACGACCGGGTGCTCGGTCTGCGCGACCGCTGCACCGATCGCGGCGGGAAGGCCGTAGCCGAGGGTCGCGTAGGTCGGGGTGTAGAGCAGGGAGTGCGGATGCGCCGACTGCAGCACGCTGCCGAGGGCCATGTAGACGATCTGGGACGAGTCACCCGCGACGATCGCGTCGTCGGGCAGGGCGTCGGCGATGATCTCGGCCAGAGCGACCGTCTCAGGTGCGGTCTCCCGCATCTCGGCGGCGATCGCGGTGCGTTCGGCGGTGAGGTCACGCGCCGGGCGTACACCGGCGGGGAGGGCAGTCGACAGCGCGTCCAGAACGGCAGCTGCATCCCCCGTGATCCCGACCGTCGCGGCGAGGTTCTTGTCGCACTGCGCGAGCGAGATGTCGATGCGGATCACGGCCCCGCGGGCTTCGAGCCGCGGCGCCCACAGTTCGGCCTCGCCGAGCTTCGAGCCGACCACGAGCAGCACGTCGGCATCTTCCGCGACCGCGCGGGCCGCGGCGAGACGAAGGTTCGAGCCGAGCGAGAGCGGATGCCGCTCGTCGACGACGCCCTTTCCGTTCAACGTGGTCAGCACCGGGGCGCCGAGTCGCTCGGCGATGGTCGTCACCTCGTGTGCGGCATCCACCGCTCCGCCACCGGCGACGATCACCGGGTTCTTCGCCTCGGCGAGCAGACGCACCGCATCGTCGAGTGCTGCGGACTCGCCCGAGACCCGCGCCGGGACCGGACGCGGCCGCCGCGACTCGGTGGGAACGTCGGCGGGGGCTTCCAGCACGTCGAGCGGGATCTCGATGTGCACCGGACGAGGACGCCCGGTGCGGAACAGGGTGAACGCGTCGTGCACGGCCTCGACCGCTTCGGCGGCGCTGGTCACGCGGCGCGACCACTCTGCGATCGCGCCGACCATGGCCGTGGCATCCTTCGTCTCGTGCAGGGTGCCCACGTCGGCGAACTCCGCCCCGAGGGGCACCCCCGGCGAGAGGACGATGAGCGGACGGGACTCGCAGAACGCCGTGCCGATCGCGCTCATGGCGTTCTGCAGACCGGGGCCTGAAGTCGTGATGACCACTCCGGGGAGTCCGGTCTGCTGAGCCCAGCCGTCGGCGCCGTAGCCGGACCCCTGCTCGTGCCGGTTCGTCACCGCACGGATGCCGAGGTCGACGAGCGGCCGATAGAGCTCGAGGTTGTGAGTGCCGGGGATGCCGAAGATCGCGGTCACGCCGTAGGCGCGGATCGTCTCCAGAACGGCTCGCCCTGTGGTGTCGGCGTACTGCTCGGCCGGCGTGGTCTCTGTGCTCATCGTGTCATCCTCACACCTGGTGACGACGCGTGCCGTCGACCCAGGTCTCACGCACCGTGATCGCCGAGATCTCCTCGGCCGGAACGGCCAGCGGGTCGCCGGAGAGCACCGCGAAGTCAGCGTACTTGCCGACCTCGAGCGAACCCAGGTCGTCTTCGCGGCCGATCGACACGGCGCCCTCGATCGTGTGGGCGCGCAGGGCCGCGAGCGCGGAGACCCGTAGGTCGTCCGGACCGAGCTTGTGTCCGCGGCGGGTCACGCGGGTCACCGCGGTCTGGATGGCTTCGAGCGGGATCGGCTCGGCGACCGGTGCATCGGAGGAGATCGTGAACGGCACACCCGCGCGCTCGAACTCGCCCAGCGGGTTGAAGCGCTCGCCCGGCGTGCCGATCGCCTCCTCCACACCCTCGCCCCAGTTGAAGTAGTGCTGGGTCTGGTTGACCGGACGGATGCCGGAGGCGGCCATCCGCGCGATCTGCTCCGGCGTCGGCAGGCCGCAGTGCTCGATGCGGTGGCGGGCGTCGGCATCCGGATGCTCGGCGAGCGCGGTCTCGATCGCCGAGACGACCATCTCGATCGCGGTGGGCGACTGCGCGTGCGTGGCCGTCTGCAGGCCCGCGGCGTGCGCCTTGCTGATCAGCCCCGCGTACTCGGCGGGCTCGTGGTACAGCTGGCCGGTACGGCAGGGGTCGCCCACGTAGCCGTCGGGGAAGTACGCGGTCCAGCCCCCGAGCGTGCCGTCGGCGTAGAACTTGATGCCGGCGAAGCTCAGGTGCGCGTTGCCGAACTGGCCGACCAGTCCCATCTCGAGCGCCTCGTCGAGCAGGTGCGACAGCAGATACATCGACACACGCAGCTCCAGGCGTCCTGCCTCGGCGAGGCGCAGGTACATGTCGAACTCGCGGCGCGTGACCTGGGCGTCGCCGATCGAGGTGACACCACCGGCCAGGAACCGCTGGGTCGCGGCGTCCAGCTGACGCAGATGCTCCTCGGGCTCGTCGGCGAGGTGGAAGTTCGGGCCGTGGTGACCGATCTTCACGCCGTGCACTCCGGTGAGGATGTTGCACGCGGCATCCGAGAGCTCGCCGGTCAGCTCACCGCTCGCATCGCGGAAGAATTCGCCGCCGTCGGGGTTCGGGGTGTCCCGGTCGACACCATTGATGGCGAGGGTGTGCGAGTTCACGACGCCGCCGTGACCGGAGGCGTTCATGAGGTACACCTCACGGTCGGCGGCGACCTCGTCGAGCTCGAACCGGGTGGGGTGCCGCTTCTCGGCGAGGTTGCGCTGCTCGTAGCCGTAGCCGCGAACCGGGCGCCCCTCGGGGAGGTCGGCGGCAGCCGCCTTCAGCAGCGCGACGATCTCGGGGATGCTGCCGGCCTTCTCGGGTCCGCAGTCGACCCAGCTCATCATCTGCCCGAACATGAGCGGATGCGCGTGGGCGTCGACGAAGCCGGGAACGATGACCGCGTCGCCGAGGTCGATGCGCTCGGGCGAGAGGCCCACCCCCTCCGCCGCCGCCTCGCACTCGGCGGGGGTGCCGATCGCGAGGATCCGCCCGCGATCGGTCAGCATCGCCGTGGCCGTGGTGGCTGCGGCATCCGCCGTGTGGATCGCGTGCGCGGTCAGGAGGAGGGGAGCCGTCTGAGCCGAGCGGTCGAAGGGGGTGAGCTTTCTCATGGCAGCCTGTTCGCGGTCGTGTCGGTGCGGGCGGTGAAGGAGGCAGTGACGGGCGCCTCGTCGGAGTGCTGCGGCGCGAGGCGCGTGCAGATGCCGGCGATCACAGCCATCCCGATGAACATCGCGATCACCGACCAGATGCTGCCGGTCCAGGCGATCAGCTGCGTCGCGAACCAGGGCGAGAACCCGGCCCAGACCGCCGCGCCCACGCCGTACGACAGCGCGATCGAGGTGTAGCGGGCCTGCGGACGGAACATCTGCGAGAGCAGCGCGGCGATCGGCGCGTAGGTCGCACTCATCGCGATGCGCACCAGCGAGGCGAACAGGAAGATGAGCGGCTCGATGCGTCCTGGCAGGATCAGCAGGAACGGCACGAACGTGAGCACCGAGGTGACCAGGCCGATGTACATGACGTTCTTGCGGCCCCACTTGTCGCCCAGCCAGGCGACAGGGAGGGTCACGACGAACTCCACGAAGGAGGCGATCGTCATGGCGTCGAGGATGACCTGCTCGCTGATCGCGACCGGCTCGCCCGTGGCGTACGCCGTGGCGAACGTGGTGGCCAGGTAGTAGCCGCCGGTCGAGATGGGCAGGATGCCGATGCCGAGGAGGATCGGGCGCCAGTTGGTGCGCAGCGCGAAGGCCAGTGGCATCGACTGCTTGCGGCCCTCGACCTTCGCCTCGAAGACCGGGGTCTCCTCGACGCGGTATCGCACCCAGAAGCCGACGCCGACCAGCACGATCGACAGCAGGAACGGGATCCGCCAACCTCCGTTGATGATGAAGTCGTCGCCCATGCGGGTCATGATCGCGAAGATGCCCGAAGCCAGCAGCGCGCCGGCCGGGTTGCCGAGCTGCGTGAAGCCGCCATAGAAGGTCTTCGACTTCTCGGGGGCGTGTTCGACGCTCATGAGCACCGCGCCGCCCCACTCGCCGCCGACGGCGAGGCCCTGCACCGCGCGGAGCAGGATCAGGAGGATCGGGGCGAGGATGCCGATGTTCTCGTACGTGGGCAGGCAGCCGACGAGGACCGTGGCCGCGCCCATCATCAGCAGCGTGATGACGAGCGACGTGCGCCGCCCGAGCTTATCGCCGATGTGGCCGAAGATGATGCCGCCGAGGGGACGGACGAGGAAGGCGACTGCGAAGGTCGCGAAGGCCGCTGCGGTCTCGGCCAGACGGTCGCCGCTCGGGAAGAACAGCGGACCGAAGACGAGCGCCGCGGCGGTCGCGTAGACGTAGAAGTCGTACCACTCGATGGTGGTACCGACGAAGGCGGCGATGCCGGCGCGTCGCGCCCGGCTGTGGGTGCCGCTGGTGGGGGTAGTGGTCATGGGGGTGCCCGCTCCTTTGCGGAAGATGTCGGATAGCGAAGGATGCTACGGACGCGCAGCCCTGCCAGCAAGGGCAGAACTCCAGCAATAACGGGGATTCACTGGATATATGATCCAGCATCCGCGCAATGCACGCCTTCCCGATGGCCGAAGCCCCTCCTACACTGAACTTGCGCACGACGAAGCGTGCGATCGCGGGAAACTGACGAAATGAGCGGAACCATGGATTTCGACGCCGAACTCATCCGTGCGCTGCAGGAAGACGGTCGCGCCAGCATCCTCTCGCTCGCCCAGCGGCTCGGGCAGTCCCGCGCCGCGGTGGCCGCCCGGTTGCGCACGATGCTGGCCGACCGCACGGTGCGGGTCGTGGCCGCCGTCGACCCGGTCTTCCTCGGCCAGCACGTGCTCGCGCACGTCTCGATCCGCACCGACGGCTCGGTCGAGCTCGTGGCCGAGCACCTGCGTGACATGAGCGAGACAGTGCTGGTGTCGGCCGTCGGCGGGGCGCACGACGTGGTGACCGAGGTGCGCGTCGGGTCGATGTCGGAACTGCACGATCTGCTGGCGCTGATCCGCGCGATCGACGGGGTGCTCGACATCAGCACGATCATCTACTCGACCGTGATCAAGGGCTTCTTCGTCTCGGAGTATCACGGTGGGGTCACCCTCGACACAACCGACGAGGCACTGATCGAACAGCTGCAGTCCGACGGGCGCAAGAGCTTCCGCGCGCTGGGCGAGGAGGTGCGCCTGTCCCCCTCAGCCGTCGCGACCAGGGTGCAGCGGCTGATCGACGCCGGCGTCATCAAGATCAGCGCGGTGGAGGCTCGCGGGCTCGCGCACCGGCAGCTGTCGATGGGCGTGGGCATGACGCTCGGCGACGACGACGAGGCTGTGATCGAAGAGCTCCGCCGCGGGCGCGGTGTCGACTTCGCCGCCCGAACACTCGGCCGGTTCGACGCCGTGGCCACCCTGGTGGAGCCCTCGGCCGGGGCGCTGTACGCCAGCCTCGAGCGCCTGCGCGCGCTGCCCGGCGTGACGCGCATCGAGGCCTGGCTGCACCTCGCCGTGCTCAAGGAGGACTACGCTCGCACGCTGCGCCCCCTGCGCACGGACTGAGGCACGCCCCGCCGCCCCTCCGTTCCAGTCGCAGTTGCCGCCGCCTCCCACACGTTCGCGCGGCAGGAGCTGCGACCGGAACGAGCGGTGACCGCGGCATATCGGTACGGCGCGCCGTCACCGGGCGTTCACCGGGGGCCGCCAGACTTCCAGCATGAGCGAACCCGAACCTCGCCAGGGCGTTCCCGAGCCCGTGGCGACCGCGAACAGCGGCGCCGTGGCCGTCGTCGGTCTCGACCTGCGCGGCGAGACGCCGGCACCGAAGAAGCAGGTCTACTCCTGGGCGCTGTGGGACTGGGCGACGCAGCCCTTCAACACCGTCATCCTGACCTTCATCTTCACGGCGCTGTACCTGACGACCGACGCGTTCCTCCCCGCAGAACTCGCCGCCCTCGACCCCAAGAGCCAGGCGCACGAGGCGGCCATCGCCGATCTCACCTCGGGCCTCGGGCTCGGCTCCACCATCGCGGCCTTCGCGATCCTCCTCCTGGCGCCGGTCCTCGGTCAGCGGGCGGATGCCGCCGGGCGGCAGAAGCTCTGGCTCGGCATGGGCACGGGCGCACTCATCCTGTGCATGTTCGGGCTCTGGTTCGTCGAGCCGACCCCGACGCTATTCTGGCTCGGTGTCGCGCTCATCTCCGCCGGATCGGTGTTCGGCGAGATCGCGGCGGTCAACTCGAACGCCATGCTGATCGGCATCGCGAACCCCAAGACCGTGGGCCGCATCTCGGGACTCGGCTGGGGTTTCGGCTACCTCGGCGGCATCATCGCCCTGGTCATCGTGATCGTGTTCTACATGATGGACTGGTTCGGCCTCCCCTCCGACGGCGGCCTGCCGTTCCGCATCATCGCGGTCGGCTGCGCGGTCTGGGCGATCGTGTTCAGCATCCCGATCTTCCTGAACGTGCCGGAGCCCTCGCTCGGCCGCCCGGAGCGCAAGGTCGGCTTCTTCGCCTCGTACGGCCTGCTGGTCAAAGACGTCATCGGCCTCTACCGCTCCCCCGAGACGCGGCCGACCTTCTGGTTCCTGCTCGCGAGCGCCGTGTTCCGTGACGGCCTCGGCGGCGTCTTCGCCTTCGGGGCCGTGATCGGGTCGACGGTCTTCCAC
>JBOGEI010000059.1:0-20045 GCA_050701935.1 Microbacterium sp.
CCGCACCGACGCTCCGCGCCTGCATCTGCTTCCACTGCTGGCTGATCAGCATCCGCGCCTCGACATCGAGATCGGGGCGACCGAGCGCCCGGATCTGCGATGACATCCGCGTGGTCAGGGCCTTTCGTCCCTCTTCATCGATGAAGTACCGCGTCCATCCCGGCGGGAACAGGATGCTGAATCCGCCGGGCTCGTCGTCCGCCATCAGCTTTCCTGACCCGGGGTCCAGACCGGGACCCCCTTCCGTGCGCGCTCGCGATCGGCGAGTGCCGCGACCGTCCCGGCGACCACCAGAAGGATGAGAAGGACAGCACCGTCGGTGAAGGCCGCCGCCCAGCGCAGTGACGAGTCCTGAGGAGTGCTCTGCGGCTGGGACCACGCGAAGAAGAACGAGGCCGCCGTCGCCGCAGCGGTCGCCGAGAAGGCGCCGACCACGCGCCCCGCATCGGACAGCCTCGCCAGGACGACGACGGGGATCGCGAGGAGCGCACCGATCACGGACACAGCCAGCAGGAGCCAACCCGGGACGAGGAACAACGGGAAGTCGACGACAGCACCCCACATCGGTGCACCGCTCGCAGCGACCTGACCACCGGCGAGGGCCAACGACCCGAGCAGGAACACGACCAGCACAGCGGCCTGCAGCATTCTCAGCAGGAGGTAGATCGTCGTGAAGCGCTTGTGCAGCCGGGAACGACGGGATGACATGAATGACAGCCTAGGCCGGTCACCACGGCGCCGTGGCGGCACCGTAGCCGGTCAGCCCCGCGGAACCGGTCCAGGTGACCGCATTGAGGAACTGTCGGAAAGTCCCGGGGAGGCTCGTCGCGGTCTGCGCGATGAACTGCTGCACGGCCGGATTCGTCCCCCACTGCGAGTTGTGCATCGTCGTGAGGAATCGCTGCATCTGCTGCACCTCGGGACCGCCGTTGACGATCGTCCGCAGCGGGTTGACGAAGAGACCCGGCCTGGGCAGGTTCGACATCGAACGGATCGGGGCTGCGAGCCACTGGAACGGCGTCGCCCAGGTGGACGGATGAAAGAGCCGCACGCGCGGGAGCCCCGCACGGATCACCGAGGTGACGACACCCCGTCCGCTGTTGAGGACGGCGCCGAGCGCGGGGACACCCTTCGAGAGCACCCGCCCGATCCCGAACGGCAGCAGACCGAGCGCGGCGAGCCCGACATCGCCCAGCGACGCACGACCGTCGACATACTTGAGTGCCGTGAGACCGAGGCTGAGAAGCGTGAGTCCGAGGAGCACCCCCGCCAGCAGGCCCGTGAACGGGGCGCCGATGATCAGCGCGACGATCGTGAGAACGATCAGGACGACGGAGATGACCGTGAGGAGGTCGTCGACGAATCCCCAGAATCCGTCGCCGTTGTCGGCCGTGTCCATGGCCTTCTGCACGCCGTCCACGGCATCGTCATACGCATCGGACCACGCGTCGAAGACGTGATCGAAGCTGCGCCATTGGGCGTCTCGATCGGCCTGCGCTCCGGTGAGCGAGGTGTTGGCCGCGTCGACGGCGCCGGATGCTGCTTCCTTCTCCGCCTGCGTCGGCTCGTCCTCCCACGGCCACTGATGCTCGACCGAGGCCTGGGTCCGGTCAGCCGCTTCCTTCTCATCGAGCGCGCTCTGATAGTCCCTCTCCGCGCGCTCGACCTCGTCGAGGTGAAGGTCGAGCCAGTTCTGCGCGGTCCGCAGCGCGTCCGCATAGGTGCGCAGGGCCTTGCCCGTCCCCTCGTAGCGCACAGCCGCATCGGCCAGGTCGCTCGACGACTCCCGCGCCATGTCACCGAGCTTGTCCGTGCCTTTGCTCTTGTGGACGCTGGAATCGCCGATCTCGGTGAGCAGCACGGCCGTCTCGGACATCGTGACGGCCAGCTTCACGAACCCGTCGCCGTCGTCCCAGATCACGGTCGGGTTGCCTTCGAGCGGTCGCAGTTCGTGCTGGGTGAACGGAGACCTCATCGTGGAGTCGCCTTTCCCACGGAGACGTCTGCCGTGCTCGTCGGGTTCTCGAAACCATTCGCGGTCTCGGTGTCCCACTGCTCCCAACCATCGATGATCCCGGTGAGCTGCTTGAGGATCTCATCGAGATTCTTCTGCAGCTTGCCGCGGTTCGACTTCCAGTCGTCTTCGAAGTCGGAGACCTTCTGCCGCAGTTCGGATCGTCCGTCCGGCTTGCCGACGGCGCTCTCCAGGGCATCGTTGGTCTGAGCGGCCGATTCGAAGGCTTCGACCGAGGATTTCAGGCCGGTCTTCGTCAAGCGAAGTCGGTCCAGATCGAGCATGATGTCCATCGCGAATACCTTCTCAAGCGGGGATGATCAGAGAAAAGAGGCCGACGGATCCCGCCGGCCCCTTTCGAGTCAGAGCGCCGCCTGTGTCAGCTGGCGACGCGGTGTCAGCTGGCGACGCTGTGTCAGCTGCCGGCGAGCTGCTGATCCAGATCCTGGATCGCACGCATCATGCCCAGCAGCGACTCGGACATGTCGTTGATGCCGTCGACAGCGGTCTTCAGACCCGTCGTCAACTCCGTGTACCCCTCACCAAACTTCCCCGACGCATGCTGCGTCTTGAAATCCTCACCCAGCAGGGTGTCCACCTGACCCTTCAGAGTGTCCAACTGCCCCTGAATGTCATCACGAGCCTGCGACAGCGACGACGCCACCTGCTCCATCTCCGCATAAGACGCACCGAAATCGGCCATCGTCCACACCTCCGCAAATCGAAAGAACCGGACCCCACCGGCCCGAATAACCCCACTCTATGGATATACCCGCACCACCGTCGATGGGGACAACTCCCCATCAGACATGGTCAGCTGCCCGGCGCTCCCTCGACGAGCGGCATCTGCACCGTGACCTGACGACCCGCCTGCACGAAGATGCCTCGCCCCTCGGGGAAGTCGGTGCGCTTGACCTTCGGGAACGGCACCTTGAACACGGCATCGCCATCGAAGGAGTCGGGCTTGAGGATGATGCCCTTGCGCCCGGCCTTGAAGTCTCCGATGAACCCGAAGCCGCTCGTGACCTGCGTGACGTCGGCGTCGCCGATGAGCAGATGGTCGCTGCGGTTGATCGCCTGGAAGAGCGCCTTCATCTCGCGTTCGGCGGGGCTGTCCGCGAACTGAGGGACGTCTTCGACCACGATCAGCACCCTCGTGGGGATCGATTCGTCGGCGATCAGCTCGGTGATCTCCTTCGCGAGTTCCTTCGCGTCCTCCGGCGTCACGGCACTGCGTGTCCAGCTCGCGTAGTCCTTGAGCTGGGCACGGCGGCCGCCGAAGTGGAACAGCACGGTGGCGGGGTCGAGACGGCGCATCGACGTGATGAGCGACTTGAGCGCGTTGGTCTTTCCCGATGACGGCGGTCCCGCCACCACGAAGGTGCCGACCGGGTCGAAGTCGCGCGCGGCGAGCGTGTCCTCTGCGACACCGAGAACCGGGAACTCGCCGAGACGATCGGGGAGATCGCGCACCGACAGACGTGTGGGCAGAGCACCGATCTCCGGCACCTCTCTCGCACCTGACGCACGAAGATGCTCGGCGAGCCGCTCCAGGAGCTTGGTCTGCTCGGCCACGTTCGGAGTTCCGCCGAGCGTCGCGATCTGGGTCTCGCGCCCGTCGACGATCGCGCGGCCGGGAGCGGAACGCTCGTCCAGCACGTCCTTGGGCGCATTGAGCATCGCGTAGCCGGACTCGTCCGAGAGCCGCAGCACCACGCGGCGAGACACGTTGGCGCTGACTGCCGTCGGCACGGAGCCCGACCGGTCGGCACTCGCGATCACATGCACCCCGAGCGGGCGACCCTCGCCGAGGATGCGCATGAAGGTCTGGTAGAACGGCATGCGCGCGGTGGTGGACTCCCACTCGCCGCGGAACTGCGGGAAGCCGTCGATCAGCAGCAGGATGCGGGCTTCGTCGCGGCCGGTGATCTCCCGGTACTCGGTCAGGCTGGAGGCGTTGGCAGCGCTGAAGCGCTTGCCGCGATCGTCGAGCACCGCGGCCAGCGACCGCAGCACCCGTTGCACCCTCTCGGCGTCGTCGCCGGAGATGACCGAACCGACGTGCGGCAGCATCTCCAGACTCTTCAACGACCCGGATCCGAAGTCGAGGCCGTACACCTCGACGTTCGAGTGCGCGGGATCGAAGCCCGCCGCGATCGCGATCGTGCGGAGCACCGTCGACTTGCCCGACCCGCTCGTTCCGTAGACGAGGAGCGATCCGTCCTTGTCCGGCTGGAAGTACGCCGGCTCCTGCAACTGCCGCTCCGGGACGTCCATCTTGCCGAGCAGCACCTGTCCGTCGCCGAGCACCGGGAGGTCGCGCAGATCGACCGCCCCTTCGAGATCGTCGAGCCACGGACGTCGGGGCGCGGGGATGCGAGCCTGGCGTGCCGCGTTCACGAGCGTCGCCACGATGCGCTTCTGGTCGTTGGGGCCGAGATCCTCATCGTGCGAATCGGACTCCGGTGCCTGCTCGGCCTCCCAGGTCTGGATGGAACCGAACCGGAGCTCGGCCACCTTGACCTCGGCGACCTGCACCTCATCGGTCGTCCACCCGCCTGCATAGGCCGACTGGAACGGCACGAGGCGTCCAGGGCCGGTCTTCGCGATGCCTCGACCGGGCAGCGACGGCGAGAAGCTCGCCGCCACCGGATCGTCGACGACGTCCTTCGAATCGGACTCGTCGGCCATGCGGAGGGCGACGCGCAGGTTGGTGTTCGCCCGAAGGTTGTCCTTGATGACACCGGCCGGGCGCTGCGTCGCCATGATCAGGTGGATGCCGAGGGAGCGCCCGCGCTGGGCGATGTCGACGACGCCGTCGACGAACTCGGGCACCTCTCCTGCGAGCGCGGCGAACTCGTCGATCACGAGCACCAGGGCAGGCGGCGTCTCAGGGTCTCGGCGCTTCTCCAGCTCGAGGAGGTCCTTCGCCTTCTTGCGGTTGAACAGGTGCTCACGGTGGTGCAGCTCGGCGCGCAGGCTGGTCAGCGCACGACGCACCAGGTGCGGGCTCAGGTCGGTGACCAGCCCCACCGTGTGCGGCAGGTCGACGCAGTCCGCGAACGCGGAGCCGCCCTTGTAGTCGACGAAGAGGAAGGTGACGCGGTCGGGGCTGTGGGCGGCAGCCATCCCCAGCACCCACGCCTGCAGGAACTCGCTCTTGCCGGCACCCGTCGTGCCACCGACGAGGGCGTGCGGACCCTGCGTGCGCAGGTCGAGCGTCATCGCATCGGTCTGCGACTGGCCGATGATCGCGCGCAGGTTGCCGGCCTTCTTGAGCCGTGACTGCGGAGCGCCGGAGCGGTCGATGATCGTGTTGTTCTGCCGCCAGCGGTCGATGATCGCGTTCGCGTCCTCCGCGACCTCGTTCCCCACGAGCGAGAGGAAGCTGACCGAGTTCGGGATGTCGGAGGAGTCCTCGATGACCGTGCTGGAGTCGACCACCGGAGCCAGGCGCTTGGCGAACATCGTCATGTAGGCATGGGAGACGCCCTCGACCTGCACCCCGCGGTAATCGACGCCGCTGCGGACGGTGCCGACCGTGGCATCGGCGAGGCCCGCGCCCACATCGACGAACGTGCGACACGCGGCGGGCAGCGCCTCGACCACGGGAGCGACGAACAGGGCGTACACGCCGACGTCGGCTCCGCGCTCCAGGATCTGGGTCAGCCGGGCCCGGTCGACGGGGGCGTCGTTGGTGACGATCACCAGGACCGCGGTCTGGCCGGGGAAAGTGGCGTCCTCGGCGGCGCGCTTCACATCTGTGCCGAAGCGCATCGGATCCCAGTCGGCGCCATAAGGAGGACGCGCGGACTTCGACTCCCGTGAGCGGCGCAGCACGATCTCCTCGAGACCGCTGAGGAGCGCGGCGCCGGTCGAGGCGGAATCCGCGAGGGGCATCTCCTTGAACGGATTGCGCTCGCTCGAGGTGTGCGGCAGCCACTTGAGCCAGTCGAGCTCGTTCGCCCAGCCGGGCTCGGTGAGTGCGACCGTGACCAGCTCGTTCGGCGAGTGCGTGCCGAACAGCTGCACCGCGATCCCGCGGAGCGCATCGCTCGCAAGCGACGTGGGACCGGCGACGCCGATCGAGCCCACGCTCTGGAGCGATTCCAGAATGGGCACGTCGTCGATCATGCGGTACCGCTCCTCGAGACGATCGACGCGCTCGACGTATTCGACGAGCGCCTCAGGGGTCTCGGTGCGCTTGATCCGGGTGCGTGCTTCGCTCTCGCACACCCCGAGACGCATCGCGAGGAAGTTCCAGTGCTCGGGGCGGCGCGTCCACAGGAGCGGTCCGAGACGCATCGCCTCGTCGAACACGACCGCGACCGCGGGAACCTCGTTCTGCCGCACCTCGCGTTCCTTCGGATGCGAGTGGTAGAGCGTCTCCTCGAGCCGCTCGAACTGCTCCTCGAACGACTCGGCCTCCTTGCGCAGGCGCTGTCCGATGTTGGTCTTCTGCGAGATGAAGTTGCCGAACATCATCATCGGCGACGCCGCGGCGATAAGCAGCGAAGCCGGGCGCTGGGTAAGGCTGAACATCGTGACGGCCAGCAGGATCGGCGCCACGAGCATGGGCCAGGGGAAGAGCCTCGAAGGCTGATCACGCGGGTATCGCGGTTCATCGAGGTCCTGCCCCGTGAATCGCTCCTCTACGCGCGGGCTGCGGTTGAACATGAGCGCTCCCCCGCGCTCGAGCACCGGGTCGCCGGTCGCCGAGCCGTCGAAGTCACTCACCATGTGCACCACGAACTCGCAGTCGCCGAGCGCGAAAGTCTGACCGGGAATGACCCGGAGCCGCTGCACGAGGCCGCCGTCGACGAGGATGCCGTTCGCCGAGTTCAGGTCGACCAGTTCGACGAACGTCGACGCGACCTCGATCCTCGCGTGCCGCTTCGAGACGAGCGGATCGGCGATCGTGACATCGTTCGCGGCATCCCGCCCGATCAGGAAGTGACCGATCGGCAGGGGGAACTCCTGGCCGGCCGCGGGACCGGCGACGACCGAGAGCACGGCGGCCGGACGCGCACCGGCGCCGCCGACGGATGCACGGTTGGGTCCGACATTCACGACCTCGGCGAGGAAGCCGGATCCGATCGGAGCGTCGCCGACGAGCAGGTCGGGGTTGAGCATCGTGAGCTGCTCACTGGTCGGCGGCGCCACAGACAGCGTGAGCACATCCGCCGGCCCCGCAGGAATGCTGCGTGCCGGATCGGTCGTGGCGATCTGACGGGCGACGTCGGCGATGGTCGCCGTCGAATCCGCCATCACGACGACGTCGGTCAGGGGTGCTGCGGGTCGACGCAGGGTCAGCTTGACTCTCATCGGTGGTCCTCACCGCGCCGAGGGCGCATCTCACTTCTCAGGGTCATACCCACTCCACCAACAGGGAGCGGTCGCCGAAGCGCACCGTGTCCCCGATCTGCAATTCGGCAGGGTGTCCGGCCGGCAGCGCCGTCTCGGCACTCCCTCGGATGATCGCGCTGCCGTTGGTCGAGGCCCGGTCGACGACGAAGACGCCGCGTCGGGCGGGCATCACCGCGATATGCGTCTTCGACACCGAGCGCGTGTCGTCGACCACGGGCACCAGGAGCGCCTCGCCCTCGCCCGCAGCGGCACTCGGCGAGCGCCCGAACAGCGTCGTCCCTCGCACTTCGATGCGCTCTCCGGTGTCGAGCACGAGCATCGCGCGGACGCCGGCGGGTGCCGATGGACGAGGCTCGGGCGGAGAGAGCACAGGAGCAGCGGGTGGAGCGGGCACGACGGGCGCGGGGGCCACGGGTGCGGGTGCGGGGGCAGCAGGAGACTCGGCTGAGGGCGCGTATGTCGGCTCCGGTGCAGGCGCTGCCGGGACCGGAGCCGGAGCGGGCGGCGCCGGAGGCGCGAACACGGCAGGGACCGGAGCGCCCGTGGCCAGCGACGGCGGCACGGCAGACACCATCGAACCGGGAGCAGGGGCATCCGGCTGCTCGGGTGCAGGCCCCGTGGCCGGACGGTGCGCTCCGATGACGCCGCCGGAGAGACGCGCGCTCGGGATGTACTCGGCCGGAGAGTCACGATGCAACGGCGTCGCGAGCGAGGGCAGCGGAACCTTCTCCTCGTGCTCGGGCGTCTTCACGCGCTTGCGCGCGATGCGCATGCGCTTCTGGTCGTACGGGTTCAACCCGCCGCGCACATCGACGAACCAGGTGGCGGCGACGAGATCGAGCCAGCCCCGCCCCCTGCGCTCGATGTCGAAGAGCGGCGAGAGCATGATCACCAGCACCGGTCCGATCAGCGGCACGATGAACGAGACCCCGGCGACGAGGTACCGCACCACGGCCCCACGCCAGAAGCCGGGGCGCTCCAGCGTGCGCACGTTGATGGAACGGATGCCGCACACCGCCTTGCCGAGCGTCACGCCCTTGCGTCCGTGCAGCACGAGCTGCACCACGACGTACGCGATCATCAGGCCCTGCGAGACGGCCGCCGCCACGATGAGCCACACCAGGTCACCCCGTGCGAAGAACTTCTCCGGGTCGAACTCCCCGGACACCGCCTGAGCGAGCACCGGGGTCAGCGCGATGACCGCCGGGAGTGCGATGATCACGGCCACCGTCCACTCGATCAGCGCAGCCAGCACGCGCGCCCCGCGCCCTGCTGCACGCAGCCCCAGCGCCTGCGCGTACGCGGGGTCGGGGCGACCGTGCGCGTCGAGTCCCTCGACCTCGGGAGCGTGGTCGTCGATCTCCCAGATCACTCCTGCTCTCCCTCGACCTCGTCGACGGCATGCGCGGTGTCGAGCAGCGGCAGGTCGCTCTTGCCGACCAGGCGCGAAGCGATCACGTGCTCGACCAGGCGCGCACGTCGGTTGGTTGCGAAGCTGCGCTGTCCGCCGCGCATGCCGGGCACACCGATGCGGTCGAACTTGTCGCACACGTTGTCGAGCTTGCGGTTGAAGCGGGTGACGGTCCATCCGAGTCGTTCGGCTGCCTTCGCCGAGGTCGGGATCTCGCTCATGCCGGTGCCGTCCCTGCGCAGCTGCGGCTCCGCGAGCGCGAGGATGAGGAGCTTCTGACTGAGGGTCAACGGAACATCGCCGATCGTCGAGGCGCCGCCGTCGTCATGCTCGCGCCTGGTCGCGCGGAACGTCGGCTCCGCAGCATGCAGGGTGAGCTCGTACGTCGTCGGCCCCGCACTGAACACGACCGTGGTGGTCTCGAACACCAGAGGCAGTCGCGCCCCTGGAGCGAGCCAGGCCTGCACGCCGCCCGCGGAGTCGGTGACGGTCGCGGTGAGCCGGGTGCCGACGTTGGACAGCCACCAGAGCCCGTCGGCGTCGGAGATCTCGAGGAAGTGACGGTGCAGGAACAGGTTGTCGTCGAGTTCGAGGTCTCCTTCGCGCCCGACGATGAACCGGCCGCCTCGACGGATCGGGAAGTACTCCCCCGCGAATTCGAGGGTCACACCACCTTCAGCACTCACTCCACGCACCCCCGTACGGTCTCGGATGCACGACCGTCTTCTCGTCGCAGCATCACATCGATGCAGACCGTACCCGATTCCGCGGCGACCGTCGCGGTCGGATCCGGCGTCTGCTGAGGGTCGACCTCGCCGGAGACGACGACCTGCGACCAGATGTACGAGTCGCCCTCGAGCGGGCTCGGGTTGGTCCAGGTGAAGACCACCCGGTCACCTTCGCGCGTGCCGGCGAGCTCGGCGACCTTCGGCACGACATCCGTGCCCACATCCTTCGGATCGACCGCCTGGGCCGTCTCCTGCACCTCGGGAGCGATCCCGGCGGCCAGGAAGTTCAGTCCGATGATCCCGCCGACCACGAGCACGACGCCCGCGGCGACGAGCGTGATCCACAGCCCCTTGCGGCTACGCGGCTGCTCCGGCGCCGGCGGGCTTGCGACAGGTGCGCCCGGCACCATCGACGGCGACGCGGAGGCAACGGGTGCGACGACCATCGGGGCTCGCGCGATCGTCCGGTCATCGGCTCCGGGGGCAAGTGGTGGGGCCGCAGCGGCAGTAGGCACGCGCAGCTGCGTCTGCTCGACGACCGGTTCTTCGGCAGCAGGCGCATCGAATCGTGGCATCCCCGACAGCGCCGCCGGAGGGTCCTTGCGCTGCGTCGTCGCCGAAGGGCGCGTGAACGAGGCCATGTCGGGATCGATGCTGACGATCTCCCGCACGCGGGTGAGACCATCGCCGTCGTCATCCTGGTCTTCTGCGGGCGGGTGGTCGTCGACGATATCGATCGGGGTCACCGAGTGGGAGAGCTCGATCTGCACCTTCTGCAGCGCCCGTGCGAACGCCACGGCGCTCGGGAACCTGTCGTCGGGGTTCTTCGCCATCGAACGCTCCAGCAGTCGCTGCAGGCTGTCCGGCGAATCCGGCCTCTTCATCGACGGCAGCGCCGCCCGCTCGATGCGCTCGATGAGGTCGGCACTCGAGTTCCGCTCCCCCGGTCGCTCGAACGGCGATCGTCCGGCGAGCAGCGTGTACAGAGTCGCCCCCAGCGCCCAGACATCTGTGCGGGGCCCGCTCTGCGGCGGCTCGGCGAACGACTCAGGCGGCGACCACGGGATGGACATGCCCGATGCCTCGCCGGTGGCACCCGTCGTCGACGCGATGCCGAAGTCGGTGAGTGCCGGCCGGTTGTACTCGGTGACGAGGATGTTGGCCGGTTTGATGTCGCGGTGCAGCACGCCGGCGCGGTGCGCCGTCTCGACCGCTCCCGCCACCTGCACGCCCACGCGGAGGGCCTCGGCGACCGAGAACGGATCCTTCCGCGCGCGGAGCTGGAGGTTCGGCCGCGGGCAGTATTCCATCACCAGATAGGGACGGCCGTCGCCGGCGACACCCGCCTGGTAGATCGTGACGATCGCGGGGTGCGTGGACAGCATCGCCATGACGTTCGCCTCGTCGGCGAACTCCTGCGCCGAGGCGCTGGAGATGCGGTCGGCGAGCAGCACCTTCACCGCGACACGGCGGCGCGGCATCTCCTGCTCGTACAGGAACACGTCGGCGAAGCCACCGGTGCCCAACGGCTCCACATAGGTGAAGCCGGGAAGATCCGGTGGCGGTGAGGGGCGACGCGTCACGGGAGGTCCTCGAACGCGACGGTCACGCCGTCGCCGAGGTCGACCACATCGCCGGAGAGCACGAGCGTCTGCTCGCCGGGGTGCAGCCGGACCGGGTCTGCACCGGGGCGGAGCAGGGTGGATCCGTTCGTGGTGTGCAGGTCGATGACCACGACGGTGTCACCCTCCGGCCTGACCTCGAGGTGACTGCGAGAGATGTCCTGCTGCGGACTCTCGACGGCGATCAGGTGCGGGAGGTTGGCACCCGAGGCGCGCGTCGATCGCGGGCGGCGACCGATGATCACGGTGCGATCGAGCGAAGCCACCTGACCGGTGGACAGCCGGATGCGACCGACCGCTGCCGCAGCCACCGCTGCCGGGGCGACATCGAGCACTTCGGTCGGGGCGTCGTTCGCGACCGGCGGCTGCTGGCGGAGCGCGCGGAGGTCTGCTGCCGAGACGGTCGCGCCGTCGTGGTCGCCCTCGACGGCGATCGGCACGACCGGCGCGGGAGCCGGGGCGCCGGCCGAGTGCACGGTCGCGCCCCACAGCTGGTCGAAGTCGTCGTCGACGGGAGGAGCGAGCGTCGCCTCGTTGGGCGGCAGGAAGGCGTCTTCGATCACCGGGAGCGGCTCCGGCTCAGGCTCCGGCTCCGGCTCGGGCTCCGGCTCAGGCTCGGGCTCGGGCTCGGGCTCGGGCTCTGGCTCGGGCTCGACGGCTGCCTGCACGGACGCGGGCACGAACGCGCCAGCAGCTGCAGCCACGACAGGGGCCGGTCCGAGTGCGGCCGGCAGCGGGTCGGCGTCGCTCGACTCGAGCTCGGCGCTCACAGCCGCGGCCCGCACGATGCCGCTCTGCACGGGGAGGCCGTCGCCCTCGTCCGTCGTCTCGACGGTGATCTCGACCTTCGTCGCACCGCCGATGAACCGCTCGTTCCAGGTCGTCACCTCGGCTCCGGAGAGCTCGAGCGACTCGGCCGGCGTGGCGACGTGTGCGGACACCTCGCCGCGGAGGGCGATACGCACATCGGCGCCCTCGGCGACCGCAGCGACGAACGACGGCAGCGAGGTGAAGGAGCCGCCGACGTGCGTGGTGAGCACGTCGACGACGGTCGCCAGGGTCTTCTCCTCCGGCATCCGCTCCCACAGCCGGGTGACGACGTCGCCCGGAACGTCGGGCGGCAGGGCGACGAGCGCCCCGGGGATGACGATCAGGTACCACTGTCCCGGTCGGTAGATGGTCTGCATCAGCGAACCCCTCCTGCTGCGGCTTCTCGTGGACGCGTGTCCAGATCGATGTCCGTATCGGTGGCCATGAGCGTGCCCGGTCGCGAGGCGACCGAGACGGCGTCGATGACGAGGACGGTGATGTTGTCCCTGCCCCCGGCGCCGACCGCATCGGCTGTGAGCGCATCTGCGGCCTTCTGCGGATCAGACTCGGCTTTCAGAACCTCACGGATGCGGGCGTCCGAGACCTCGGAGGTGAGTCCGTCCGAGCACACCAGGATCCGGTCGCCCTGTTCGGCGGGGAACATCCAGTAGTCGGCGTCTCCCGTGCTGCTCGCCCCGATGGCCCTCGTGATGATGTTCCGGCGGCGGTCGGACAGAGCATCCTGCGCGGTGAGCTCACCCGACTCGATCAGCTCCTGCACCACGGAGTGGTCGACGCTGATCTGCTCCAGCTCGCCGTCGGCGAAGCGATAGGTCCGCGAGTCTCCGATGTTGAGCGCGAGCCAGTAGCCCATGCCGTCGACCGAGGCGATCACCACACCGCTGAGCGTCGTCCCCGCACGTCCGTTGCCTGAGGTCGACAGCTCCTCGACGCTCTCCCTCGACAGGGAGAGGGCATGACGGACGTCGTCAAGCGCGAGCGACGGGCGTCCGATGTAGCGCGCGAACTCGGCGATGACGGCGGCGCTCGCACGCTCGCCGGCCTCGTGTCCGCCCATCCCGTCGGCGACGAGGAAGACCGGAGCCGACGCCAGATGGGCGTCTTCATTGAGTGCGCGCCGCAGTCCCGGATGCGTCGCCGACCCGGTGGAGACGATCAGTCCCGGCCTCATGCGTATCCGCCGATCGTCACGATGCGGTCGCCGATCTCGATGGCATCTCCCAGCCGCACCGGCACGCGCTGGCCAGCAGGACAGGCGATCCGCTGCCCTCCGCGAACGATGGTCATGCCGTTCGTGGAGTGCCGGTCCAGCACCCACCCGCCGGAGGTCTCGGCCGCCGCTTCGAAGTGCGTCTTCGAGAGCGAGAGCGTCTCGTCGCGCACGGGCACGAGAGTCGCACCGTCTTCGGGCGCGGGATTGCGGCCGAAGATCGTGCGCCGCGAGACCGACACGCGTGTGCCGTCGTCCCAGGTGAAGACGAGACGGTGTCCCGGCACGCTGATGCGGGTGTCTTCCAGATCGTCCTCATCGACCGCGACCGGGGCTGCGGGCGCGAGAGCTGGCGGCTCGACGGCAGGCGCGGGGGCAGCAGGCGCAGACGGCGCAGACGGATGCTGCTGGATGGTCGCGTCGAGCGCGGGCTCCGCAGCCGGCGTCGGCCGGGCAGGTGCGTCCTGTGTGATGCCGGGGACGAAGGCGATGAGCGACCCCGCATCGGCCACCGGAGCCACCGGGGCCGCGGGCCGCGGAGGGATGGGGGCCGAGGTCGGAGCAGGCGAAGCGACCGGAGCCGGAGTGGGAGCTGGAACCGACACGGGCTGCGGGATGCCCGGGATCGCCGGCGCGGCCGGAACAGCCGGAACGGCGGGACCGGCCGGAGCGGCGGAAGCAGGCACCGCGGCGGACGCGACAGCCGTCGGTCCGAGGGAGCCCGACACGCGCGCATCCAGCATCAGGGATCCGGCGACCTTGTCGTGCCACCCCTGGAATCGACCGGAGCCGTCGAAGAGCGGGGTGAAGTAGCCGACGACGACGGACGCGGCGAGACCGAAGATGACATTCCGCAGCAGCGTGCGCGCGAAGCCGAGCGGGCTCCCGTCGACCGCTGAGGCCAGTCGGAGCCCCTGGGCGCGCATGCCGATCGAGCCGCCACCGGTCTGCATCACCGTGTAGACGACGAACCAGCCCAGGAGCACCAGGCTGACCACGGGACCGCCGATCAGCAGGACACTGAGGCTTCCCTCGACGCTGCCGGCGAGCGAGGCGGCGACGAGGAGGCCACCGCCGAGCACGATCGCGAGGCCCCCGGCGATCAGAGCGTCGATGAGGTAGGCGACCGCGCGACGGGAAACCGGCGCGATCTGATCGGGCGCGGGCTGCGTCATGGGGTCTCGCTCTCGGAGGACGGGGGCGTCGTGCTGTTCTTGATGGTGCCAGGTTCGCGGCGGACGCGCACGGCCGCAGCTTCCTTCAGATTCTGGAATCCGCTCGAGATCGCGGTGCCGCCGATCAGCGACCGCACGCTCAACCGCGCTTTGATGCGCTTCCAGAAGCCGGCATCTTCTCCGAGTCCGCCGACGATCACGTCGACCTCGCGCCAGAACGACTCGACGTCTTGCGGGCTCGGCTCCGCCGGTCCGAACACGTCGGCGTCCGCGCGTTCGGCGAGCGCGGTCACCTGCGGCACCGTGAGGGCGGAGGCCACGACCGCTGCCTCCTCGGTGCGCGTGCCCCCGGGGGTGAGGCGCGCGCCGTAGTCGACAGCACGATCGGTCAGCTCGTCCCATCCGCCGCTGATCCGGTCAGCGGTACGAGCGGCAGCGCGACGGGAACGACGCTTCGCCGCCTTCCACGCACCGATCACGATGAACGGCGATGCGAGCAGGGCGATGACCGCGAGCGAGATGCCGCCGATCGCGAGGATCGCGCCGATGATGCCGGCGATGTTCAGGGTCTCGTCTTCGCCCTCGCGGTCATCGGGCAGGGTGGGTGGCAGGTCGACGGGCTCCTGCGGCGGGGGCGGCGGCTGCAGCACCTGCGGCTTCGGATCGACCCGCGGCTTCGTGTTCTGGTCGTTGGGCACCTGGTCTTCGGGAGGGGTCGGATTGAAGGCGACCCATCCGATGCCCTCGAAGTTGACCTCGACCCAGGCGTGCACGTTGTCACCTGTGGCGGCGAACACGGCGTCGCCCGCTTGTTCCTCATCGGGGTAGTAGCCCATGACGACTCGGGCCGGGATGCCGATCTGCCCGGCGAGCAGCGCCATGGCGACGGCGTACTGCTCGTCGTCGCCGATCATCTGCTCTCCGCCGACCAGGGTCGAGATGCGCTCGGCGGTGTGACCGGCCCGGGAGATGACCTCTCCCTCCAGTCCATGGCTGAAGAAGCCGTCCTTGGAGAGGAGGTTCTCCAAGGCCCGCACCTGCTCGATCGGCGTCTCGGCCCCCGATACGGTCTCGGCCGCGAGCGCGGTGAGCTCCTCCGGCACGTTGCTGGGCTTCGGCATCGACACCTTGCCGAACCCCACCTCTGCCAGCTGCTCGTCGTCCGGCACGTTCGGCATCACGGCGTCCACCGTGTACTCGTCGCCCTTGGTCAGCTTCGTCGTCGCGACCGCGGTACCCGTCGCGGTGTTCACGTACGTGCTGCGACGCAGCTGCTCGGCGTCGTCGCCCGAGAAGCTGATCTCCGACAGCTCGCCCGCGGTCGGCACCCACACTCCCCGGTAGGCGTCGATCGCGATGTTGAGGGTCACCGGCACCCCTGCGGCATCGGGTGACATGTTCGAGCGCAGCGGTGTGAAAGCACTCGATGAGGTGGCTCCGCCATCGGTGACGTTGTAGACCATGCCGTCGAACTGATCCATGACGGCCGTGCGCACGCGCGCGCCCTTGGGCAGACCCTGCACCGTGAAGAGCGTCTTGTCCGCCTCGTCGCGCACGTTCTTGCGGAAGGCCTGCAGCGGACTCGGATAGTCGCGGATGTCGAACGGGGGGATGATGACGTCGCGGAACACGTGCCGAGGCTGCGCGGGGGTCGCGACCGCACTCGTGGCGACGCCGGCACCCCCGGCGATGGCCAGCACGGCGACACCGGCGAGCAGGCGACGGGTGCGCATGTGGGCCGCGCGGGAGGGATCGACCTCGCTCACCGAGACGGCCGTGTTCTGCGGGGCCCACAGCTGCCGCAGCGCGAGCCACGACATGCTCACGACCGCGAACACGAGCCCCTGCACGAGGGGGAAGGCGGGTTCGGGCGTGCCGAGCGCGATCACGAGCATGAGCAGCACGCCGGCGGGAATCAGCGCCCAGGCCACCTGCGACAGGCGCAGTGCGAGCGAGGCGGTCAAGGTCGTGACCGCGAGCGCCAACAGGAACGGGACGATGAGGTGCCCGTCGGCCGCTGCCACCGGGGCGACGGTCGTGAGCATCTGCTTCCAGGCGGTGACGGTGCCCAGCGCGAGCTTCTGGAGGGTCTCGAGGGTCGGGACGAATCCGAGGATCGCCGTGTGCGGCAGGGCGAGAGCGCCGCCGAACACGAAGTATGCGGCGACCGTGAGAGCGGTGATGATCAGGATGCCCCAGCGCCGCCAGGTCGCGACGGCCGCGATCGCGAGACCGATCAGGATGCCGCCGACCACGGCCGGGAGGAAGGAAGGACCGGCGAACGTCGGCCAGAAGCCGATGAGGGCGGTGACGACCAGGAGCGCCGTCGCTCCCAGGTCGAGGATCCAGCGACGCACGGAGAGAGCACCGGACGCGGTGGAGGGCGCGGTCATGCGAGCACCTTCTGCAGAGCGAGCGGGATCTGTTCGAGCGCACCGATCGTGACGACGTCGGCATCGCCGATGCGTCGAAGCGCCGGGGCGGACGCCGTGGTGTCGGCGACGACCACGAGCACCCTGGCACCGAAAGGAAGGCGCGCGCAGGCGAGACGGAGATCTTCGGAACGCACTCGGGCCCCGCACACCAGGACGACCACGCTCGCGAGCGGCATCGTGGCGGACACGACTCCGGCGAGCTCGGCGATCCCGCCCTCCTTCGCCTTGCTGCTCTCGACGGCCGAGAGGGAGTCGAGCAGCTGCTTGCCTGTGCCTGAAGGCAGCTCACGCCCCTGCACGCGGATGTCGACGCGCTGCGAGTCGCGGAGCGCGCGAAGACCGATCGACCCCGCGGCCGAGATCCCGAGCTCGAAGTCGTCGGCGGTCGTGTATTCGGCGAGCGACCGCGACAGGCCGATCACGAAGTGCGAACGCCGGGTCTCCTCGTACTGCCGGACCATCATCGTGCCGGTGCGCGCGGTGGAGCGCCAGTGCACATGGCGCAGGTCGTCTCCCGGCTGGTACTCCAGCAGCGCGTGGAAGGACACATCGTCACGAGACAGGTCGGCGGCCGGCAGTCCTTCGAGGTCTCGCAGATAGCCGAGCGACTGGCCGTCGAAAAGCACGGTGCGCGGATGCACGAACAGGTCGACGGGGTCGTCGCGGCGATGCGCCCTTTCGAAGAGGCCGAGCGGGTCGCCTCGCACGACGCTCACCGGCCCCACCTTGACCACGCCGCGCTTCTGGGTCGGGATCGCGAAGAGCTCCTCCGCCTCCTCCCCCGGCGCGAGCCGCTGGATGCCGAACTCGCCGCGACCGGAGCCGACGGGGAGCACGACGCGCGAGGGCAGGATCGCCCTGGTGCCGCGGTTGGCGAGGGTCAGCGCGCCGACCGCGCGCTCTCCCACGACCACCCGGGTACGCGCGAGGTCGAGCGCGACGTCGTAGGCCGTGCGGCCGATCAGGAACAGCGCGCACAGGGCGACGGCGATCGCGATGACCACTGCCGCGATGGTGAACTCCGACCACCCGGCAATCTGCCCGAGCACCCAGAAGCCGACGGCGAGGGCGATCAGCACCCAGGCCAGTGGACGGATCGCCGAGGCGATCTTGCGGAGGCGCGTCAGGATGCGCGCACCGACGACGGCCGCGATGTCACGCCATCCGGCGTCGCGTTCCGTCTGCGGCGTCGACGCCTGAAGGGCCTCCGCGGTCATCAGGCCGCCGCTCTGGCCTGGGGTGCGGCCACCCCGTCGAGCACGCGAGCGATCACGACGTCGCTGCTCGTGCCGGCGAACTCGGCCTCGGCGTCGAGCAGCAGACGATGCTGCCAGACCGGACGCGCGAGTGCCTTGATGTCGTCGGGGAGCACGAAGTGGCGTCCCTGCGCCGCAGCCCACACCTTTGCGAGGCGGACCATCGCGATCGCGCCACGCACCGAGACACCGAGCCGGATCGCACCATCCTCACGGGTGGCCTCGGCGAGCTCGGCGACATAGCGCAGCACAGCGGGCTCGACGTGAACGGTGGCGGCGAGGTCTGCCATATCGGCGACGGCGCTCGTCGTGATGATCGCGGCGAGACCTGCCGACGGGTTGCGGTCGGATGCTCCGGCGAGGATGCTCTCGGTGACGGCGAGGTCGGGGTAGCCGATCGAGGTCTTGATCAGGAAGCGGTCGAGCTGAGCCTCGGGCAGCTTGTACGTTCCGGCCTGCTCGATCGGGTTCTGCGTGGCGATCACGAGGAACGGACGACCGGCCTCGTGCGTGACGCCGTCGACCGTGACCCGCGATTCCTCCATGACCTCGAGCAATGCCGACTGCGTCTTGGGCGATGCGCGGTTGATCTCATCCGCCAGCACGATCGACGCGAAGATCGGGCCCTTGTGGAACTCGAACTTGTGCGACTGCTGGTCGTAGATCGTCACACCGGTGACGTCGGACGGCAGCAGGTCGGGGGTGAACTGGATGCGCGTGCTGGTGCCCTGCACGGTCGCGGCGAGCGCCTTGGCGAGGCTCGTCTTGCCCGTACCCGGCGCATCTTCGAGGAGCACATGCCCCTCGGCCAGCATCGCGGCCAGCACGAGTCCGACGATCTCCTGCTTGCCCTGCACGGCCTTGTCGATGTTGTCGACGAGGCGCTGGAAGGTGCCCTGGAACCAGGCGGCTTGCTCGGGAGTCATTGTCATGAGGGTGTCGTTCCTTGTTCTTCGGATGTCGAGAAAGGTGAGCGCATCATTGCCAGGCGCGGTGTTCGAAGCCGGTGCCGTTGACCATCACCCAGGCTTCGATCACGCCGCGGCGGTTGCCGAGGTAGCAGCCCAGCCGGCCGCCGTAGCTGCCGTTGCCGTCCATCGTGATCGAGTAGGGGCCGCCCCAGACGCCGCCATAGGTCGCGTCGTTGTTGTTGCACTGGACCGTGATGGTCTGCCCCGGATCGAAGTCCTGCGCGTTGAGGTAGAAGTACGCGCAGGTACCGTCGCTGCAGCCGGGTTGACCGTTCGCGTTGCCGGTCGAGGTGACCCAGGCTCGGGGGTTCGGCTTCGCGCCGGAGGTTCCGGCCTCGGACCGGGTGATCTTCTGCCCTTCGGTATCTGTCACCTCCACGTCGATCGTGTGGCGTTGGCTATAGCCGTCGCCCACGGTCGTATTGCCACTCGCACCGACGTTCGACCAGCCGCCGCCGTCGATCCGGATGCGGACCGTCTTGATGTCGCGGCCGTTCGCCGCCGGTGCCGCATTCCATCCGAACGTCACGCTCTTCGCGTTCTGGCTCGCGGTGACCGACGGCTGCTTCAGCGGCCCGTACGGGTTGCCTGACATCTGATTCGAGGCGTCGCTCGCGTAGGTCGTGCCCGACACGGTCGAGACAGCACGCACGCGCACGTTGTAGTTCGTGCCGTTCGCGAGCCCGGTGACGACGTCGTTGCCCGGCATCGCTGCCCAACTGCTGCCGCCGTTGACGGAGTACTGGTACTGCACCTCGGACTTCGACGCCCCGTTGAGAGCGCCGGCTGACCAGCCGAGCGTGAGCGAGCGGTCGCCCGGGGTGACCGACGAGAGCGTGGGCGCGGCCGGCTTGTTCACGCCACGCCGCGGCGCCGACATCGGGCTCCACTCGCCCCAGCCGGCCTTGTTCTCCGCGCGGATGCGGTAGGTGTAGGCGGTTTCAGAGGTCTGCACCGTCACTGCCTGCGTCTTGGTCGTGGCACTCGGCGAGTACGTGTTGCGGAGGTTCGAGCCCTCCCACACC
>JBOGEI010000060.1:0-19776 GCA_050701935.1 Microbacterium sp.
CTCCCTACGTGCCCGATGCGAAGAAGTACCGCCCGGAGGATTTCCAGCGCGTCGAGGGCGAACCGGCCGATCCCGATCCCTCCAGCTGGGGAATGCAGCCGGACGGCACCTTCCTGCCGCCGGAGCACACGCCGTCGGTGCCTCGCGACGTCTTCGTCGACTGGCCGGGGCAGCTCGACTACCGCGACCCCGAGACCTACACGCTCAACGCGAAGGCCGAGGCGTTCTACCCGATCGTGGTGAACACCAGCCACTCGTGGCAGTGCATCTACGACTGGGACGGCCGACGCCTCATGCTGCACTACGGCGGCGGCAACCACTGGAAGCTCTACGACATCACCGACCCTCGCGACCTCACCATCGTCGACGAGGAGCAGTGGGGCTGGGATGACCCTCGCCCGCAGTTCGGCGCCACCACGGTGCAGTGGAACCAGAAGCTCGGAAAGCACATCGCGATCCAGGCGAGCGAGACCCCGCGGTACTTCCTCAAGGGGCGCGTCGCCAACAAGTGGATCGACGACACCGTCGAGGGCCAGCTCAAGGAGTGGGAGGGCCTGCGCGGCTTCCGCACCTGGGAGATGAACGGCCCGAGCCCGCGCGACTGGACTCTTCTCACCGAGGTCTCCACCGACCCGAATCACGGACCGGACGAGATCCAGGAGGGCAACGGAGTGCTCGACCTGCCGGTCTACTACGGCGACAAGTACCTGTTCGTGGCGACCGCGCCCGACAACACCTTCACCAACCAGCCGTACAAGACCACGCTGTGGACGGCGGGGCACGCGGCCTACGACGTGTCCGACCCCGCGAAGCCCGAACTGCTCTCGAACTGGTGGGTGCCCGGTTCCCGCGCCGGCGAGGAGGCGGACTCCGAGTACCTCGCCGACAACGAGCGCTGGAACAACAAGACCTCGTGGTTCGGTTCCCGCATGGGCATCTTCCTGCCGCGCTCGGTCGAGTCCGGGTGGAAGTACGGCTACGCCGCTCAGGGCGGGCAGGGCTTCTTCGTCCTCGACGTGTCCGACCCCGCGAACATCCACCACGTCGGCTGGTGCCACCTCCCGGTCAGCGTCGCCGGCACCGAGGGCGACAACGTCGACACCACTCAGGTCGAGGAGACGGGATACGTCTACGTCTCTGGCTACCCGATGAACACCGACTGCTACGAGCCCGCCAAGGAGATCTACCAGATCGACGTGAGCGACCCGACGAACCCGCGGGTCGTTCGGACGCTGCCTCGCCCGACGCCGCCAGCGGAGGCGAAGTTCACCGATTGGGCACAGCGCCGTGGATCGTTCGGTCCCAAGCGCTCGGGCTACTTCACCAACACGGGCACGCCGCACGGCGGAGTCATCCCTTACGCGTTCTATGCCGCTGGTCTGCAGATCTTCGACGTGCGCGACCCGGAGAACCCGAAGGTCGGCGCGTACTTCGTCCCGCCGATCGGCCTCAAGGACGACGACGACCTCGCCGCTCCCGTGCACGGCATCTTCGTCGAGTGGGACCGCAACGTGATCTGGCTCTTCGCCAACCACGGCATCTACGCGGTCTCGACTCCGCTGCTGGGAGAACCCGTCGTCGGCATCCCTGCCGCAGGCGCCTGACCGCTTCCCGGAAACTCCGGTGTCCGTCCTCCACATAAGGGGCTGAGTGGACGGACACCGGCTCCCGACCCATGACGATCTCTCCCGAAAGCGATCCATGACTCAGACAGTTAGGCCGTGGCCGGCCCTGTGGGCGCTGTGCATCGGCTTCTTCATGATCCTCGTCGACACGACGATCGTGGCGATCGCCAACCCGGTCATCCTGGCGGCGTTCGACGCCGACCTGACCACGGTGATCTGGGTCACCAGCGCCTACCTGCTCGCCTACGCGGTTCCGCTGCTGGTGACCGGTCGCCTGGGGGATCGCTTCGGCCCCAAGCGGGTCTATCTCGCAGGGCTCGTGCTGTTCACGCTCGCCTCGCTCGCCTGCGGTCTCGCCGGCAGCATCGAGATGCTCATCGCGGCCAGAGCCGTGCAGGGCTTCGGCGCCGCCCTGATGACGCCGCAGACCATGGCGATCATCGCGAGGGTGTTCCCGCCGCGTGGTCGCGGTCAGGCCATGGGCGCGTGGGGCGCGGTCGGAGGGCTGGCGACGCTCGTCGGTCCGATCCTCGGCGGCGTGCTCACCGACACCGTCGGGTGGGAGTGGATCTTCTTCGTGAACGTGCCCGTCGGGATCATCGCGTTCGTCGTCGCCTGGCGGTTGGTGCCGAACCTGGAGGGACACCAGCACCGCTTCGACTGGATCGGCGTGGCCCTGTCCGGTCTCGGCCTGTTCCTGCTGGTGTTCGGCATCCAGGAGGGCGAGGTGTACGACTGGGGCGTGATGTTCGGCCCGGTCACCGTGTGGGGCGTCATCGTCACAGGCGTCATGCTGCTGGTGCTGTTCGTCGTGTGGCAGCGCTTCAACCGCGCCGAACCCCTCATGCCCCTCAGCCTGTTCCGCGACCGCAACTTCTCGGTCGCGAACGCCACGATCTTCCTGGTCGGTGTGGGCATCACCGCGATGCCCGTGCCGCTCGCCTTCTACTTCCAGGTCGCCCGCGGGCTCGACCCGACGCTCGCGGCTCTGATGCTCGCCCCGATGGCGGTCGTCTCTGGTGTGCTCGGTCCGTTCGTCGGCAAGCTGAGCGACCGGATCGGACCGCGGTGGGTGACGTTCGCGGCCTTCGTCATCTCGGCTGCGGCCATGGCCTGGTACGCGGCGACGATGACGCTCGATGCTCCCTTCTGGCTCCTTCTCCTTCCCTCCGCTCTGCTCGGGGTCGGCGTGTCCGGGATGTTCGGTCCGCTCGCATCGACCGCCACGCGCAATCTCCCGCACACGCAGGCGGGAGCAGGATCGGGCGTGTACTCGACGACCAGGCAGATGGGCTCGGTGATCGGATCGGCGCTGCTGGCCGTGCTGATGAACGTGACGCTCGCCGCGCACATCACCGGCTTCGCGCCAGGGGCGATCCACCCGGGCAGCGAGCTGTCGGGGAAGGACGGAATCGGGCTGGCGACTGCCATGTCGCAGTCGCTGCTGCTTTCGGCCATCGCGTTCGCGGTGTGCGCGGTGGTCGTGGTGTTCTTCGAGAAACCGCGGCCCTGGGGTGCACCGGCCGCCCCGCAGACGGCGGGTTCTGTTGTGAGAGAGGGACGATGATGGCGGCGATCGCAGTGGATCCAACATCCAGAACGAAGAAGCAGGAGAAGGCCCCGATGAACGAGAGACCCGGAGGCGGAAGACTCGTCGTCGACGGCCTGAAGAAGGACTACGAGCTGGATGGCGCGGCCGTTCCCGTCGTCAAGGACGTCACGTTCACGATCGAGCCCGGGACGTTCTACTCGTTGCTCGGGCCCTCGGGATGCGGCAAGACGACCACACTGCGCTGTGTCGCCGGACTCGAACGGAGCAACGGCGGCGTCATCTCGCTCGACGGCGGAGTGCTGTCGACCGGCACCGAGCACGTGTCGCCCGACAAGCGCGACATCGGCATGGTGTTCCAGAACTACGCGATCTGGCCGCACATGACGGTCTTCGCCAATGCGATCTTCCCGCTGCAGGTCGCCGGCTCCCGTCTGCCGAAGCAGGAGGCGCGCAAGCGGGCGATGGAAGCGCTCGAGCTCGTGCAGCTCGACCACCTCGCCCAGCGCCCGGCCACCGCGTTGTCGGGCGGTCAGCAGCAGCGACTCGCCCTCGCCCGCGCGCTCGCTCATCGTCCGCGGCTGCTGCTGCTCGACGAGCCGCTGTCGAACCTCGACGCGAAGCTCCGCGACACCATGCGAAACGAGCTGCGGAGCCTGCAGCGTACCCTCGGCATCAGTGCGCTGTACGTCACGCACGACCAGTCCGAGGCGCTGTCGATGTCGGACCGCGTGGCCGTGATGAACGAGGGACGGATCGTGCAGGAGGCCACGCCCCGTGAACTCTACGACCAGCCGGCTGATCGGTTCGTGGCGAACTTCGTGGGCCGCGCGAACATGATCCCCGCCGTGGTGATCGACCGCGATGGTGCAGGTGACGCGGTGGTCGAGGCGCTCGGCGCCCGGCTGCAGGCGCCCGTCCCCGACGACGTGTCGACGGGCGATCAGGTCACACTCACGTTCCGCCCCGAGACCGTGCGCTGGCACGAGACCGCGGTCGACCGCCCCAACGTGCTCCCCGTGCGCATCGTCCGCGTGGAGTTCCTCGGCGAGATCGTCGAGTACGAGGCCGAGGTGCTCACCGAGGGCGAGTCGGTCGCCACGATCGTCGGCCGAGGCGCACCGCAGGCGACGCCGCCCGAGGGCGGCAGGGTCTTCCTCGAACTGGTCCCGCGCGCCTGCCGCGTGTTGGGCGCCTGACGCAATCCCGCACCACACCCGCAATCACACACCTGATGTCAGAGAGGACATTCAGATCATGAAGAGAACACTGGGAGCAGTCGCCATCACGGCGGTCTTCGCGCTCGCCCTGACCGGATGCAACACGTCGACCGAGGCCGCCGGCGGTGACAGCGCGCTCAAGGGCGACGCCGCCTCGGCCACCTGCGATGCCGCGGAGATCGGAGCCATCACCCGCTGCGAGAACTTCTACGACGACTACTGGCCCGAGGTCGACAAGCAGCTCGACACCCTCTACGAAGAGGCCAAGAAGGCCGACGGCGGCACGCTGGTCATCTGGGACTGGTACGAGCTGTCGCCCGATGTGATCGAGCAGTTCAACAAGCGCTTCCCCGATATCAAGGTCGAGACCAGGGGGCTGACCTACAACCTCTCCCCGGCGATCATCTCGGCCAAGGCCACCGGCTCGCGCAACACCGATGTGGTGTCGGGCTCGATCACCTCGATGGCCGCGATGTACGACGAGGGCTTCTGGGAGAAGGTCGACTGGGAGAGCTTCGGCGTCCCGAAGGAGTTCCTAACCATCGGCGCTCCCGAGCTCATGCCGGACAGCATCAACGGCACACTCATCCAGTACAACACCGACAAGGTGACCACGGTGCCCGAGACGCTCGACGGGCTGCTCGCCCCCGAGTACAAGGACAAGGTGTCGGTCGCCGGCTACAACGCGGTGGTCTTCGCCGGCTACGGCATGGCCGAGGGCGAAGACAAGATGGTCTCGCTGATCGACGACCTCATGTCGTCGGGCAACCTGAAGCTGCTGGAGGACCAGGGTGCGCCGCTGTCGAGCGGTGACGTGCCGATCGCGCTGAACCAGACGCTGTTCAACCCGAACCCGGCGCTGAAGGTCTCGCCGTTCGAGCACGCGGGCGTCTGGGCGCAGTTCTCCGGAGTGAACTCCGACGCCAAGAACAAGCCGGGTGCGGCGCTGTGGACCCTGTGGAACGCGTTCGACCCGGACTGGATCAAGCTGCGCATGACGGACGAGCGCTTCGCCAGCACCCAGGTGCCGTTCGCCGGTCTCCCCGCCGCGACGTTCGCCGAGTCCACCGGGCTCATGAAGACGAACTCCGACGCGCTGCTGCTCGGCCTCGACAACGGGGCCGAGACCGAGACGCAGGCCACTCGTGACGACTGGCAGGCGATGATCAACGCCGCCGACAAAGCGCTGAACGGATAACGATGTTCAAGGCAGGACGGACCACGGGGCGAAAGCGTCCCACCACGATGACGATCGCGATGATCGTCTCGGGCGCGGTCATCTTCATCCTTCTCGCGGTACCGCTGATCGTCCAGGTGATCACCGCGTTCCGTGGTCCGTTCCTGCCCTTCGGCGTCTCATCGGCGAAGTGGGGTGTCGACAACTTCGTCACCCTGTGGCAGCTGCGCGAAGACTTCTGGGGAGTGCTCGGCGCGACCGGCGCCTTCGTGGGCGGCTCCACGCTGCTCACGCTCCTGATGGCCTTCGGGCTCGCCTGGGTCACCGTCCGCACGGACGCTCCCTGGCGTCGCCTCATCTCGGTGCTGGTGATCGTGCCGTACATCATCCCGCCGATCGTGAAGGCGCAGGCCTACCTGCTGATGCTGTCGCCCGAGTCGGGTGTGCTCAACCAGATGCTCCGGCTGCTGCCCTTCGCGAGCGACGTGCCGATCGACCCGTACGCGTTCCCGACCATGATCTTCATCCAGGCGCTCACGAACGTCACGTTCCCGTACCTGATGATCGTGCCCATCCTGACGAACATGGACGGTTCGCTCGAGGAGTCGGCGCGGGTGTCCGGGGCCTCCTGGCCGCAGACCCTGCGCCGCGTGACGCTGCCGATGCTCTGGCCGGGACTCCTCGGCGTGACGGTGCTCACCTTCATCCTGGGCCTCGGAAGTCTCGAGGTGCCGCTGCTGTTCGGCCAGGAATCGGGGCGCGACATCTTCGCCCTCAAACTCTGGACGCTCATCAGCTCGAACGCGGGCGAGCTGCCCCAGTACGGCCTGGCCGCCGCGTGGGGCCTGGTGTTCCTCGTGATCACGACCATCGCCTTCGCCATCTATCTGCGGGCCACGCGCAACGCCGAGCGAAGAGCGTCGGTGTCGGGCAAGGGCTTCCGGCCCTCGACCATGCGGATGGGGCCGTGGAAGGTCCCGGTCATGCTGCTGGTCGCCGTGTTCGTGCTGCTCACCGGCATCCTCCCGCTGCTGGCACTGCTGTGGGCGGCGATCACTCCGTACCCTGTGGCGTTCTCGTGGGATGCGATGCTCGGCAGCACCGACTTCGGAGCGTTCGGCACGGTGCTCGCCGACCCGGAGTTCTGGGTGTCACTCGGGCGCACCGTCATCATCGCGGGCGGCAGCGCCACGATCGCCGTGGTCTTCGCCACGGTGCTCGCCTACGGCATCGCACGCAGCAAGAAGACCGGCTGGGTGAAGGCCATGGACCTGTTCGCGTCGTCGTCGGTCGCGATCCCCGCGACCATCGCCGGCTTCGCGATGTTCCTCACCTTCATGGTGATCAACCCGTACATCCCGATCGCGGGCACCCTGCTCGCCCTCGTGATCGCCTACTCGTATCGGGTGTCGATCGCCTATCGCTCCTCGTACAGCGCGACACTCCAGATCCGTCCGGAGCTGGAGGAGGCGGCGCTCACCAGCGGAGCCAGTCGATTCGAGGGGTTCCGCCGCATCATCGCACCGCTGCTGATGCCCACCGTGATGGCCGTGTGGATCCAGATGTTCATTCTCGGCACGAACGAGTTCACCCTCCCGGCATTCCTCGCGACCCCGTCGTCGCGCCCGCTGTCGATGTACATCTACGCGATGATCAACCCGCGATCCGCGCAGCTCTATGCGCCGGATCAGGGGGCCGCGATGGCACTGATCTTCACGCTGATGGTGTTCGCGATCGGCTACGGCCTGCAGTGGGCGCTGTCCCGCCGGGCGATCGGCCGCACCCGCAAGACGGTCTCCGCTGGCCTCCCCGACCTCGCCGCGACCCCGGTCCCGGCAGATGCGGGATCGGCGACGGTGACCCTGGCCGTGCAGCGGCAGAAGCGGCGGGTGAAGCGCTGAGACGCCCTGCGCCCCGTTCTCCCCGCGGCGGTTGTCCTCCGAACAGTCGACAGACACGGCTGTCGGAAACGTCTAGTGTCCTGTATGCATGACGTCTTCTGTCGTGCGCGGCGAGAGGAGAGGGCGGGATGCGGCTACGAGCACCTTCGGCCAAGGCGGGGATCGTCGTCGGAGCGCTGATCGTCCTGCCGATGATCGGGATCGTCTTCGCCGCGATGGACGTCTTCGTCGGATATGCCTGGTCGTTGCTGGCGATCATCGCCTTGGTGGTCTTCACCGCGAGAGTGTTCCGCGGACCCGGCGAGACTATGGAGCCCCGGCCGTGGTGGCGGATGACGACGACGGCGCTCGCCAGCGGCGTCCTCTCCGCCCTCTTCGCGGTCCAAGCCGTCATCGGTCTCGTTCGGGCGGGGGCCACCCCGTTCCCGTCAGCCGCCGTCCTCGGCGCACTGCTGGCGCTCGCCGTCGCCGGCGCCTACGCGTTCTCCGCGACGCGCCTCGCCCGCATCGAGAGGGTTTCGACCAGGTCGTGACCCGGTTGTGAAGGCCGCGAGCGGGCGCGGTGGCCAGGACTCATCTGTCTCTTGACTTTTGGATCCAGTATCCATTCAATAGGAACAGCAGAGGTGAGGAGGCCGTCATGCACATCGGGTACGCCGCGATGCTCGAGCAGATCGAGCCGACCGCCGTGATCGAGAACTGCGTGCTCGCCGAGGCGCACGGGTTCCGCGGAATCATGGCCACCGATCACTTCCAGCCCTGGTTGCCGCGCCACCGCAACGCCGCACACGTGTGGACCATGCTCGGCGCGATCGGTGCGCACACCACCGGCGACCTCGGTCCCGGAGTCACCACGCCCGGCTTCCGTACGCACCCCGCGGTGGTAGCGCAGGCAGCGGCGACACTGGCGACGCTCTACCCGGAGCGCACCTGGCTCGGCGTCGGCTCGGGGGAGGCGTTGAACGAGCACATCGTCGGCGACTACTGGCCCGAGCCCGCCGAGCGCATCGACCGCATGTTCGAGGCCGTCGACCTGATCCGCAAACTCTTCACCGCCTCTCTCGCCGGTCGTGACGCCCGCCACCGCGGTGAGCACTTCCGGATGGAATCCACTCGTCTCTGGACGATGCCGCCCGCAGCCCCGCCGGTCTACGTCGCCACCGCCGGGCCCGCCACCGCACGACGTGCCGGCCGGAACGCCGACGGCCTGATCACGACCTCCGCCGAAGTGGAGCGCCTCGCGCCGCTGCTCGCCCGGTTCGCCGAAGGGGCACGGGAGGCGGGGCACGACCGCGAGACCCTCCCGAAGGTGCTCCAGCTGCGCCTCTCCTGGGCGCCGACCGAAGAGCAGGCCCTCGCGAACGCGCTCACCGAATGGCCGATCGCGGGCCTCCGGATGCGTCGGGGTGACGTGCGCTCGCCGTACGACTTCGAGCAGCTCGTGCGCGGCGTGACGGCCGACGACATGCGGGCGTCGATGCTCATCTCCGCCGACCCCGACGTGCACCGCGCACAGATCCAGCGCTACGCCGACCTCGGCTTCACGCGCATCTACCTGCACAACGTCGGGCCCGACCAGCGGGAGTTCGTCGAGGTCTTCGGCCGCGACGTGCTCCCGAAGGTGCACGCGTGAGCGCCCCCGCGATCACCGTCTTCGCCCTCACCGGTATGGGCGAGGTGCAGCCAGACGACGATCTCGTGTCCTTGATCGTCGCCACGGGCGTCGAGCTCGCACACGGCGACATCCTCGTCGTCACCTCGAAGATCGTCTCCAAGGCGGAAGGTCGCTACGTGCAGGCCGCCGATCGCGAGGAGGCGATCACCGCTGAGACCGTGCGCCTGGTCGCCTCCCGCACCTTCGGCGGGCACACCATGCGCATCGTCGAGAACCGCTTGGGCATGGTCGCCGCAGCCGCGGGCGTCGACGCCAGCAACACCCCGGACGGCTGGGTGCTGCTGCTTCCCGAAGACCCCGACCGATCGGCGCGTGCGCTCGCAGCAGGGCTGCGCGCGGCCACCGGCGCCGAGGTGGGTGTGATCCTCAGCGACACCCTCGGACGCCCCTGGCGCGAAGGGCAGACCGACGTCGCGATCGGCGGCGGAGGTGTGCACATGATCGCCGACCTCCGCGGCACGACCGACCAGGCGGGCAAGGTGCTCAGCGTCACGACCCCCTGCGTCGCCGACGAGCTCGCTGCGGCAGCAGACCTCGTCAAGGGCAAGGCGAGCGGAAACCCGGTCGCTGTGGTGCGCGGACGCGCGGACCTCGTCGGTCCCCTCAGCCTTCCCGGTGCTTCGACGATCGTGCGCGGCTCGGAGCGCGACCTCTTCTGGCTGGGCACCGCCGAAGCACTCGACCAGGGATACCGCGACGGATACGCCGCCGCCCTGGCAGACCTCAGAGAACACGAACTGCCAGAACACGAACAGAAGGATGCGACATGACACTGACCCTCGGATACAAGGCCAGCGCGGAGCAGTTCGACCCGCGAGAGCTCGTCGAGATCTCGGTCGCGGCCGAGGCGCACGGCATGCAGTCCGTGTTCGCGAGCGACCACTTCCAGCCGTGGCGTCACACCGGCGGGCATGCTCCGTTCTCGCTGACCTGGATGGCGGCGGTCGGAGAGCGCACGACGAGCATCCGCATCGGCACCTCTGTGCTGACCCCGACCTTCCGCTACAACCCGGCCGTGCTCGCGCAGGCGTTCGCGAGCCTGGGCTGCCTGTACCAGGACCGCATCATCCTCGGCGTCGGCTCGGGTGAGGCGCTGAACGAGATCGCGACCGGATTCCGCGGCGCGGGCGAGCAGGAGTGGCCCGAGTTCAAGGAGCGCTACGCGCGGCTGCGCGAGTCGGTGCGCCTGATGCGGGCGCTGTGGTCGGGTGACCGGGTGAACTTCGACGGCGAGTACTACTCGACGCACGACGCCTCGATCTACGACCGCCCCGAGGGTGGCATCCCGATCTACATCGCCGCGGGCGGGCCGATGGTGGCACGCTACGCCGGCCGCGCGGGCGACGGCTTCATCTGCACCTCGGGCAAGGGCCAGGAGCTCTACGTCGACCAGCTGCTGCCCGCGGTGAAGGAGGGGCTGGAGCAGTCCGAGCGCTCCTTCGACAACTACGACCGGATGATCGAGATCAAGCTCTCGTATGAGGAGACTCGCGAGGCGGCGTTGGAGAACACCCGCTTCTGGTCGCCGCTGTCGCTCTCGAAGGAGCAGAAGCACGACATCACCGACCCGGTCGAGATGGAGAAGGCCGCCGACGCCCTGCCGCTGGAGACCATCGCCAAGCGCTGGATCGTCGGAAACGACCCTGATGCCGTGGCCGCCGAGATCCAGCAGTACATCGACTGGGGCTTCAATCACCTCGTCTTCCACGCGCCCGGCCACGACCAGCGGCGCTTCCTGCAGCTTTTCGAGCGCGACATCGCGCCCCGTCTGCGCGACACCGCCGATCTGCGCGACACCGCAGCCGTGCTGCACGGCTGAGGAGGGTGACATGATCCGGGGTTCGGCAATCGGCGTGCCGCTGCCGGGAGCGCCCGCACGCGAGTGGGTCGTGGTGATCCCGATCAAGAGGGCCGAGTTCGGCAAGTCGCGCCTGCGGATCCCCGGTGTCGAGCGCGAACCCCTCGCCAGAGCGATCGCCCTCGATACCGTCGAGGCCGCAGCGGCATGCGAACGCGTCGCCGAGGTCATCGTCGTCACGAGCGACGAGGTCACCGCGACCGCCCTGCGTGTGCTGCCACGGGTGCGTCTGGTGCGCGACCGTGGAGAGGGGCTGACCGCGGCGATCGAACTCGGAGTGAGCGCGGCGCCCGACATGCGTCCACGAGCGGTGATGCTCGGCGACCTGCCGGCGCTGAGGCCGGATGAGCTGGCCAGAGCGCTCGCCTTCTCGTCGTCGCATGCGCGGGCGTTCGTTCCTGATGCGGAAGGAACCGGCACCGTGCTGGCGACCGCTCGGGCGGGCTTCGACCTGACTCCGTGCTTCGGGGCCGACTCGGCCTCAGGGCATCGCGCAGCCGGCTTCGCCGAGGTCGGCTTTCCCGTGCTGAGTGGCCTCCGTCGAGACCTCGATCACGCCGACCACCTCCGAGCCGCACGCCGTGCAGGCCTGGGCCCGCGCACCGCAGCGCTCGTCGACCGACCGCTGGTGCTCGCCTCATGACCGGTCTCTTCGATGCCGCTGTCGGCGCCCCCCGCATCGTCGTGCTCGCCGGCGGCGTCGGCGGGTCGAAGTTCGTGGTCGGGGTTCGCGAGGCCGCACGGCGACGATGGCCGGATGCCTCGGGAGGAACGAAGGCCGAGATCACGGTGATCGCCAACACCGGAGACGATCTGTGGCTCAGCGGCCTGCGGCTGCAGCCCGATGTCGACTCGATGATCTACGCGCTCGCCGGTGTCAACGACACCGAGCGCGGATGGGGGCGGGCAGGAGAGAGCGAGCGCGTCGCCGCAGAGCTGCACGCATGGGGCGCCGGGTGGCCGTGGTTCACCCTGGGCGATCTCGACCTCGGTGCGCACATCGCCCGCACGGGTTGGCTCCGAGATGGTGCCTCCGTGACCGAGGTCGTCGAACGCCTCGCATCTCGATGGCCGCTCGGCATCCGACTGCTGCCCATGACCGACGCCGAGGTCGACACGCACGTCACGACCGACCAGGGGCGGATGCACTTCCAGGAGTGGTGGACCCGGCATCGCGCGGCCCTTCCGGCGCACGGGTTCGACTGGCCGGGCATCGCGCAGTCGGCGCCGGCGCCGGGCGTTCGAGACGCACTGGCAGCAGCCGACCTCATCCTCTTCGCGCCGTCGAATCCCGTGGTCTCGCTCGGTCCGATCCTCACGATTCCTGGAATCGCCGAGGCCATCCGTGCCGCGTCCGGAGCAGTGATCGGGGTGTCGCCGATCATCGCCGGTTCCCCTGTTCGCGGCATGGCCGACGCCTGCCTCGCTGCGGTCGGCCTGCCCGCCACCGCCGATGCGGTCGGGCTCCACTACGGCTCGCGTTCGACGGGCGGGCTCCTCGACGCCTGGCTCATCGCCGAGGAGGACGACTCCCTCGCCGAAGGCCTCGAGATGGCCGGACTGCGCGCGCCGGTGCGTCAGCTCTGGATGCGCGACCTCGACAGCGCCACCGCTCTCGCCGCGGCCGCACTCGAAGCCGTCTCGACCGCCCCGCACCAAAGGTCATAGCCCGACGTCGCGGAAGACTGGCCGAAAGTTCCCAACTTTTCGGCGTAATGACTGGGCCCTCATCACCGTCTCTCCACTGTGAGGGTTGTCCGGCCGAAAGGGGGTCGGGCTATGCGAGGGGTGAGGGACAAATGAGTGGTCGAAGTGGAGTTGATCGGCTCTTCGAGGAGTTGGAGGTCGAGTGCGGCGCGAGTGTGCAGTGCATCACGGAGCGGGTGTCCGCACTGATGGGCCTGGATATCGAGGTCGACGTCCTGGACGAGGACGAATGGGCGGCCGTGCCCAGGTTCGTTCTCCTCGACGGTGATCGCGCGAGAATTCCTGTGCGGCGGTCGGATCCGCGCTGGTATCGCCTGCACGTGGTGGTCCATGAGCTTGCGCACCTGCTGTGCGGGCACACCATGTGCGTCGCCCTGCCGATGACCTTCGACCAGCTTCGGAAGCCGGCGCAGGCCTGCGTTCTTGCGGGGGCGGGGGTCGGTGGCGGCTCAGGAGTGTCCGAATCCTGCCACGAGCGGGAAGACCAGGAGGCCGAGGCGCGCGCGATCGCGCATCGTCTGAGCGCATTCGTGTCGGTTCCGCAGTTCGCGTCGGCGGAGGCCGCGCTCCGCTGATCTTCCCTTGCGCGGTCGGCGTGCGGGTGCGCGGATCGGGTCAGCGGGTGAGAGCGTGCTCCTCGTCGAAGACGATCAGCGGACGATCACTGCCCGGCCGCGACAACACTTCGGCATCGACGTGCCAGACGCGCGCGATGAGCTCACGCGTCAGCACGTCTTGCGGGGAACCGGCTGCCTGCACATGGCCGTCGGCGATCACCACGACGCGGTCGGCGAAGGCCGCCGCGTGGTTGAGGTCGTGCAGCGCGGCCAGAACGGTCATGCCGTCTCGGGCGAGCGAGCGGAGCAGCACGAGCGCGTCGAGCTGGGCGCGGATGTCGAGGTGGTTCGTCGGCTCGTCGCACAGCAGCAGCGTCGGTCGTTGAGCCAGCGCCCTTGCGAGGTTCACTCGCTGGCGCTCGCCGCCGGACAGGGTCGCAGCGTCGCGCTCCGCGAACTCGACCGCACCTGCGCGCGTCAATGCCGCATCGATGGCGACCGCATCCGCCTCCTCGCTCTCGAACGACAGCCATCCTCGATGCGGGAGCAGACCGAGGCCGACGATGTCGCGTGCGGTCATGCCTTCGGCTGCCGACCACTCCTGCTCGACCAGGGCCACTCGCCGTGCACGCTCACGGCGCCGCATCGCCGTGAGCGACCCGCCGTCGAGCTCGAGCGCATCGGCCTCGCCGCGCAGAGTCCCGGCGATCAGGCGCAGCAGTGTGCTCTTGCCTGAGCCGTTGGGTCCGAGGAGCGCGGTCACCGCGCCACCGGGAGCGGTGATGTGCATGTCGTCGCACAGGATCCGACCGCCGTGGCCGAAGCGGATGCGTCGTGCATCGAGGCCGCGTCCGTTCGCCCCGGTCATGCGCGGCTCTTCCGCATGCGCAGCATCAGCACCGCGAAGACCGGCCCGCCGATCAGTGCCGTGACGATCCCGACCGGCAGCTCGCGCGGCTCGAACACGGTGCGGGCGATGGTGTCGGCCCAGATGAGGAAGACCGCACCGGCGAGGAACGAGACCGGCAGCAGCGCGCGATGCCGGGCGCCGACGACCGCCCGAACCGCGTGCGGCAGGATCAGCCCGACGAAGCCGATCGACCCGCTGACCGCGACCAGCGCGCCGGTCAGCAGGGCCGTGCAGACGAAGAGCAGCACGCGCAGCCGGGTCACCGGGATTCCCAGCGCCTCCGCCGCGGTGTCGCCGAGCACGAGGCTGTCCAGCGGCCGGGCCGCAGCCAGCAGCGGGACGGAGCAGACGACCACGGCGACCCCGGCCAGTGCCGCATCCGCCCAGTCGGCCCCGCCGAGCGAGCCGAGCAGCCAGCTGAGGATCTCGCGGTAGCTGTCGTTCGTCGCGCTCCAGAAGATCACGAGGCTGGTCAACGCGGCGAGCACGGCCGAGACGGCGAGTCCCGCGAGCACCACGGCGGTCGAGCCTGCGGAACCGGCTGCACGGGCGAGGCCCAAGGTGAGCACCAGTGCGAGCAGCGCGCCGGCGAAGGCGGCGAACGGCAGCGCCACCGCGGCGCCGAGGACGATGACGATCACGGCGCCGGTCGAAGCTCCCGAGGAGAGACCGAGCAGGTACGGGTCGGCGAGTGGATTGCGGGTGAGTGCCTGCATCACGGCACCGCACAGGGCCAGGCCGCCTCCGACCGCGGCGGCCGTGAGCACGCGGGGCACGCGCCCCTCCCAGATGATCGCGTCGCGGATGGGGGTGAGGTCGCTGGTGGTTCCGGTCAGGTGCGACCACACGCTCGCCACGAGCTCGGCGGGCATGATGTCGGCCGGACCGATCGCGACCGCGGCGACCACCGTGCCCGCCAGCACGAGCAGCAGCACCGCGATCGCCGAAGCGGTGCGCCGTCGTCGCGGCCGCAGGGTGTGCGCCGCCGCGACCGGGATCGCCGCCCGCAGCGGAAGGGTGACGCTCACTGCTCTCCGAGCTGCGCCACGATCGACTCCACGGCGTCGACGTTGCGGATGCCCGCCTCGGTCGCGGGGAAGTCCACGATCACGAACCGCCCGTTCTTCACGGCGTCGAGCTGCGCGGTGACCGGGTTCGACGTGAGCAGCGCGACCTTCGACGCGGCGGTGTTCCATGCGGCATCCACCAGCACGATCACGTCGGGGTCGGCTTCGGCGATCAGCTCCCACGAGCTCGATGTCCAGGTGTCGTGCACATCGGCGAACACGTTGTCGAGCCCGGCCGCCGACATGATCATCTGCGGTGCGCCGATCCCCGCGCCCACGAAGGGCTGGTCGGTGCCGGAGGAGTACCAGAGCGCCGTGAGACCGCGGTCGGAGGGGGCGACCGCGTCGAGCTTCTTCCTCTGCTCTGCGATGAGCGCGCTCGCGGCGTCCTCCTCGCCCAGCACCTCGCCCGCCTCGGCGAACCCGTCGAAGACCGTGTCGAACGTGAGCGGGTCGGGCATGTACCCGGGCGCCTTGCACGCGGCAGGGGCGACATAGGTGGTGATGCCGAGCTGCTCCAGGTCGGCGCGCTCGCCGGCGCCGTCGACCGAGAAGTTCGACTCCCACCCGGCGAACACCAGGTCGGGTTCGAGCTCGAGCACTGCCTCCTTCGAAGGCACCTTGTCGGAGACGACCGGGATGCCTTCGGCGTCTGCCGCGAGGCCTTCGGGCAATGGACCGTCGGAGAAGGCGGAGCCGATGATGCGGTCGCCGGCACCGAGGGCCAGGGCGAGTTCGAGCGTCGACGACTTGACGGTGAGGATGCGCTGCGGCGGGGAATCGAGAGAGATCTCGGTGCCGCAGTTGTCGAGCACGGTCGGCAGGGCCGTTGGCGCTTCGGCCGAGATCGCGGGGGCACCGGCGCATCCGCTCAATCCGGCGGCGAGGAGGAGGGCGAAGACGGGGGCGGCGCCGAGGGCGCGGGCGGTGGCAGGCATGTTTCTCCGGAAGACGAGGAAGGGGAAGGGCGCAAGAGAGAGCACGTTCGCAGTCCAGGTCGGGACCACCGGCGTCGACCAATCGGGTCGACGTGATGCGGTCATGCTAGCGCGGATACTGGATCCAATCAATACTGGATTCTGGATCCAAAATGGGTGATGATGAGTAGCGCCCCACCGCAGCGGCGCAGATCGCCGATCGCGACGCCGCGTTCAGCCGAGAGGAATCCATGCAGACCACACCCGTCTCGTACTTCAGCGAGGGTCAGCGCATCTCCGCCGTGTGGCGCACCTCCGATCACGAGGGACCGTACCGTGCGATCGTGCAGGGGCCCGGATGGCTCGGGCTCAAGGACGCCAAGCTCTACGTCCGCTACCACGAGGCCCTGGTCGAAGCAGGCTTCGCCGTGCTCGTGATCGACTACCGCGGCTTCGGAGACTCCGAGGGCGACCGCGGCTACCTCTCGCCGGCCTGGCAGCTGCAGGACCTGGTGAATGCCGTGACCTACCTCACCACGCGCGACGACGTGATCGCGGACGCGATCGGGGTCTTCGGCACCGGCGGCACCGGAGGCGGCAACGCCGTGCTCCTCGCCGACGCCGATCCGCGCATCAAGGCTGCCGTCAGCCAGGTTCCCGTCGCCGACGGCGAGGACTGGCTGCACCGCATGCGCAGCGAGTACGAATGGCTCGACTTCCAGAAGTCGCTCGAGGAGGACCGCCGCCAGCGCGTCACCACAGGGGAGGGACGGATCGTGCATCCCCGCGAGGAGATCATGATCCCCACGGCCGAACGCCGCGCCACGAAGATCAAGGCCGATGTCGACGACCGCATCCCCACCGCCGTGCCGCTCGCGTGCGCCGAGGGCATCATCGCCTACCGGCCGATCGAGGCGGCGGCCCGCCTCACCACGCCGCTGCTCGTGATCGGGGTCGAGGGCGATGCGACCACTCCCACCGATCACGCCGAGGCGCTCTACGAGGCCGCGCGCGGTCCGAAGCAGCTCATCATGCAGCGTCACACCACCCACTACGCCGCGTACGACGTGTACTGGGAGCAGACCACGCCGGTGATCGTCGGCTGGTTCGACCGGTACGTGCGGCCGGCTCATCTCATCCACCGGTCTTCGCCGTCGCCCGCGATCGGCGAGTCCATAACCACAGAATCCGTTCAGACAGAATCCGTCAGCAAAGAGGAGGTCGCGCGATGAGCGTGGATCTGAAGATCACCGGCGGCACCGTCGTCACCCCTGCAGGACCGGTCGTCGCCGACCTGCTCGTCGCCGACGGCAAGGTCGCCGGCATCGTCGCGGCCGGAACCGACATCGCGGCCACGCGCACGATCGACGCCGCAGGCAAGCTCGTGCTCCCCGGCATGGTCGATGTGCATGTGCACACCCGCGAACCCGGCTACGAGCACAAGGACGACATCTACACGACGAGCCTGCAGGCCGCGGCCGGTGGCGTCACGACCATGTTCGGGATGCCGAACCTCAAGCCGCCGACGACCGACGTCGCGACGCTGACCGACGTGTTCCACCGGTACGAGGAATCATCGATCGTCGACTGGAACCACAACCCCGCGCCCACCAAGTTCGACGAGATCGCCGGCATGAGCGACATGGGCATCCGGGCGTACAAGATCTACATGGTCGTCGACACCGGCCGTGACTACCCGCACCCCTCCGGCACCGGCATCCACAACCATGGGCACCTGCTCGAGATCATGGATCACATCGCCCAGACCGGCAAGCGCTTCATCGTGCACCCGCACGACCAGGCGCTCATGGACTACATCGAGGGCGCGTACCTCGCCCGCGGTGAGAACACCCCGGAAGGCTACGCGTCTGCCTACGCCGCCCGCGAGGGTGTGATCTGGGACACGGCGATCGACGTCGTGCTGCGTCTCGCCGAGGCTTCGGGCTGCCCCGTGCACATCGCGCACATCCAGACCCGACGCTCGATCGAGGCCGTGCGTCGCGCCAAGCAGAACGGCATCGACGTGACCTGCGAGGTCAACCACTGGGCGCCGTTCCTGTCGACCTGGCACGACGTCGAGACCCTCGGCCCGTACGCGCTCAGCTACTGGGTGCCCGACGACAACCGCGCCGCCGTCTGGGAAGGCATGCGCGACGGCACGATCGACATCGCCGCCAGCGACCACGCCCCGCACACGCGCGAGGAGAAGGAGGTCGGGTGGACGCAGATGTGGAGTTCGCACACCGGCACCCCCGGCATCCAGTACTACTACGAGCTCATGCTCGACGCGGTGAACAAAGGCGAGCTCGATCTGCAGCGCGCGATCGACATGGTCGCCCACATCCCGGCCGCCAAGTTCGGGCTCGAGGGTGTGAAGGGCTCGCTCACGATCGGGGCCGACGCCGACATCGTCATCGCCGACCTGGCCGAGGAATGGACCATCACCAACGACGGCGTGCTGTCGAAGATCGGCTGGACCCCGTACGACGGGCGCACGATCAGCGCCCGCATCCAGCGCACCCTCGTGCGCGGTGTCGACGTCTACGTCGGCGACGAGGTCGTCGGCGACCGCACATTCGGAAAGCTCGCCGCATCGGCGGAAGACAGGGCGGCATTCGCCGCAGAGAGGAACTGACATGAAATTCGGACTGCTGCTGCCGCACTTCGGCGAGGAGGCGAGCAAGGAGAAGCTCCTGGAGGGATCGAAGCTCGCCGAGAGCTTCGGATTCGACTCCGTCTGGGTGCGCGATCACCTGGTGTTCGAGCCGCACGGCGAGATGGAGAAGCCGAACCGCACGTTCTATGACGCGCTGACGACCCTCACCGCCATCGGTGCCGTGACCGACAAGATCGAACTCGGCACCGGATCGCTCATCCCGTTCCGCCACCCGCTGGTCACGGCGCTGATGGCCGGCACGATGACGCAGCTCCTCGGCCCGCGCCTGATCCTCGGCTTCGGCGCCGGCACGTTCGATCACGAGTTCGACGCGATCGGCTGGGGCGACCTCGACCGCGTCGAGATGGTGCGCTCGAACGCCGAGATCCTGCGCCGGGTGTTCACCGAGAACGACGTCACCTACGACGACGGCATCTTCAAGTTCGAGAACGTCACGATCGAGCCCAAGCCCGTGGGCGGACGCATCCCGTTCTGGTACTGCGGTGCGACCCCGCGTTCGGCCCGTCTCGCGGCGGAGTTCGCCGATGGCTGGATGCCCGGACGCACGGGGCTGCTCACGATGGAGAAGCGCATCCAGACGATGCGCGAGATGACCGACGAGAACGGCCGGCCGATGCCGACCATCGCCGTGATCCCGCCCACCTCGATCGAGGACACCCGCGAAGAGGCGCTCAAGCACGTGAACATCCCGGGCCTTCTCGCCTGGGCGAACAAGGCCAAGTTCGCGGTGAAGCCGCCGTCCGGCAGCTTCGAGACCGTCGAAGATCTCGAAGGCCAGCTCATCGTCGGCAGCCCCGACGAGGCGGTCGAGCAGATCAAGCGGTTCGAGGAAGTCGGCACCGAGCACCTGGTGTTCGACTTCCGCTTCAAGTTCGATCGGTTCTTCGAGCAGATCGAACTCCTCGGCACCGAGGTGCTTCCTAAGCTGCGATAGGC
>JBOGEI010000061.1:0-19766 GCA_050701935.1 Microbacterium sp.
GGGATGAGCCACACCCGCGCGCCGAATCCGCACCCCTCGATCCTGATGTCCCAATCGTTGTCGTGGATGCGATGGTGACAGCTCTCGCAGAGCAGCACACCGTTGTCGAGATCGGTCGGCCCGGCATCTCGCTGCCACCAGCGCAGGTGATGCGCCCTGGTCAGCTGCGGCGGAAGCCCGCACATGACACAGCCGCCGTCGCGTTCCACGAGCGCGAGTCTCTGGGCACGGGTGAACAGCCGCTTCTCGCGCCCCCAGTCGAGGATCTCGCCACCCCCGCCGAGCACGACGGGGATGATTCCACCGCCCGCCTCGATCCGACGACAGGCGGTGATGCTGACGGGCTGTTCGAGACCGTCGACCGTCGCGAATCCGGTGCCGCTCGTCAGGTCGTCGAGCCCCACGCGCACGACGACGGTCGCTCCAGAAACGGGGAGGCCGCCGTTGTCGCATCCGCTCGCATGCGCGCAGATCTCCGCGAGCGCATCGGCCTGCAGCATCGCGACCGTGCGCCGATCGGCATCGGGCGCCTCGGGATCGAGCACCTGCGCCCTCGCCTGGAACGTCGCAGTGACATACGCCTGGATCGCCGCCTTCACGGGAGCGCCGGACGCGATGTCGGTCTGCAGCGTCAGGTGCAGCGACCCGTCGCGCTCGAACATGGTCAGCGAGCGCCGCGACCGGGCCCCTTCTTCGCGCGGAGCCACACCATCGGGGTCGAGCCAGGCCTCGGCGTGCACGACCAGCTTTCGCACATCGTCGAGCGACAGCCCTGCCGCTCGTTCGACGAGCAGTCGCTCGGCCTCGATGATCCGCTCCAGACCGACCTTCAGCCGGGCCCGATCGAGCAGCGTCACGATCAGCGCCGCTGCCGCCGCGCTGAGAGCGCCGGCGCCGATCGCGCGCTGCACATCGGGGTATCGCGGCGGGAGCGGCTCGCCGATCAGGTTCGCCCGGGGTGCGGTCGCCTCGCCCACCTTGACGAGCCGCACCGCGTCGCCCGTCGATCCGCCAGTCGTCGCGGCGATCATGGTCGCAGGGCTGCGGAACCCCTGCTCCTTCGCCAGGCTCGCCGCTCCCAGCTCTGGGCGCGACTCGCGCGCGATGCTCGCCGCGATCTCGGCGTGGATGCCGTCGAGGCGACGCTGCACCAGCCCCATCGTGCGATGCGCCTCAAGCAGCTGCACTCGAGTCAGGTCGGCCGCGTTCGTCGCATCACCCCAGGCCCCTTCAAGGCAGGGCACTGCCTCGATGAGGGGTTTCAGATGCGGGTTCGCCATGCCTCCAGTTTAGAACAAATCTTCGACACCCTAGAGGGGGTGTGGATAACTTCGTCCCTGCCGTTGCCGTATTCTCGTCGCCATGTCTGCCTCCCCGAAGCTCCGAAGCGCGAAGCGCGATGCCGATCGCTGGTTCCGCGAGCAGGGCCTGCCGACCTTCGTGCCGCTGCGACGCTGGTTCACCGACCTCCCCCGCCGCGTCGCACCGCTGATCGCCTGGGTGGCGGTGTCCTCATACCTCTTCCAGGACGGGCTCGAAGCCGTCTTCGAGCTCACCATCGACGACGACTCCGCCGCGTGGGAGATCCTGCTGGTTCCCGTCGCCGTGGTGATCTTCCTGCTCGCAGTGGGCCTCGCCTGGGCCGCCTACTACCTCGTGCGCACCGTGCTGCGCCGCGTCCCCGCAGGCATCGGCACCGCGATCGCGCTCATCCTCATCGCAGGGTGCATCACCTTCACGATCATCTACGGCTACAGCGCCCGGCCCGACGCGACCGTCGGCCCCATCTTCAGCACGATCCTCGTGCTCGCCCTCTGCATCCTGGTGACCGGCATGGGCGGCGGTGCGATGATCTCCTGGGCATCGCGCCTCGCGGTGCGCAACGCCTCCGCGATCGGCCATATGGCATCGATCGCGCTCCCGGTGATCCTGATGCTGGTCGTGTTCGCCTTCTTCTCGGCGGAGGTCTGGCAGATGGCATCCGCCCTCTCCTGGGGATCGATCGCCCTGCTCGGTCTCGTCGTCGCGGTGCTCGCCGGCATCGTCGTGCTGCGGGTCAGCGCCTCCGAGATCGATGACCACGCGCACGCGCCGACCGCGGAGCAGCGCGCCGCCCTGCTCGTCGACACGCCCGCCGAAGGTCACGCTGCCCCGTCGGGCCCTCCAAGCCGCCTGCGCGCACCGCAGCGCATCAACATCCTGCTCGCCATGACCATCGCGCAGCTGGTGCAGGCGCTGTTCTTCGCGGGGCTCCTCGCCGCGCTGTTGATCGTGATCGGCGGGATCACCGTCCCCACCGGCGTCGTCGGGATCTGGCTCGGCCCCGGCAGCGCCACGCAGCCCCTCGCGGTCCAGCCCCTGGAGTTCTTCGGACTGAAGCTGCCGCTCACCGTGAACCTGCTCAAGGCGGCGACTCTGCTCTCGGTGATCGCAGCGCTCCCCTTCGTGTTCTCCGCCGTGAGCGAGACCCGCTACCGGGAACGGTTCTTCGACCCGATCATGGCCGACATGCGGCGCGCGATCCTCGTGCGCGAGGTCGTGAGCGCGACACCCGCACCCCGACTCCCGTAACTGTTCGGTTGCAGCACGCCAGGTGGCCGGGCATCCTGCTAGCGTCGGCGATGCGCACCCGAGCGCCGACGAAGGATGCGCACCCGAAGCGCAGAAGAAGAGAGACCGTCCGCCGATGACAGCCGTGCGAATCAGGGATGCCGAGACAGCCGATCTCGACACGATCACCGCGATCCACAACCATGCCGTGGTGCACACCACCGCGATCTGGAACGAAGAGGCTGTCGACCTCGCCGACCGCACCGCCTGGCTCGCCGATCGCACGGCCCGCGGGTATCCGGTCATCGTCGCGGTCGACGACTCGGGCGTGCTCGGCTACGCGTCATACGCCCAGTGGCGGCCGCACAGCGGGTATCGCCTCACGGTCGAGCATTCCGTCTACGTCCTCGGCGGCCAGCACGGTCGCGGCATCGGCACAGCCCTCATGGGCGCGCTCGTCGAGCGCGCGGGTGCAGCGGGTATGCACGTGATGATCGCCGGGATCGAGAGCGAGAACGCGGCCTCCATCGCCCTGCACGAGCGCCTGGGCTTCGTCGAGGTCGGACGGATGCCGCAGGTCGGAGCCAAGTTCGGGCGCTGGCTCGATCTGAGCATGCTCCAACTCGTGCTCGACGACCGCACCGCACCCGACGCGAGAAGCTGACGATGGACCTGCTGCAGTGGTTCGTCGAAGCCTTCAACTCGCAGTGGATCCTGCCGGGCGGGCAGACCCTCCTCGTGCGCGAGGTCGTCGGCAATGCCTTCGGCCTTGCCAGCGCGCTCGGCGGCATGCGCCGGAAGATCTGGGCGTGGCCGGTCGGCATCATCGGCAACCTGCTGCTTCTCACGGTCTTCCTGGGCTCAGCCCTCAGCCCCGACCCATCGCTGCCGCACCTGCTCGGGCAGGCCGGCCGGCAGATCATGTTCATCGCCGTGGCCATCTACGGCTGGATCCGCTGGCGGAATCTCGACGGCGGGCGAGTGGTTCCCCGCTGGGCCCCGACGAGCGCACGCATCGGCATGGTGCTCGTGATGATCGTCGGCACGGTCGCCCTGACCCCGCTGTTCCGTCTGCTCGGATCGTGGGAGCCGGTGTGGGCCGATGCCTGGACGTTCGTCGGATCCTTGCTCGCGACCTACGGCATGGCCAAGGGCTGGACCGAGTTCTGGCTGATCTGGATCGCCGTCGACGTGGTCGGCGTGCCGCTGCTGTTCAGCTCCGGCTACTACGCAACCGGCTTCATGTACGTCTTCTACGGCGTCTTCACCGCGATCGGGTTCGTGATCTGGTGGCGGGCGCAACGCAGTGCCGCGCATCCGATCGAGATCCTGCCACCGGATCCGAGCCCCCGACGGCCGGAGGAGGAAGAGCTCGCCTGAGCTCCGCCTCCCCCGGCCCTTCCGCCTCGCTGTCGCCCCTCCTCGAAACGAGGCAGTCCTCAGGCCCGGCTCTTCCCCTTCACGGTCAGCGCCATGACATCGGCCGCACGCGCCGTGAGCCGTTCGAGCGGGCCCTTGCCGACCGTGCGCGTCCAGATGAGTGCGCCGGCCATCATCAGCAGCGACAACGCGATCCAGGGAAGCACCGGGTTCGGGAGCCAGGTCGCCGCCCCCGCAAGGATGAGGATCGCCTGGAGGACGTAGCCGGTGAGGGGCACCGCACCATAGGCGGCCAGTGGTGCCACCGCCCACCTCGCGTAGCGGGTGACGATCAGGCACAGCCCGAGGATCGCGACCGCGAATCCGCCGGATGCGAGGATCTCGAGCACCCCACCGGAGTGGGCGGAGAAGCTCGTGACGGCCTCGAGCATCTTCGCGGGCGGGTCCTGCGACGCCACCCGGTCGAAGTACGACTGGCCGTCGACGTCGCCACCGCCGTCGCCACCGAACAGCGAGGCCTTCTCCGGCGCGAAGCAGGCGACGATGCCGTCGCTCGTCTGGCAGGTCAGCCCGGAGATGTCGACCTCGTCACCCGGGACCATGCTCATCGAGCCCGAGACTGAACCCGAACTCGAGCCGGAGGCGGAGCTCGACGTCGTGACATCCTGCTGCGGCGGTGTGAGCAGCCCACCCAGCGTGTATCCGCCGATCGCCACCAGCCCACCGCAGACGAGCATGACCACAGCAGTCTTCACGCGGGTCAGGTCGAGGCGGCCGATGACGAGACCTGCGCAGAGCAGCGCGGCCCACACCGTGATCGGGTAGGTGCCGAACAGCACCAGCGACAGCCCAGGGCCACCCAGATCCGGCGAGAGCGTGCCGATCAGAGCGAGCAGCGGAGGACCGAGGATGCCGAGCGCCGCCCCCGCGATCACCAGCACCCTGGTGCGAAGGTGCACCGTGAACGCCGCCAGGATGTACAGCACGCCGTACAGCGTGAGGATCACGGCGATCCCGGAGCCCAGCAGCTCGACCAGCAGCCCGATCACGAAGATCGCCGCTCCTCGACCGACCAGGCGCAACCGGATCTTCCGCAGCTCGTCCGCAGTCGCGTTCTGCGCACCGCCGGTCATCAGTGCGAGCGATACCCCTGCCAGCAGGGCGAACAGGATCGAGGAGCGCCCGTTGACGATGTCCAGCCACGTCGACGGATCCGAGAGAGTGAAGTCAGGACCGCTCGCGACCATCAGGTGGGCGCCGAACATCCCGACCAGCGCGAGTCCGCGCGCGACATCCACGCCGACGATACGGCGCCTACCCGTGGAGGTGGCTCCTCCGCGTCGCGGACGGTCGCCGGAGTCTGCGGCAGAAGCGTCCTCCGTCGGCGCAGGGAATGACGGGATGATGTGGGGCGTGCTCAAAGGAGACCTCTCGAGGATTCAGCGGAGATCTCAAGCTCAACACGAACACCCGAGGGCGCACATCCACCCTCAGTACCGCTCCTATCCGTCGAGCGAATGAAGTCGGCGCGTTCGGGTCCTGGTGGGGGTCAGTGCTGCACGCGCGCCAGGAAGTCTGCGGTGGCCGCCTGCTGCGGGGCATCGAAGACCTGAGACGGCGGCCCCTGCTCGACCACCACGCCGTGCTCGAGGAACACGATGCGGTCGGCGACCTCACGCGCGAACGACATCTCGTGGGTGGCCATCACGATCGTCGCCCCCTGGTGCTTCAGCTCGCGCACGAGGTCGAGCACCTCGCCGACCAGCTGCGGGTCGAGCGCGCTCGTGATCTCGTCGAGCAGCAGCACCTCGGGCTGCGTGAGCACCGCCCGCACGATCGCCACCCGCTGCTGCTGACCGCCGGAGAGCCGGTCGGGGTACTCGTCGGCCTTGGCGCCGAGCCCGAGCGTCTCGAGCAACGCGCGGGCCTTGGCTCGAGCCTCCGCCTTGCGCATGCCGTGCACGCGCACCGCTGCGAGCGTGACGTTGTCGAGCACGGTGAGATGCGGGAACAGGTTGAAGTGCTGGAACACGACCCCGATCCGGGCGCGCACGGCATCGGCATCCACCCGCGGGTCGGTGATGTCCTCGCCGGAGAGGAAGATCTGCCCGTCGTCGATGCCCTCGATGAGGTTCATGGTCTTGAGGAGCGTCGACTTGCCCGAGCCCGAGGCACCGATGAGCACGACGACCTCATGCGTGCCGACCGAGAGGTCGATGCCACGCAGCACGTCGTGGTCGCCGAAGCGCTTGCGCACGCCCTTGGCTTCGATCACCGGCACGCTCATACGACTCCCCCGGCCTGCTCGCGCTTGTTCAGACGCGCCGTGACGACGTCGGTCAGGCGGATCATCGGCCAGCTGAGCACGATGAACATCAGCCCGGCGACGACGTAGGGCGTGAAGTTGTAGGTCTCGGCGACCATGAGCTGAGCGGCGCGGACCGCGTCGATGGCACCGAGGACGGAGATGAGCCCGACGTCCTTCTGCATCGACACGAAGTCGTTCATGAGGGCGGGGACGACCTTGCGCACGCCCTGCGGGATCACCACGATCCGGAGGGTCTGGCCGTGCGTCAGCCCCAGCGACCGCGCGGCGATGCGCTGCGAGGGGTGCACGGCCTCCATGCCCGCACGGAGCACCTCGGCGACGTACGCGGAGTAGGTGAGGACCAGCGCGATCGTTCCCCAGAACATCGGGGGCATGCGCGGGAAGATCATCAGCGCGGGGATGCCGAAGCCGACGAGGTACAGCACGATCAGCAGCGGGATGCCGCGGAAGAAGTCGGTGTAGGCCGCGGCGAGCGCGCGCAGCGGGAAGAACACCGGTCCGCGCAGCGAGCGCATGGTGGCCAGGAGCGTGCCGAGGATCGCGACGCAGACCACCGCGATCGCGAGCACCAGGAGGTTCACGAGCAGCCCCTGGAAGATCGGACCGATGCTCTGGAGCGCGACCTGCGGGTCGAAGAACGTCTGGCTGACGATCGCCCAACCGGGGGTGTTGACGATGACGACGATCAGCACGACCGCCAGGGCGACGCTGCTGCCGAGCGCGATCAGTACCGAGCGTGTGGTCGCCCGGCGCCGTAGAGCGCGGCGTGACAGCTCGAGCTCACTCGGCTGCCACTGCGCGTCGACGGACGTCGAGGTCATTTGAGGACGGGGACGTCGACCGCGTCGCTGAGCCACTTCTGCTGCAGCTCGTCGAGCGTGCCGTTGTCGCGCAGGGCATCGACCGCCTTCGTGACGTCGGCCGTGAGCGCGGAGCCCTTGGGAAGCACGATGCCGAAGTTGTCTCCGCCGTTCGCGTCGGCGAACTGACCGGTCACCACGCCGTCGTCGAGCTGGGCGCCGACGACGTAGAAGGCGCCTGGCAGGTCGGTGATCATCGCGTCGATCTGGCCGCCCTTGAGAGCGAGCACGACGTCGTCGACCGAGTTGAAGACGTTGAGGTTTGCTTCGCCGAGCTGGGCCTTGGCGACCGTGTAGCTGGTGGTGCCGCTGGCGACACCGACCTTGGTGGCCTTGAGCTCGTCGATCGTGGTCGCCGATGCCGCTGGCGAGCCGCCGACCGCGACGACGGCCTGCGTGGTCGTGTAGTACGGCGACGAGAAGTCGACGGCCTTCTTGCGGTCATCCGTGATGGAGAACTGCTGCAGGTTGATGTCCCAGTCCTTGGGGCCCGGTGCGATGGCGCCGTCGAAGGTGGTGCGCACCCAGACGATGTCGTCGGCCTTGTAGCCGAGCTGCTCGGCGACCGCGTTCGCGACCGCACCCTCGAAGCCCTCGCCGTTGGAGGGGTCGTCATCGACGAACCACGGCTCGTAGTTGGGTTCGCCGGTCGCGATCGTGAGCTTGCCCTCGGTCACGGTCGGAAGACCAGAGCCGTCTCCGCTGCCGGAGTCGGCGGAAGGCGAGCTGCACGCGGAGAGAGTGAGGGCGACGGCTGCGGCAACGGCGGCGACGGCTGCTGCACGGCGGAGAGCGGGAGCGAAGGGCACGATGACTCCAGGGCGAGGAAGGGTATGGAGAAGACGGCGAGGCAGGACGGGTCTGCTTCTGCGTGTCTGGCTGTGCAGAGACGGGTCTGCTTCTACAGAGTAGGCGATTCGGCGAGTCGCCAATCGGCGAAGTCGAAACCTGGGGACACGAAGCACGACACGAGCACCTCGTCGGTGTCGAGCGGCCGCGCCGCCTGCCAGACGCCGGCCGGAACCAGCGCCTGCGCCGCCTCACCGGGACCGAGCACCACGGTGGTGGCTGCGCCCGGTGCGGTGCCGTCACCGCCGAGGCTCAGTTCGAGCCGGCCCGGCCCGTGCCACAGCCACAGCTCGTCGCTGGTCACGACGTGCCATTCGCTCTTCTCCGACGGCAGCAGGAGGTAGTGGATACAGGTGGCCGCCGGTCGCTGACCGTTCGGCGTCTCGACGGGCAGCGGGCTCGTCCAGGTGCGTCGGAACCAGCCGCCCTCGGGGTGCGGGGCGAGGTCGAGCCGCTCGGCGGTCGAGGGGCGCTGCGTCATGGGAGACCTCCTGTTTCGGGTAAGGGCGTCATTGCGGTCGCAGTTCCTGTCGGCTCCCAGCGCCGTGGACGGCAGGAAGTGCGACCGGAACGTTCACGGGGCGACCGCAGCACGGTCGAAGGAGTCGATCGCGTAGCGCACCTCACCGGAGACGACGGTGGCGGCGGTGCGCCCGGCGCCGTGCTCGACGAGTTCAGGGACGGCATCGGGACCGGCCGGGACGTCGAAGAACGTGAGGTCGGCGAGGGCTCCGACCGCGAGGTAGCCGGTGCGGTCGGGGCCGACGTCGATCCCCATGGCGTGCGCACCACCGAGGGTCGCGGCGCCGAGCAGGCGCGCGTGCAGGTCGCGGTCGGTGTAGCCCTGCGAGCGGGCGATGCGGGCGAGCTCCGCCACATCGGCCAGCACGTCGAGGGAGGGGCTGGACGACAACGAGTCGGTGCCGACCGCGATCGGGCTGCCCTCGCGCAGATACGCGGCGATCGGCGGCTCCTCGAGTCCGATGACGGCGTTCGACCGCGGACACAGTGCCACGGTCGTGCGGCGCTCCCGCAGGATCGCGCGGTCTCGGGCGCTCATGTAGACGCCGTGCGCGATGTGGCAGTCGGGCCCGAGCACGCCGAGCTGATCGACGAACTCGGTGGCGCTGGTGCCGAATCCGGCCTTGCGCAGCTCCTGGAAGCTGGCGAGGCCCGCCGTGTGCCAGGCCTGCGGATGCTCGTGCGCGAACTCGCTCTCGAAGGCGGCCTCACCGAGGTGGATGTGGATGCGTCCACCGCGCTCGCGCACGATGTCGGGGATCTCCAGGAGCGGCTCGATGTCGAGCGAGTAGGGGGCGTGCGGCGAGAGGCCGGTTCCGGGTGGGGTCGGCAGCGCGTCGAGGGCCTGTTCGACCTGCGCGCGTCCGGTGCGAGCCCAGTCGGCGTTGGTCCAGCTCATCACCTCCCAGTAGGTGATGCCGTGCAGCCGGGCATCGTGCAGGGCGGTCGCCGCCGCACGGTCGGTCACGACATCTGCCACGGCCGTCGTGCCGGAGCGCAGCGCCTGTGCGGCACCGTCCGCTGCATCCGCCGCCCAGTCCCGTCCGCCCTCGTACACGGGGTCGAAAGCGCGCACCCAGTCGTCGAAGCCGTCGTACTGTCCACGGCCGACCGAGGCCATGCCGGTGTACTGCAGGTGGGTGTGCGCGTTCACGAGACCAGGGGTGAGTACACCGTCCCAATGCATCTCTTCCGCCTCGATCCCGCGTTCGGAGAGCGACCGCAGCACCCATTCGCGTTCGCCGACGTGCATGATGCGTCCGTCGCGGACGGCCACCGCGCCGTCGACGATCGGCGGTGCGGTGATCGGCACCACGAGTCCTGCGGAGTAGACGGTGACGGCGGTCATGCGGATGCTCCTCGGAATCGCGGCGAGCGCCACTCGCGCTGCGCTTGCACCTGCGCCGGGCTGCGCTCGTCGATGCGCTCTCCGCGCAGGGCGAGAGCAGCCGTGCCGATGGCGGTGTCGGCCTCGGCCGGCAGCGGATGAACTCCGGCGGACAGGCCGTGCGAGAGCAGGTGTTCGACCGCGTAGAGCTGCACCGAGAACGACAGATCCATGATCTCGATCGGGTTTCCCTCGCCGGCGGACAGGTTCACGCACCCACCGCGGGCGATCACGAGCGCACCGGCACCAGCGCGCTCGACGAACGGAGAGACTTCGCCGCTCTCTCCCGCGTACGGTCGCAGCGTCGATGCATCGAGGTCGATCTCGTGCGGAACCCCGCCGGCGACCGCGACGACCGCCGCTGTGCGCAGCACCTCGGCGTCGACGGTGTGCGGCGCCCCGGTGGCCGAGACGACGAGCGCCCCAGGAGCGAGATCGTGCAGCCGACTGATGCGGTACCCGTCGTGTGCGGCCATGAGCGCACGGACGGGGTCGGTCTCGGTGACGCCGACCTGCACGCCGAGTGCCCGCAGGTGCGCGGCGACGCCCTCGCCGACCGGGCCGTAGCCGACCACGACGGCCGGTTGGTCACGGATGTCGATGCCGGCGGCTTCCAGCGCGTCGGCGATCGCGAACACGCACGACTGGCCGGTGCCGTAGCGGTTGTCGAAAGAGGTCTTGGTCTGGGCGTCGTTCACCGCGATGACCGGGATCTCGAGCACCCCCTCCTGCTCCATGAGACGCAACGGCGTGAGCCCGCTCGTGGTCTCCTCCGCCGCCCCACGCAGCTCGGCGGCGAGACCCTCTTCATGAGCGAGGCGGATCAGGTGCGAGCCGTCGTCGAGCAGCAGGTCGAAGCCGCGGCGCAGGAAAGAGACGGCAGCGGCGCGCTCAGCCGCACCCGACAGCGTCGGATCCCCATCGACGGGGATGCCGCGGGCCCGAAGCACCTCGGCGACCTCGACGTCGATCTCATCGGGGTGGGCGTACACGGCGACCGTGGCTCCGGCGTCCCTCAACAGCAGCGCGAGCTGGGCGGTCTTGGGTTCGAGCACCATCGCGATGCCGATCCGCACACCGTTGACCGTTCCGGCCTCGCGCAGCCGTCGAGCGCGGTCGGTCGCGACGGGCATGTGGCGGCCGGCCGCATCGACGCGGTCTTCCGCGGTCTCCCGCGCCGGCAGAGGCCGACCGTCGAGCAGGATCTCGGGAGTCTCCCCCGGCGCGAACACGACACCTGCATCGCCGAGATGAGCACCGAGCGCCGGGAGCAGCTGACGCAGTGCATCGGCCACGGCGTCCGTCCCGACCACCGAGAAGTCTCGACCCGAAACGAGCAGGTTGGTCTCGCGGGCGAAGCGGCGCACCAGACGCTGAGCTGTCGCGGTCTCGTCGGTCACCAGTCAAGGGTAGAGCCAGCGCGGGCGGCCGCATGCCAGATCGCGGGGTACCGCATCCGGAATGTGTCCGTGCGTGTCGGCGACCCTGGATTCACCCGCGCGCATCGCCTTTCATGGGGGCATGACCCGTCAGATCCGCTTCAACGCCTTCGACATGAACTGCGTCGCCCACCAGTCATCCGGCCTGTGGCGGCACCCCGACGACCGCTCTCGCCAGTACAACACCATCGGGTACTGGACGGACCTGGCGAAGCTGCTGGAGAGCGCGACCTTCGACGGGATCTTCATCGCCGACGTGCTCGGCACCTACGACGTGTACGGCGGCACGAACGAGGCCGCGATCCGCAACGGTGCACAGGTGCCCGTGAACGACCCGATCCTGCTGGTGAGCGCGATGGCCGCGGTCACCGAGAACCTGGGCTTCGGCATCACAGCGGGTACCGCGTTCGAGCACCCCTATCCGTTCGCGCGCCGGTTGAGCACACTCGACCACCTCACGCAGGGCCGCGTCGGCTGGAACGTCGTGACCGGCTACCTCCCCAGCGCCGCGCGCAACATGGGCCAGGAGGACCAGCTCGCGCACGACGACCGCTACGACCACGCCGACGAATACGTCGAGGTGCTCTACAAGCTCTGGGAGGGCTCCTGGGAAGACGACGCCGTGGTCGAAGACCGTGAGCGCGGCATCTTCACCGACCCCGCCAAGGTGCATCCGATCGGGCATGAGGGCAAGCACTTCAGCGTGCCGGGCATCCACATCTCCGAGCCGTCGCCGCAGCGCACACCGGTGATCTACCAGGCCGGCGCGAGTCCCCGCGGAGTGAAGTTCGCGGCCGAGAACGCCGAGGCGATCTTCGTCGCCGCCCCCTCGAAAGAGGTGCTCGCCGGCACTGTCAAGCGCATCCGCGACGCCCTCCAGGCCGCAGGTCGCGACCGGTATGACGCCCGTATCTACACGCTGCTCACCGTGATCACCGCAGCGACGAGCGAAGAGGCGACCGCGAAGCACGCCGAGTACCTCTCTTATGCGAGCCCCGAGGGCGCGCTCACGTTCATGTCGGGATGGATGGGCGTCGATCTCTCGCAGTACGCCGAGGACGAGCCGGTCGGGAACGTCGAGTCGAACGCGATCCAGTCGGTGCTGCAGCACCTCAAGGAAGAGGCCGACCTCGGTCGCGAGTGGACGGTCGGCGACTTCGGACGCCACAACGCGATCGGCGGCCTCGGCCCCACGGTCGTCGGATCGGGCGTCGAGATCGCCGACGAGCTGCAGTCGTGGGTGGAGGAGACCGACATCGACGGCTTCAACCTCGCCTACGCGGTCACCCCCGGCACCTGGCAGGACATCATCGAGCACGTCATCCCGGTGCTCCGCGAACGCGGCGTCTACCCCGAGGAGTACGCACCGGGAACGCTCCGCAACAAGCTCCACGGCCGTGGCGACCGCGTGCAGGACACGCACCGCGCCGCGAAGTACCGGGTCGGGGCGTTCGCCAAGGCGTGAGTCGTGGCCGGCGGGCTCAGTCGTCGCTGCGCGCGAAGACGCCGCGGAGCACGAGGAAGACCACCACGGCGACGACCGCCACGATCATGAGCTTGAAGAAGAAGGCGAGGACCGAGAACAGTGCGGTCACGATCCACCACGCGATCACGACGGCGAGGATGACGCCGACGATGGTCCAGATGTTCTTGGTCATGCCTCCAGCCTACGGAGTCGAGGCTGAAGGGATCTCCTCGAGCGACCGATAGACCGGGAGCCCGCGATCGAGCGCGATCTCGACGTCCTTGTCGGCGCCGGACGACTCCCCCGGCAGTCGCAGGACGGCGTCGCAGTGCTGCAGCAGTCGGTGCGCCGTCTCGTACATCACGTCACCGCCCTCGGCTTCGACGGCATCGATCGTGCGCAGGATCGGCAGCGCGACCCACTCGCCGATCATCGGCACGTGTCCGAGGCGGAAGATCGGACCCGAAGCCTCCTCGAGACGGGCGAGATTCCGGGCGATGAGGGCTGGATCGCCGTTCGTACCGGAGCGGTACGGGCCGGCGATCAAGATCAGGAGTGGTTTCGTCATGGGGATGACTGTAGTCTTAATCATGCAAAATCGTGCAACTTCGTGAGGAAACACATGCTCGCCGCTCAGCGCAAAGACCACCTGCTCGATCTTCTCGTCCGCGACGGGAGGGTCGTCGCGAAGGCGGTGGCCGACGAACTCGGAGTGTCGGAAGACGCCATCCGCCGGGATCTCCGCGAGCTCGCCGACGAAGGGAAGCTCCAGCGCGTATACGGCGGCGCCCTGCCGAACCCCGCCCCCGAACCCCCGGTGCGCGAACGTCACGACCTCGCGACCGAGAGCAAGGAGAGAGTCGCGCGTCAGGCCGTCGCCCGCGTCCGCCCCGGATCGACGATCGTCGTGGATGCCGGGACCACGACCCTCGCGATGGCTCGACTGCTCCCCTCCGGCGCCGGCATCACGGTGATCACCCCGAGTCCCGCCGTCGCCCTCGCCGTGGCCGAGCATTCCGACGCCCGCGTGATCATGATCGGCGGGGAACTCACCCGGCACTCCCTGGTGGCCGGGGGCGGTCTCGCGATGGAGGCGATCCAGCACCTCGCCGCCGACGTGTTCTTCGTCGGCGCGACGGGCGTCGACCCCGTGCACGGGCTCACCACCGGCGAGCTCGACGATGCGGTCACGAAGCGGGCGATCGCCTCACGATGCGCCGAGACCGTCGTGCTCGCCAGCGAAGAGAAGATCGGTGCCGCCTCGCGCTACCCGGTGCTGCCGTTCGATACCGTCACCGCGATCATCACCGACCCGCTCGACGAGAATCCGCTGATCGGGGAGGTCATGGCGCTGGTCGGCGGTCGGGCGTGAAGGAATGCCCCTGCTCCCCGAAGCGATCGGCGAGCAGGTCGTGCAGGTGTCCTGCCGCGCCGAGAAGAGCGACGCTACGACGGGTGAGGTCGCCCAGGCGCGCGGTGAGGATGCGCTGCACCTCCCCGGTCCGTCCGTGCGCGCGCACCTCATCGAGAATGCGTGAGATGGCGGGGATGCCGTAACCGCCGGAGCGAAGGGCAGCGACGACTCGCGCCTCGGTGATCGCGACCGAGCCGTATGAACGGATCGACGTGTCGCCACGAAGCGGATGCACGAGACCCTCCCGTTCCCAATGGCGCAGTGCCGAGGAGCGCACGCCGAGAGCCTGGGCGAGTTCGCCGATGGTCATCGCGTCATTGGCGGCGAACACGTCGTCGGCTTCCGCCACCGCGATGTCGAGCCCCCTGAGCGCCTCGCGCACCCGGGAACGCTCGTGGGCGAGGTCCGCATGCAGATCGTCGATCCGATCGGCGGCATCCTCGATCGAGCCGCCGATCAATACGGGCATCAACCGGCGAGCAGGCACCGGTCCGAGCGCGGCCGCCATCGCGCGATAGGCCCGCAGCGCCGTGGCGTGCTGCATCCGATACCGGCGATAGCCGTTCACGCCACGCTCCGCTGCGGGGATGACGCCGAGTCTCTCGAGGTCGCGCACCTGCTGCGTCGAGTATCCGACGAGCATTCCGAGCCGCATCGTCGTGAACGTCGTGACTTGAGGGTTCTGCATCCGCTCCCCTGACTTTTGCGTACTCAAGTCCACATAAGCACTTCCGCCTCACCATTGAAGGATGGAAATGCAGGAGATCATCGAAACGGTCCGTGGACTCGACGGCGTCCTCGTCGTCACACCCGAAGCTGGCAGCGACTTTCCGGAGCTGTCGTGGGGAGACGCCTACCTCTACTACGCCCCCGATGGGCGGATGCCGGAGCGCACCCAGCCGTACGGGACGATCATCACGAAGGACTACCCCGATGACGCCTCGTCCGCTTTGGACGCTCCAGGACGCTTCCGGGTGAACATCCACATCGGGCGTGAAAGGACGGAGTCGATCGTGGGTGCTGACGCCGATCCGACAGCGGCCGACGTGTTCCACCGGCATCCGCTCTACGGCGGCTCCGGCTGGGTGTGCGCGATCAACCCCGCGGAGCGGACGGCGGATGCGGTGCTCAGCCTTCTTCGCGAGGCGCACGAGGCAGCACGCGGCCGCACCGCACGCCGGGCGAGGTGAGCATGACGACCCCACAGGGCATGACCGAGGCCGACCGCCGGATCGTCGCGGTGTGGGCGGCTGACTGCGCGGAACGCGTGCTGCCCTTGTTCGAGGCCGAGGCACCCGATGACGCTCGGGCTCGTGACGCCATCGCCAGGGCACGAGCATTCGCGCGGGGCGAGCTCACGGCTGCGGGCGAGATCCGACGACGCTTCGTCGCTGGACGCGCCGCCCACAGCGCCACCTCCCCCGCCGGCGTCGCCGCGGCCCGTGCGGCAGCCCAGGCCGCAGGAGTCGCACACATGGGTGCTCACGCCCTCGGAGCAGCCGCATACGCCGCGAAAAGCGTCGAGCTGGCTCACCCGAACGAACCCGATGCCCGCGCCGCAGAGGTGCGCTGGCAGCTCGCGCGCCTCTCCCCCGATGCAGCCGCGGCGCTGCGGCACCTCCCGCCCCTCGGCACCGATACAGCCGGACCCCTCGGGCCCGGGCTCCTCTCCTCCGGAGCCCTCGGCGAAGTGATCCGCGAGATCCAGGCACACCTCTCCACCTGATCCTCGACCGCTTCAGCCCGGATTCAGCGTCGACCGACCACACTGGAGGAATGCGGATCCTGGTGGTTGACGACGAGGTGCGCCTGGCCGAAGGCGTGCGCCGCGGGCTCGAGGCCGAGGGCTTCGCGGTCGACGTCGCGCACAACGGCGTCGACGGACTCTGGCGTGCACGCGAGACGCGGTACGACGCGATCGTGCTCGACCTGATGATGCCGGGCATGAGCGGATGGAAGGTCTGCGAAGCACTGCGCGCCGAGGAGAACTGGACGCCCGTGCTGATGCTCACCGCGAAGGACGGCGAGTGGGACCAGGTCGAGGCACTCGAGACCGGGGCCGACGACTACGTCACCAAGCCGTTCTCGTTCGCGATCCTCGTCGCAAGGCTCCGCGCCCTCGTGCGCCGTGGAGCCGTCGCCCGCCCGGCGATCCTGGAGGCGGGCGATCTGCGGCTCGACCCCGCAGCCCACCGGGTCTGGCGCGGCGAGACCCCGGTGAGCCTCACCGCGCGGGAGTTCTCGGTGCTCGAGTACCTGATGCGCCATCGCGGACAGGTGCTGTCCAAACGCGCCCTCATCGACGGCGTCTGGGACGACGACTTCGACGGCGACCCCAACATCGTCGAGGTCTACGTCGGGCATCTGCGTCGCAAACTCGACAAGCCGTTCGGGCGCGAGGCGATCGAGACGATACGCGGTGCGGGCTACCGGCTGGCGGCGAACGGTGGCTAGCCGCGGCTGGCGCTCCGTGCGCGGCAGGACCACGCTCGGAGCGACCGTCGTCGTCGCCGTCGCACTGTTGATCGGCGCCTTCTCGTTCTACGGTGTGCTGAGCGCGAGCATCCACAGCAGCACCGAGCGCGCTGCGGAACAGCGGCTCAGCGAGCTCGCCGATCGTGCCGGCGGGCCGGGCGGCAAGGGAGTCGACGCTCTCGACGACGAGATCCTGCAGACCCTCGGTCCGGATGGGTCGGTACGCGCCGCGAGCGAGGAGGCTCGCGACAAACTGGGGTCGACGCCGCTCCCCGCCGACGACGACCCGCAGACGACCACCGTCGACGGCGACACCGTCCTGGTGGTCTCGGAAGACATCGACGGCGATCAGACGCTCGTGCTCGCGGTCTCGATGGACGACGACGCAGAGACCCTGGCGACGGTCGCGACGCTGCTCGCCATCGCGGTCCCGCTGCTGCTGCTGCTCGTGGCCGTGACCACCTGGCTCGTCGTGGGCCGCGCGCTCCGACCGGTGGAGCGCATCCGTGAGGAAGTGGACGGCATCACCGCCGAGCGCCTTCACCAGCGCGTTCCCGTACCCGAGACAGCAGACGAGATCGCCGCACTCGCGACCACCATGAACGGCATGCTCGACCGGCTCGATGCATCCGCCACCGCGCAACGCCGATTCGTATCGGATGCCTCGCACGAGCTGCGTTCGCCGCTCGCGACCATCCGCCAGCACGCAGAGCTCGCCCAGGCCCACCCCGAGGTCACCAGCATCGGCGAGCTCGCGGAGGTCGTCTCGGAAGAGGGGCTCCGGCTGCAGGGCATCGTCGAATCGCTGCTGCTTCTCGCCCGCCTCGACGAGGGTGCGAGCACGCTCGACGAGGCGGTCGACCTCGACGACATCGCGCTCGGCGAGGTGCGCCGACTCCGCGCGGCCGGGCTCGACGTCGACGGCACCGGCATCCATGCCGCACGGGTGCACGGCGACCCGCGCCTGCTCGGCCAGCTGGTGCGCAACCTCGCAGACAATGCCGCCCGCCACAGTCGAGGTCGGGTGGCGATCGCGGTGATCCCCTCGGACAGCTACGTGTTCGTCACGGTGGAAGACGACGGCGCCGGGGTTCTCGCCGAGGAGCGGGAGCGGATCTTCGAGCGCTTCGTCCGGCTCGACGAGGCCCGCAGCCGTGACGCCGGAGGCAGCGGCCTCGGCCTCGCGATCGCCCGAGGAATCGCCGGCTCCGCCCGCGGCACCCTCGTGGTCGATGACTCCCGCTGGGGCGGCGCACGCTTCGTCCTCACCCTGCCCCTCGCTGTCTGATAGCCCGGAGTATCGGTTCCTGAAGACGTCTTCAGGACGCTTCAGGGAGGCTTCAGTGCCGGCGCGGGACCATCGAGATATGGACGACAAGACACCCACTCCCGACCAGACGCCCGAGAGCACTCCGGAGGCGCAGACGGTGCCGGTGACCCCGGCTCCGGGTGCCGCGCCCCAGGTGCCTGACGCCACCGCGTACCCGACCGCTCCGGCGGCGGCTCCTGCCGCACCGGCCGAGCCGAAGCCCGGGCGCAAGCGCGCTCTCCTCATCGGAGGCGGCATCGCGGCGGCCGTGGTCCTCGCAGGTGGCGGCATCGCCGTAGGTGCGGCGATCGGCGACGAGTTCGGCGACGATGATCGATCCTCGATCTCCGACGGCCCCCGCCATGACGACGCGGACGACCACGGTCAGCGAGGAGACGACCGTGGCGACGACCACGGGAACGCCCCCTCGAACGATCGAGGCCCCGTGACCGGCATCGGCAGCGCATCGGCCGACGAGCTGATCAAGATCGCGGCCGCCGCACGCGGGGTCGCCGACGGCGAGGTCACCTCGATCGACGCCAAGCGCGACGGCACGTGGGAGGTGCAGCTGACCACGACCTCCGGCGACGAGACCGAGGTACGCGTCGACAGCAGCCTGGCGGCATCCGTCATCTCGACCGATGTGGCCGACGGCGACGACACGGGTCCCGCACTCACTCTCGACGACCAGACGATCCGCGCACTGGTCTCCGCCGCACTCGCCGAGGCCGAGGGCATGATCACCGACCTCGACGTGGACGGCGACGACGTGAGCCCCTATGACGCGTCGGTCCTCACGGCCGACAACCGCTCGGTCGACATCGACTTCAACGCCGACTTCGCGGTCGTCGGAACCGATATCGACTGAACGGAGCGAACCGACCCGACGACAGCACCCCCGGCAGCCCGGGGGTGCTGTCGTCGTTCAGGACGTGGCTGTCCGCACCGCGGCGAGCGCGCACGCCCCCACCTCGAAGGCGATTAGCATTCAAGGATGACGAACACCGATCCGATCGACGACATCTCCATCGGCGGCGAGGTGATCCGCCTCGGACAGTTCCTGAAGTTCGCCGGCCTCCTCGACTCGGGCGGCGACGCCAAAGAGGTCATCATCGACGGATACGTGCTCGTCAACGACGAGGTGGATCGGCGGCGAGGACGCCAGCTGCGCGACGGCGATCTGGTGTCGTTCGAGGGCCGCACGGTCCGCGTCCGTCCCTGACGCCTCTCTGTTCGCCGCGATGTCATCCACGGCATTTCGCACCGCTGTGCGGTTCGCCCTGGCCGCAGCCGTCACCATCGCGACTCTGAGCGGATGCGCTGCGTCACCCGGCGGAAGCGGGTCAGCTGCCGACACCCCGACGCCGGCCACATCAGCCTCCGCCCCCGCCTCGATCGATCTCTCCGTCCCACTGCACCGGCTGGAGACCGAGCACGAGGCACGGATCGGCGTCAGTGCCGTGGACACCGGCACCGGTCAGACGATCTCGTACCGAGCAGAGGAGAGATTCGGATACGCCTCCTCCCTCAAGGCCTTCGTCGCCGCGGGGTTCCTCTCCGCCGTCCCCGCGCAGAAGCGGGAGCAGGTCACCACCTGGACGCAGGAGGATGTCGACGCGGCAGGATACTCGCCCGTCACGAGCGCTCACGTCGACGACGGGCTCACGCTGACCCGACTGGCCGAGGCCGCCGTCCGTGACAGCGACAACACGGCGACCAACCTCATCCTCGAGAAGCTGGGCGGACCGGCAGCGCTTCAGGGGATCCTCCGCGGCGTCGGCGACGAC
>JBOGEI010000062.1:0-19584 GCA_050701935.1 Microbacterium sp.
CGAAGGCGAGCGTCGCCGCAGCCACGTTCAGGTTGAAGAACGCGATGACACCGGCCGCGATGTAGAGCAGCCCGAGGACGATGTGGCCGACACGGGCCCATCCGCCCTTCGCGCTCGAGAAGATGCCGAGTCCGACGTACACCAGACCGGCGATGACCAGGTAGGAGGCGAAGATCGCCGTCACGATGACCGCGGACTTCACCGGCCAGACGAGGAGGACGATTCCGGCGATCAGTGCGAGCACGCCGGCGACGGCCAGCGTGACGCGGATCGACTTGAACAGCGACTTGGCCTCGGTGAGTGGTTCAGACATGGTGGGGACCCCTTTCTGAGAAGATCCTGTGAGGATGCACCCTCAGGGTAGCGCTCTAGTGGACCGGTGCGGGGGAGAAGCGCCTCCCCGCGTTTCTCTCCGTCATCCCACGACTTCCTGCGACATGGCAAGATCATCTCGTGAAAGACGCCGACGAAGCCCGGTTGCGCGAACTCGCCGTCATGCGCAGAGTCAGGGATCGCATCGACCGGGAGTACGCGAGACCCCTCGATGTCGAGGCGCTCGCGCGCGGCGTGCACATGTCGGCGGGGCACCTGAGCAGGCAGTTCCGCGATGCCTACGGGGAATCTCCCTACTCGTATCTGATGACGCGGCGCATCGAACGTGCGATGGCGCTCCTGCGTCGTGGCGATCTGAGCGTGACCGAGGTGTGCTTCGAGGTGGGCTGCTCCTCGCTCGGCACCTTCAGCACGCGATTCTCCGAGCTGGTCGGTGTCGCACCCAGCGTGTACCGTGAACGCGCCGCGAACGTCGAAGGGATTCCTTCGTTCCAAGCGAAGCAGGTAACCAGACCGATCAGGAATCAAGAAGCGCCGCGTACCGGTGCGCACCTAACGTGAAGACCATGAAGATCAGCATCCACTACGCATTCCTTCCGCATACAGACGCCGAGGCAGCTCTCGCCTTCTACCGCGACACGCTCGGTTTCGAAGTGCGCAACGACGTCGGCTACGACGGCCTCCGCTGGCTCACCGTCGGTCCCGAAGGTCAGCCGGAAACCTCGATCGTCCTGCACCCGCCGGCAACGGACCCCGGTATCACCGACGCCGAGCGTCAGACGATCCTCGAACTGATCGCCAAGGGCAGCTACGCCGCCTTGACCCTGGCGAGCGATGACGTCGACGGTCTGTTCGAGCGCCTCGTCGAAGGTGGCGCCGATGTCGTCCAGGAGCCGATGGACCAGCCCTACGGCGTTCGAGACTGCGCATTCCGCGATCCCGCAGGCAATCTTCTCCGTATCAACCAGGCCGCCTGACCATCAAACGACCACACGAAGGACGCCGATGACCACTGACGAGCATCCCGCAGACACCCATGATCTGATTCGTGTGCAGGGCGCACGGGAGAACAACCTGAAAGACGTCAGCGTCGACATCCCGAAACGACGCCTGACGGTTTTCACCGGCGTTTCCGGTTCGGGGAAGAGCTCGCTCGTCTTCGACACGATCGCCGCTGAGTCCCGGCGAATGATCGATGAGACCTACAGCGCCTTCGTACAGGGCTTCATGCCCTCGGTGCCTCGACCGGACGTCGATGTCCTCGAGGGACTGACGACGGCGATCATCGTCGATCAGGAGCGCCTTGGCGCCAACCCGCGATCGACGGTCGGAACCGTCACCGACGCGAACGCGATGCTCCGCATCCTGTTCAGCAAGCTCGGGCAGCCTTTCATCGGTGGGCCCACGGCGTTCTCGTTCAACATCCCCACCCAGAAGGCCAGCGGAGTGATGACCGGGCCGAGTGGCGAGAAGAAGATCGTGAAGGATGCGATCTACCTCGGAGGCATGTGCCCGCGATGCGAGGGTAGGGGAGCGGTGTCCGACCTCGACCTCGCCCAGATCGTCGACGAGTCCAAGTCGCTCGACGATGGCGCCATCATGGTGCCGGGATACACCGCCGACGGGTGGATGGTGAAGGGCTTCTCCCAGTCCGGCTTCTACCCGGCTGACAAGCCGATCGCCGACTTCAGCGACAAGCAGCGCCATCTCTTCCTCTACGGCGAGGTCACGAAGGTGAAGATCTCCGGGATCAACATGACCTACGAGGGCCTGATCCCGAAGATCACCAAATCGATGCTGTCGAAGGACCTCGACGCGCTTCAGCCGCACATCCGCGCCTTCGTGGAGCGGGTCGCCACTTTCGCCGTCTGCCCGGAGTGCGACGGCACCCGGCTCACGGAAGGCGCGCGCTCCTCCAAGATCGAGGGCGTCAGCATCGCGGATGCGTGTCGGATGCAGGTGACCGACCTCGCCGACTGGGTGCGTGGGCTGGAGCTCCCCGAAGCGGGGCCCTTGCTGCAAGCCCTCAGTGCCAACCTCGATGCGTTCGTGACTCTGGGTCTCGGGTACCTCAGCCTCGAGCGCCCCTCGGGCACCCTCTCCGGGGGAGAGGCACAGCGCATCAAGATGCTCCGGCACCTCGGGTCGTCGCTCACCGACATCACCTACGTGTTCGATGAGCCGACGATCGGGTTGCACCCACATGACATCCAGCGGATGAACGGGCTGCTGCTCCAGCTGCGAGACAAGGGCAACACGGTGCTGGTCATCGAGCACAAGCCAGAGACCATCGTCATCGGCGACCACGTCGTCGATCTGGGACCGGGGGCGGGAAGTGCCGGCGGAGAGATCTGCTTCCAGGGCACAGTCGAGGGTCTGAAGGCCAGCGGGACGAAGACCGGCGATCACCTCGAGGACCGGGCACAGCTGAAGGACGCCGTGCGCGCGGCGACCGGCGCGATCGAGGTTCGCGGGGCCACAGCCAACAACCTGCAAGACGTCGACGTCGACATTCCGACGGGCGTGCTCACCGTCGTCACAGGAGTGGCTGGATCAGGCAAGAGCTCGCTCATCCACGGATCCGTGTCCAAGCGGGAGGGCGTCGTCGCGATCGACCAGGCCGCGATCAAGGGGTCCCGGCGAAGCAACCCTGCGACCTACACCGGGTTGCTCGAACCGATCCGCAAGGCGTTCGCGAAGGCCAACGGCGTCAAGCCCGCTCTGTTCAGCGCGAACTCCGAGGGGGCCTGCCCCTCCTGCAAGGGCGCGGGCGTGATCATCACCGAGCTCGGGTTCATGGACACCATCGAGACGCCCTGCGAAGACTGCGGTGGCAAGCGCTTTCAGGCGAGCGTTCTCGAGCACAAGCTGGCAGGGAAGGACATCACCCAGGTTCTCGATCTGCCGGTATCGGAGGCCAGAGCGTTCTTCAGCGACGGAGAGGCCAAGCTTCCTGCGGCGACCGCGATTCTCGGGCGGATGGAAGATGTGGGGCTCGGGTATCTCTCACTCGGACAGCCGCTGTCGACGCTGTCCGGGGGTGAACGCCAGAGGATCAAGCTGGCGATTCAGATGGGGGAGAAGGGCGACGTCTACGTCCTCGACGAGCCCACCACAGGTCTGCATCTCGCCGACGTCGATAAGATCCTCGGCCTGCTCGATCGACTCGTCGATGCCGGTAAGACGGTGATCGTGATCGAGCACCATCAGGCGGTCATGGCGCACGCGGACTGGATCATCGACATCGGGCCCGGAGCTGGCCACGACGGGGGAAAGGTCGTGTTCGAGGGAACTCCGACCAATTTGGTATCCCAAAAGTCGACACTCACGGGGGAGCACCTCGCAGCGTACGTCGGCGCCTGAGAGGTGTCGGGAGGGGTGCCGCGCTGCGACATCCCTCCCAAACGCTGCCGGCTGCTTCAGTCGAGGCGGGCGATGATCGTGTAGGTGCACGGCATGAGGTCGCGTTCGGACTCCGGCCAGGCATAGCCACCGGGAACCTCGATCATGCGGTCGCTGAACCGCCACGGCAGCATTCGGCCTTCGTCGAAATGAACGAGCCTGAGACCTGCCCGCAGCAGCGCGCCGAGGATCTCCGACAGCGGATGCGGCCACTCATAGGTGCGAGCGTGAGCGATGCGCCCGTCACCGGCATAGGTGGAATCGTCATCCCACTTCTGCGCCTGCCCCGTCGCGAAATAGGAGTATCGCGTGACCAGCCCTGGGGCCTCCTCATCCAACGCGTAGAGCGCCGGATGTCCGTCCCGGATGAAGAACATGCCGCCAGGGCGAAGCAGGGCCACGATCTGTGCAGCCCACCGATCCAAGTCGTTGAGCCAGGTGATGGTCCCGATGCTCGTGTAGACGACGTCGAAGTCGCCTTCCACGGCGGCACGCGCGTCCAGGACGTCAGTCTCCACCCAGGTGGCCTCAACACCCAGACGCGTCGCGAGGCTCTTCGCAGCACGAAGCGCGGATGGCGAGAAATCGACGCCGGTGACCTTCGCTCCGGCTCGAGCCAGCGAGACGGTGTCGGTGCCGATGTGACACTGGAGATGACACAGATCGAGCCCGGACAGGCTTCCTGCCGGCAGGAATGCGGACATCGCCTCAAGGTCGTCGCGAACGACATCGCTCAAATGCTCCGGTTCGTCGAAGGCGTCGAGTCCATAGGCTTCCTCGTGCAGCGGGACTCGATCTTCCCAGTTCTCCTGGTTCGCGAGCCGCGCAGAATCCCAGTCGATGTCGATGTTGTTTCCATTCACGATGTGAGCCTATCGAGCAGCACTCTCACAACGTGAGCAATATCCGATAATGCACATTATGTCAGTTCAGGAAAGGGATCACTCCCCACCGTCGAAGATCTGCCGGGCACGGCTCACGATGTCGCCTATTCGAGATTGCAGGTAGGGACCGGGACACTCGGTCCCCGACCAGGTTTCGCGGTGAGTGATGACGTGCTCGCGATCTATCGTGAACGACACTGGCACGCCGTCCAGAATCTTGCCGTCGAAGCCAGCCAGCCACGCGATCATCCGTGCGAGTTCTTCCAGCTGCGCGGCCGTCACCGCGTACTCGGGCGCCCCTGTGGCGTTCAGGGTCTCCACCGCCACGGACCTCCAGTTCCAGTCAGCGCCGGTGGCCGACGGCTTCGCGCCGGGACGGATCAACTCGATGACCGACCCGTCGTTGCGCAGATAGAAGGTCGGCGCGGAGGATCGTCCGTTGCATCGCGAGAGGAAGTCCAACTGGTCCGCCGTCGTACCGGTGTGGTGTATGACGAACCGATCGATGACCGGGGTCACCGCGTGGCCGTCACTACCCGCGGTGGCACGATGCGCCCGGACGGTGGGACTCGCGCAGTCCGTGAACCCGAGAGGCGCCTCGAGGCCTCTCACCGCACGTTCGTAGACGGGGTCGTACTCCGGAAGTCCCCTCGGGTTGTCCAGATCCCAAGTCGTCACCTGGTTCTCGGGCGCGCCCGAGGTCGTCGCGAGCCACACCCCCGCTGCGGTCACCGCAACGCCCGTGCCCACAGCGAGGAGAAAGCGCCGGCGGGTGTGAGCCGAGGTCGCTGCAGCGGGCTCGGACGGCAGAGAGTGCGGCATCCGCCCATTCAACACGCGCCTGCCGGGAACCGGGTGAGGGACACAGCCCTCGGAACCACCCCTCCTCCGTGCGATGATCGGGGCGTGCGCCAAACCTCCCATGAACCGCCCGGCTATCCGTGTCCGTTCTGCAGGTTCCAACAGGGTCTTCTCGACGAACTCAGCATGCCGTCCGACCTGGTGGCCGTCACCAACCGGGCATTCGCCCGGATCGCCCCGAAGTGGTGGCCGGGTAACCCCGGAGCGGTGCTCGTCATCCCGCGGACACACGTGGAGAACATCTACGACCTGTCGCCGGAGGATGGCCTCGCGGTGTGGGATCTGACGCAGAGAGTGGCGGTCGGTATCCGGTCGTCGTACGGGTGCGAGGGGACCTCAATCCGGCAGCACAATGAGCCCGCAGGAGATCAGGACGTCTGGCACCTGCACGTGCATGTGTTCCCCCGCTACCGGGGTGATCGTCTGTACCAACGACACGGTGACGCGGATTGGGTGGATCCCGCTCGTCGCGAGGCATTCGCATCGAAGCTCAGGGCCGCACTGGGGATGCCGTTCGCACTCGATTGATCACCCGCCGCGCACGCACTGCAAGGATGGTTCGATGACTCCCATGGGAAGCGATTCCACGCGTCTCGTCATACTGCGCGGCGATGCCGCGTCGGGCAAGACGACGACGGCAACGGCATTGCGGTCAGAACTCGGTCAACGAGTCGCCGTCATCTCTCAAGATCACTTTCGCCGTGAGCTGCTGCACGACCCCGATCGGCTGAGACGCTCCACGGCTGCAAGCATCCTGATCGTCGGCGCCGCACGGCAGGCACTCGACCTCGGGTACGACGTCATCCTCGATGGGATCTTCAATCTGCGCGACTACTCCGACGCCTTCGAGACCTTGTACCGTGACCACCGCGGAACGACAGCCATCTATCAGTTCGATGTCGGCCTCGACGGGACGATTCGGCGCCATGCCGGCAGACCCCTCGCGGACGCCTTCGGGGAAGACGAGATCCGCCGATGGCACGACGGGTGGCAACCACTCCCCTGGTTCGATGAACGACGGATCGGACCGGAGACGACCACCGATCAGCTCGTGAAGACGATCCTCGAAGATCTCGGCGGACGCAAGGCGTTGTGACCGCGCACGGAGCCTGATGCTTCCCACCGCCGAGCGCGTGATTTTCACCCTAGGATCGGGCTGTGTCCATCTCCGACTGCATCGCGGTGCTCGAAACCCACAATGTACAGCTCGACCCCGGACTCCGCTCGAGCGAGTTCGTGGAGATCGAGCGACGGTATGGATTCCAGTTCAGCCCCGATCATCGCCAGCTGTTGGAGACCGCGCTGCCCAGCGGGAACGGTTGGGTCGACTGGCGGAGCGGAAGCGAAGAGTCCATCCGAGGTCGACTGGACTGGCCGTTGGACGGTCTCCTGTTCGACGTGGAGCACAATTCGTTCTGGCCGTCGACCTGGCCTGCGAAGCCGGACACTCTCGACGAACAGCGCGAACTCGCCACCGAGCGGATCAGGAGATGGCCCACGCTCGTCCCGATCTACTCCCACCGGTACACACCGGCTGCACCGGCACCCGCAGGCGCCCCGGTCTTCTCGGTATGGCAGTCGGACGTCATCTTCTACGGACAGGACCTGCTCGACTACCTCAAGCACGAGTTCGGCGCTGCGGATCCCGACTACTACCAGCGGGAGTCTGAAGTCGGGCCCGAGGCGTGTCCTCCATGGTCCCTCCTTCCGTTCGAGGCCGACATCGTCGACTAGGCCGGTACGTCAGCGGCGGGAAGAGCGATCGGCTGCGGCGCCCGAAGTCGGCTGTACACGAGCATGTCCCGGCGCTCGTCGCCGATCTTCTGCCACGAACGGAGCAGCCCTTCGCGCGTGTACCCCGCCCGCTCAGCCGTCCGGAGTGAGGGTGCATTCGTCGGATCGATGTGCAGCTGCAGGCGATGCAGATCGGAGAGGTGCCAGGCCCATTCCGTGAGGGTTCGAAGCGCATCGAGGGCGTATCCCCGCCCGCGCCGCGTGGGCCGGATCCAATAGCCGATGCTCGCTCTACCCTCATCCCGATCGCGAAGCCACAGCCCGATCTGCCCCACACATTCTTCGTTCACCTCGATCGCGAACGAATAGCCGATACCCGTGGCCGCCCGTTGGTGCTGCCGAACCAGCCACTCGCCCGCGAGTCGGGTATCAGCGACGCGGGGAACGGTGGTGACGTCGGTGATCGAACGATCGACGGATGCCTCCACCACGGCATCGATATCGGAGTCTTCGAAGGGGCGGAGAAGAACCCCGGCTCCTGGCACTCGCGGAACGCTGAGTACTGGACGGGCCGCGATCGATCCCCTATGCCCGCCGACGAGGTCGCGGCGGTACGTGATCATGGGTTCGCCGCCGAGTGGGTGCGGCGCAGGCGCTGAGACCGCCGCGAACCCCGCCGCTTCGTAGAGCCGGATGGCGGCGTTCCCTCGTCGCACTGCGAGTTCGATGCTGCAGAACCCGGCCTCCGTCGAACACCGAATCGCATCGCGCAGCAGAGCACGACCATGCCCCTGGCCGACGGATGACGGCAGCACGGCGATCCGCTCCAGAACGGCTGTGGTCTCATCGTTCTTCTTCGGGATGGTGAGAGCGAAACCCGCCAGAGGCTCCCCCGTGAGCGCGAACCGGAGGACAGGGCCATCGAACAGCTTTCGCATACGCTCGGCGACCGGGCCCGAGTCCACGTCGCCATCGCGGTGCCGAAGCGCGTGGATCCAGACATCCACGCATCTCTCGATGTCTTCGGGGATGCTGCCCGCCACGATGTCTGCCATACCGGCAATCGTCGCACGCGCGCGAGACCGGGGAAGCCTCGACCGAGTGCTACTGCGTCGCCCAGACGCCGAGTTCGTTGCCGGTCGGGTCGGCGAAGTGCAGGCGCCGCCCGCCGGGAAACTCGTAGGGCTCCTGGAGGATCGTTCCGCCGGCCTTCTCGATAGCCGCCTTCGTGGCGTCGAGGTCATCGGAGTAGAGCAGCACGAGAGGACCGCCGACGGGTCGCGGCTCATCGGCGAGCATCAGACCTCCCGCTTCGTTGCCGTCGCTGCGCGGCGACACGATCCCCGAGTATCCAGGCCCGTAGTCGTTGAAGCTCCAGCCGAATGCGTCTCCGAAGAAGCGTTTCGACGCCTCCAGATCGGTGACGACGAGCTCGATGTAGTCGAGTGAGTGGTGCAGTGGTGAACTGGTCATGGCGCCACCGTAACGACCCCGACCGACATCGTGTCGCGGCCGGCGGATGCGCGTCGACGGAGGAGTAGCGTTGAGACGTGCCGCAGGTCTCCCACTCCCCCGTCTCTACGCCGGGATGGCGAGCTTGGATGATCTGGTCCGTCGGAGTCGCCGCCTATGTGTTGGCGATCACCAACCGCACATCCCTCGGCGCCGTCGGTGTCGAAGCAGCCGACCGATTCCAGGCGGATGCCTCGACCCTCGCCCTGTTCGCAGTGGTTCAGCTTGCGGTGTACGGCGGAATGCAGATCCCGGTCGGGGTGCTCCTCGATCGTTTCGGATCCCGTCCGATCATGACGGTCGGCATGCTGCTCATGGCCGCAGGACAGCTGACCATGGCACTCTCCCCCAACATCGGCATCGCGATCTTCGCGCGTGTGCTGCTCGGCGCAGGCGACGCCGCGATCTTCCCCGCTGTGCTGCGACTCGTCGCGACGTGGTTCCCAGCCCAGCGCGGACCGCTCATGGTGCAGTTCACCGGGATCATCGGTCAGGGCGGCCAGCTGATCGCGCTCGTCCCCCTCGCCGCGCTCTTGCACGCCACGAGCTGGACGATCACTTTCGGCAGCATCGCCGGCCTCGGTGTGCTGTTCACGATCCTCGTCGCCCTGGTGATCCGCAACCACCCCTTGGAAAGCGGTGCCGACGTCACGGTGAACACCGATACCGGTGTCGTCCGAGTCGTCACCTCCGCGATAGATACCGGAGTCGGCATACGAGCAGCCTGGGCGCACCCGGGCACTCGTCTGGCATTTTGGTCGCACTTCACGACGCCCTTCGCGGGTACCGCTTTCGTACTCCTCTGGGGAATGCCGTTCCTCACCGCAGCCGAAGGGCTCGATACCGCCCACGCCGCAGGCATCATCTCCGTATATGTCGTTGCGGGCATGCTTCTCGGTCCCATCATCGGCGACCTTTCTCGCCGGTTGCCGAATCACCGCTCTCTGGCTCTCGTCCTGCCCGCCGTCGGCATACAGATGGCGGCCTGGATCGCCGTCATCGCCTTGCCAGGCACAGCGCCGATCTGGCTTCTCTACGTGCTGGCGATCGCCCTCGCCACCGGTGGCCCCGCCTCTATGATCGCGTTCGACCACGCGCGGACGCACAACCCGTCCCACCGTCTCAGCACCGCCACCGGCGTGACGAACGCGGGAGGTTTCATCGCCGCACTCATCGCGATCTTCCTCATCGGCCTCGCACTCGACCTGCAGGGCGCCGGCACTCCCGAGACCTATTCACTCGAGGCGTTCCGGATCGCCTTCCTCATGCCGATCCCGCTGTGGATCATCGGCACGGTGTTCATCCTCATCGAACGCAAGCGGACGCGCATCCGCATGGGTCTCGATCCGGAACGTCGGCGCTGAGCGGGCCCTATCGGAGCAGGTGCTGCAACGTCTCCACGATCAGCTCCACGCTGACGCGCTCCGGCACCTCAGCGTCGCCCGTTTCGAACTCGGCGAGTTCGATTCCGCGGACCGACTCCGACGGCAACGCAGCGAAGATCGCCGCGACGTGATGCGGCAGCAGTCCCCCTCCGACGCGGTAGGCGGCGGGGATGTATCCGGGTTCCAGCACGTCCCAATCGACGTGGATCCACACCGGACGGCCGGCGACGAGTTCGAGGACGCGCTCCGGCGTGCTCTCCGAGGGAGCGAGAACGGTGACCCCGGCTGCGGCAAGCAGCTCGCTCTCGGCGGCGTCGATGTCGCGACCGCCGACCACGACCACCCGCTTCGGGTCGATGCCGGCGCCGTGACCGCTGTCCCAGAGCCCGCATGCTGCGGCAAGGACCATGCCTCCGAGATATCCGGAGTCGGTCGTATCCGGCGTGTTGAAGTCGCCGTGCGCGTCGATCCAGAGCACGACGGCCTCGGGATGGCGCTCGGCAACGGTGGGCAGAGTGCCGAGGCTCGCCGCGCACGTGTTGGTGATGAGAAGAGGCGTCGCCTCCGCAGAGATGGCGTCCTGCACCGCTGCGCGCAATCCGTTCAGAGTCGCCTCCGCCTCGGGGAGCGCGACGGACCAGTCATCGACCACGCCCGCCGACGGGGTGCCGATGACCAGCGGTTCGATCTCCAGCAACGAGGAGACCGCCTCCCCCACCCGTCGCGCACCCACCAGTGCCCCGTCCGTGCGATCGGCCACACGGCCTTGGGAGACGACGAGCGCGTAGGAAGATGCCATGCTCCCAGCTTTCCATCAGCGGACACCAGGTCAAAACCGCGGAGCGATGCGGCCCCGGCGGGCGCGCAATGTCGCGACCTCAGCCCCGCCGCGGCGTCCATCCGGACGGCAACGGTCCGTCCTGGACTGCACGCTCCCGGTCCGCTCTTGCCGACCAGCCCTGCGCATGGTCGATCGTGTCGAACGCGCCGCGGGCCAGTCGCAGACCGACGTCTTCGTGATGCATCCGCGGGGCTCCCCCACGGCGGACCGATGCCCGCACACTCCACGCGTCGTCGGCGAATCCGCCGCCACGGAACACTCGATAGTCGTCGTAGCGTGCGGGATCCAACAGGTCCCAGCACCACTCCCAGACGTTGCCGAGCGTGTCGAAGAGCCCGTTGAGGTTCGGCAGCTTGCCGCCGATGTCGTGAGGAGATGACACGCCGTCTGCACTCGTCCACGCCGCATCGGCAAGAGGCGCATAGTGCGGCCCGGTCGAGCCGGCGCGGCAGGCGAACTCCCACTCGGCTTCGGTGGGAAGCCGGTAGCCGTCTGCGGTCGTGTCCCAGGAGACCTCCTCGCCGTCGAACTGATAGACCCGATCCAGCCCTTCCCACTCGGATGCGGCGTTGCAGAAGTGCACGGCTCGCAACCAGCTGAGGTCGGCCGCCGGGCGACGAGGATGCTGTACGGGAATGCCGAGCACCTCGGCGAGCTGCTCCTCGGTCACCGCGTACACGCCGATCTCGAACGGCTCGAGTGCGACGTGGCGCTGCTCATCTCGGCGGGCGTCGTTCAGCGTCAGAGCTCCGGCGGAGATGCGCGCCAATTCGAAGTCGCTCACGATGCGTCGCGCCGGCGCGCGCATACGCGATTCACGACGGCACTCGCTCGACCCAGGACGGGTACTTCGCGGCCCGTCCGTCGCCGGAAGAGGTGCGCGTGACCCGACGGCGTACCCACGGACCGACGAACTCCCGGTAGTACGCGAGCCCTGAGGGGCCCTCGCCCAGTCGATCGCTCGGCGCCCACCAGGTCTCCGGGGGCTCGAAGCCCAGCTCGTGCAGCACCCGAGCAGCGACCCGGTGATGCCCGGAAGCGTTCATGTGCAGCCTGTCCTCGGCCCAGTACGCACCGCGTGAGAGCTCGCGATCCGGCCAGTTGAGGGCCCGGATCACGTCGGGACGCCCTTCGACGCGTCGGAGGACCGCGTCGGAGAGCAGATCTCCGCGCCGCTGGACGAGTGAGCCCATCGGGAGCTGCCCACTGGGATTCGCACCGGAGAGCAGGATCATGGTCACGCCCTCCTCGTCGCACCGGCGCAGCACCCGGCTGAAGGCGTCGGCGATGTGCTCGACATCGGTACGAGGGCGCAGCATGTCGTTGCCGCCCCCGTTGAACGAGAGATGTGTGGGACGCAGAGCGAGCGCGGGCTCGAGCTGCTGCTCGACGATCGGCCAGGCCAGTTTGCCCCTGATCGCGAGGTTCGCGTACTGGATCGGGTGCCCCGCCGCATCAGCCCAGCCTTGGGCCGCGAGATCGGCCCAACCGCGCTCCCGCCCATCCGGAAGGACATCTCCGACCCCCTCGGTGAACGAGTCGCCGATCGCCACGAACCGCACATCTGCCATCGTCCCAGCCTATTGCGGGTGGGCGCCTCAGGCGTCAACGGTCATCGAGCGCCTGACCCCCTCGATCGGCCAATCCCCACGCCGCTGCTGCCGCGCCGAGGAAGCACACGCCGAACACGGCGAAGAGCAAAGACGCTCCCCCGGCGATCAGCAGGACCGGAACGGACAGCGGCGCCACGATGGAGGCGATCCGGCCGACTCCGGCCGCCCAGCCAGCGCCTGTTCCCCGCAACGACGTCGGATAGATCTCAGGAGTGACGGCGTACAGAGCGCCCCAGGCGCCGAGGTTGAAGAACGACAACGCCATGCCCGCCGCGATGATCGCCCCTTCAGTCGTCGCGGTGCCGAAGACGACCGCTGAGACGGCCGACCCGAGAAGGAAGACTGACAGCGTCAACCGTCGACCCCAGATTTCGATCAGCCATGCGGCCACCGCATAGCCGGGAAGCTGCGCCAGGGTGATGATCAGCGTGAATCCGAAGGATCGCACCAGATCGAAACCGGCATCGACAAGAATGCTGGGGATCCAGATGAATGCCCCGTAGTAGGCGAAGTTGACTCCGAGCCACACCAGCCAGAGGCACAGTGTGCGCAACCGGAACTCCGGGTTCCAGAGCGTTGCCAGCCGCGCTCGAGCGGTGACGGCGATCGCTCGTGAGGCGGGCTCCTTGCGAATAGCCGGAGCCGTCCGCACGCCAGCGTCGACTTCGAACGCCGAGACGATGCGGTCGGCCTCCGCGATGCGTCCATGAGAGGCGAGCCAGCGCGGAGACTCGGGCATCCGCCAGCGCACGAACAGGGCGTAGACGGCGGGGATGGCACCCAGTGCGAAAGCCCAACGCCAGCCGTCGTCTGAAGCGGGGATCACCAGGAACCCGATGAGGGCCGCAGCAGTCCAGCCGACGGCCCAGAACGCCTCGAGCACAACGATCAGACGGCCACGGATTCGCGCGGGTGCGAACTCGCTCACGTAGGTCGAAGCGACCGGTAGTTCCGCGCCGAGACCGAGGCCTACGAGGAATCGCAGCACCAAGAGCGCCGCGAGCCCACCGACCAGTGCACTGGCTCCTGTCGCGATGCCGTACACGAGCAGCGTGAGTGCGAACACCTGGCGTCGCCCGAAGCGATCGGCCAGAAGGCCACCGAGAGTCGCGCCGATGGCCATGCCGATGAAGCCGACCGAGGCGATCCAACCGGCCTCGCCCTTGGAGAGTCCCCATTGCTGTGTGAGCGCCGCCAGGATGAAGGAGATCAGACCGACATCCATCGCGTCCAGAGCCCAGCCGAGCCCTGATCCGGTGAGCAGACGGAGATGTCGGCGCGTGAACGGCAGGACGTCCAGGCGCTCAGCCAGCGATGAGCGGCTCGGCAGGGCGGTGTTGGCCATGCTCCTCATCGTAGAGCTGAGCGCCGGACGTCCCGCGCGAAGGCGTCAGTCCTGTGCGTCGAGTATGCGCTTGACCCGCGGGATGACCTCGGTGCCGTACAGCTCGATGCTCCGCAGCATCGACTCGTGCGACAGGGTGCCCGTGGCGTACTTCAGGTCGAAGCGGCCGAGTCCCAGAGTCGTGATCGTGTCGGCGATCTTCGCCGCGACACGGTCCGGTGAACCCGAGTAGATCGCTCCCTCCGGTCCGACGTCGTTCTGGAAACGCGCGCGACTGTAGGCCGGCCAGCCTCGTTCACGGCCGATGGTGTTGTTCATCGCCTCGAAGCCGGAGTACGCGGCATCCCAGGCCTCGGCATCCGTATCGGCGATGTGCCCGGGCGAGTGCACCGAGATCGGATGCGAAGTCGTGCCGAACGATGCGACCGAACGGTGATAGAGATCGACGAAGGGCTTGAACCGATGAGCCGGTCCGCCGATGATCGCCAGCATGAGGCCGAGGCCATGGCGTGCGACCCGCACGACAGACTCCGGGCTGCCGCCGACGCCGACCCATGTACGCAGACCCTTCTCGGTCTTCGGGAAGACGTTCGCATCCTCCAACGACGCCCGCATCGTCCCCGACCACGTGACGGGTTCCTCCTTGAGCAGCTCAACGAACAGCTCGAGCTTCTGCTCGAAGAGCGCATCATAGTCCCGCAGGTCGTACCCGAACAGTGGGAACGATTCGATGAAGGATCCACGACCCAGCACCACTTCTGCTCGTCCGTTCGACACCGCGTCCAGCGTCGAGAAACGCTCGAAAACGCGCACAGGGTCGTCGGACGAGAGCACCGTCACTGCTGTGCCGAGTCGGATGTGCTCGGTCCGAGCCGCGATCGCCGCGAGGACCATCTCCGGCGCGGAGACGGCGAACTCCTTGCGGTGATGCTCCCCCACCCCGAAGAAGTCGACGCCGACAGCGTCGGCGAGTTCTGCCTGCGCCACGACGTTGCGGATCGTCTGGGCTCCGGTGAGGAGCTCTCCATCCGCGTCTCTCGTGATGTCGCCGAAGGTGTCCAGCCCGAATTCGATGCTCATGTCATCCCTTTCCATTCAGGTGAATGAACACCCTCCGACCGCGCCGCATTCCCGTCAGCGAGAAAGCAGTGCGGTGCGCAGCGTGTCGAGGCCGACACCGCCCATGTCCAATGCGCGCTTGTGGAAGTCCTTGAACGAGAAAGCTCCACCCTGTTCGTCGCGGACCGCGTCGCGGACCTGCTCCCAGATGCGCTGTCCGACCTTGTATGACGGTGCCTGACCGGGCCAGCCCAGGTAGCGGTTGACCTCGAACTGCACGAACTGGTCGGACATGTTGACGTTCTTGCGCATGAAGTCGAGAGCGTAGTCCGCGTCCCAAACCCCGGTGCCGTCGAGACGGGGCTTACCGAGGTGCACACCGATGTCGAGGACCACCCGGGCAGCGCGCATCCGCTGTCCATCGAGCATGCCGAGTCGATCAGCGGGGTCGTCGAGGTATCCGAGCTGCTCCATCAGACGCTCGGCGTACAGCGCCCAGCCCTCGGCGTGGCCGGAGGTGCCGGCGAGAAGACGGCGCCAGGAGTTGAGCTCGGCGCGGTTGTAGACCGCCTGCGCGATCTGGAGGTGGTGGCCCGGCACACCCTCGTGGAACACCGTGGTGAGCTCACGCCATGTGTCGAACTCCGTGACACCCTCGGGGACCGACCACCACATGCGACCGGGACGCGAGAAGTCATCCGTCGGTCCGGTGTAGTAGATGCCACCCTCCTGGGTGGGCGCGATCATGCACTCGAGCGTGCGGATGGCTTCGGGGATGTCGAAGTGCGAAGCCCCGAGTTCGGCGATCGCACGGTCGCTCGTCTCCTGCATCCACTCCTGGAGCGCGTCGGTGCCGACCAGCTTGCGGGCGGGGTCGGATTCCAGATGCGCCACGGCCTCTTCGACGGAAGCTCCGGGCAGGATCTCGTTCGCGATCGCAGTCTGCTCCGCCACCATTCGCGCGAGCTCTTCACGCCCCCACTCGTATGTCTCGTCGAGGTCGATCGATGCGCCGAGGAAGCGACGGGAGTTCAGCGCATACAGTTCACGTCCGACGGCGTCGACCTCTCCGGCTGCGGGCGCGAGCTCCTCCGCGAGGAACCGGCGCAGTTCGTCGTACGCGACACGAGCTGCGGCGGAGTTGTCGGCTAGCGTGCGCGCCAGAGATGCGGGCAGCTGCCCCTCGTCCGGGTCGGCATCCGCGACGAATGCGGCGAAGAAGCCGTCGTCTGCGGTGTAGCGGTCGATCTGCGTCGCCACCTCGACGACCTGGCGGCGTGCCGGCGTCACACCTTCGGCGATACCGGTGCGCAGGGTCTCGACGTAGCCGCGGAGCGCGTCGGGGACAGCAGCGAGCCTGGTCGCGATCACGTCCCAGTTCTCGACCGTCGCGGTGGGCATCAGATCGAATGCCGCGCGCACATCCTGCGCCGCCGAGGCGATGACGTTGAGATCGCGCAGGTGCCACTTGGCATCATGGAGCTCGAGGTCGAGGCGAAGTTCTGCACTGAGGTCGGTCTTGGTCACTTCATCGATCGCATCGACGGGCTCGAGAGCTGCGAGTCTGTCCAGCGTCGTACGGGTCACCGCCGCGATCTCCTCGTGCCCCGCCGGGCTCAAGTCGCCGAAGCGGTCGTTCACCTCATCGCGGCCGATGTACGTCCCGAGCGTGGGAGCCAAGACCGCGATCGTGTCGACCCATTCATCGGCGACGGCGTCGATGGCGGAGGGGGTGCGGGGAGCTGAAGTCATGGTTGCCAGCCTAATCCCCGGCCCCCGTCCACCGCCGGACGTCAGTGCGCGGCTTCGTTCCAGTCTCGACCGCGTCCGACCTGCACGTCGAGTGGCACCGAGAGCTCTGCCGCATCACCCATCCGGGCGCGCACGATCCGCTCCGTGGCGTCCCACTCTCCCGGTGCGACCTCGACGACGAGCTCGTCATGAATCTGCAGCAGGGCGCGAGAGGCGAGTCCTTCGGTCCGCAGATCGTTGTGGATGTGCAGCAGCGCGATCTTCATGATGTCAGCAGCGCTGCCCTGGATGGGGGCGTTGAGGGCCGCGCGCTCGGCGTTCTCGCGCAGTACACGGTTGGGGCTCGCGAGATCGGGGAACGGACGGCGGCGGCCGAAGATCGTCTCGGTGTAGCCGACCTCCTTCGCCTTCATGACCGATGCCCGCAGATAGTCGCGGACGGCGCCGAAGCGCGCGAAGTACTCGATCATGAGCTGCTTAGCCTCGGACTGCTCGATGCGCAGCTGCTTGGAGAGACCGAACGCCGACAGTCCGTAGACGAGACCGTACGACATCGCCTTCACCTTGGTGCGCATTGCGGCCGTGACATCGCTCGGGTCGACTCCGAACACGCGTGCGCCCACGAAGCGGTGCAGGTCTTCCCCGCTGTTGAAGGCCTCGATCAGCCCCTCATCGCCCGAGAGGTGCGCCATGATTCGCATCTCGATCTGGGAGTAGTCCGCTGTGAGGAGCGCCTCGTAGCCCTCGCCGACCTCGAACGCGCTGCGGATGCGGCGTGACTCTTCGGTTCGAACCGGGATGTTCTGCAGGTTGGGGTCGGTGCTGGAGAGACGACCGGTCTGGCTTCCGGTCTGCACGTAGGTCGTGTGCACACGGTGGTCTTCACCGATCGCCGTGTCCAACGACTCGATGATCTGACGCAGCTTGGTGGCCTCACGGTGCTGCAGCAGCAGGCTCAGGAACGGATGCGGGTTGCTCTCCTGCAGATCGGCCAGCACTGCGGCGTCCGTCGAATAGCCGGTCTTGGTCTTGCGGGTCTTCGGAAGCTCGAGGTCTTCGAACAGGACCTCCTGCAGCTGCTTCGGCGAGCCGAGGTTGAACTCGCGGCCGACGACCGTGTAGGCCTCTTGCGCGAGCCCCTCTGCGCGGGTGGCGAGCTCGCCGGAGAACGTCGAGAGCACCTCGTGCGAGACCGCGACACCGGCGACTTCCATATCGGCAAGCGTGAGCAGTGTCGGCAGCTCGATGTCGACCAGGACCTTGGCAACCGACTCGGGGATGTCTTCGCGCAGGGCATCGGCGACGCGAAGCGCGAACCAGGCCTCCTGTGAAGGCGTCGCACCCTCTGTCTCGGGCACGAGTTGGGTCGGGTCGGCCTCGGGGAGCTTCTCGCCGAGATAGCGCTCCACCAGGTCGGCGAGCGTCTTGTCGGGGAAGCTCGGGCGCAGCAGCCATCCCGCAAGGCTCGTGTCATAGGCGAGGCCCCCGAGGCGGATGCCCTGGCGAATCAGCGCCTTCACCTGCGGCTTCGCGTCGTGGAGCACCTTCGGGGAATCCGACTCGATCCATGCGCGCAGCTCGTCTGCGGCGGCCTCCGACCAGTCGGTCTCGCGCAGCTCCTTCGCAGTGGCAGCACCGATCCGCACCGGTACTCCTGCCTGAGTGGTGAGGCGAAGAGAGACGTCGCCCTCCTGGGCCGCTGCCCAGGAGCCGAGCTCGGCAGGCGAGACCTCAGCAGGAACGGGCAGGACGACGAGCGAGGCGGGGTCGTCCGCGACCTCTCCTGCTCCGACGGCTTCGAACACGCGTGGCAGCAGTGTGCGGAACTCGAGACGGGCGAAGATGTCGCGTACGGCCTGCGCATCGATCGGCGCCACGGCGAGGTCAGCAGGTCCGACCGGGAGCTCCACGTCGGTCAGCAGGCGGTTGAGCTTGCGATTGCGTCGGACGTCGTCGATGTGGTCTCGCAGGTTTCCACCGACGACACCCTTGATCTCGTCGGCACGCGCGATCAGGTCGTCGAGCGAACCGAACTGCGTGAGCCACTTCACGGCCGTCTTCTCGCCGACCTTCGGCACGCCGGGCAGGTTGTCGCTGGTCTCGCCGACGAGAGCGGCGATGTCGGGGTACTGCTCGGGGCGGACGCCGTAGCGCTCCTGCACGGTCACAGGGTCGTAGCGCTTGAGCTGCGAGACGCCCTGCACCGACGGGTACAGCAGCGTGACGTCGTCGTTGACGAGCTGGATCGTGTCGCGGTCGCCGGAGACGACGAGAACCTCGAACCCTTGCTCAGCACCCTGCGAGGCGAGCGTCGCCAGGATGTCGTCAGCCTCGATCCCCTCTTTCGTCAGCACCGGGATCGACATGGCTGCGAGACAATCCTGCAGGAGCGGGATCTGTCCCTTGAACTCCTGCGGCGACTCCGACCTCGTCGCCTTGTACTCGGGGTACTCGTCCGTGCGGAACGAGTGACGCGAGGTGTCGAACGCGATCGCCAGGTGCGTCGGCTGCTCGGCCTTCAGGAGATTCACCAGCATCGACAAGAAGCCGTAGATGCCGTTGGTGTGCTGGTTGTCCTTGGTCGTGAAGTTCTCGACCGGGAGGGCGAAGAAGGCACGATAGGCGAGCGAATGGCCGTCGATGACCATGAGGGTAGGCTTTGCGGAGTCCGTCACCCTGTCAGCCTAACGAGGACGACAGACACCCGCTGAGGAGGATGCATGAGCGACGTCGCGATGAGCGAGGGACTCGACTGGGCCACGGCCCGGGGAATGGGCGCTCTGGCCGAGAAGATGGGCATGGAGTTCGTCGAGTTCAGCGTCGAACGCTGTGTCGCCACGATGCCGGTCGAGGGCAACACGCA
>JBOGEI010000063.1:0-19473 GCA_050701935.1 Microbacterium sp.
GTCCGGCAGCTCGTCGACCGGGATGAACGTGGCGCGCGTGACCGGCATGATGATCAGCTGCGCGATACGATCGCCGACCGCCACATCGTACGCGCTCTTGATATCGGTATTGATCAGGCTCACCTTGATCTCGCCGCGATAGCCGGCATCGACCGTGCCCGGCGAGTTCACGATCGAGATCCCGTGCTTCGCCGCCAATCCGCTGCGCGGAACCACGAACGCGGCGTACCCGTCGGGCAGCGCGATCCTGACCCCTGTCGACACGAGGGCGCGCTCCCCCGGCTCGAGGTGCACGGCCTCCGCCGCGACCAGGTCGGCGCCGGCATCACCCGGATGCGCGTACCCGGGCACCACTGCGGCGATAATGGGGACATCAACGGAATCGGTCACCACATGAGGCTAATGCAGAACCCCACCACAGACACACGTCCCCGCTACCGCGAACGACTCGCTCCGAGCCTCTGGCTTCTCGTGACGGTCGCCGTGGCAGGCCCCATGGTGTCGCTCGTCTTCGTGCCGATCGGTTCGACCATCGCGCTCGTCCTCGGCGCAGCGGTCTCCGCCCTCCTGGTGCTGGGCTTCATCGCGGCCACGCCGGTCGTCTCGGTCGTCGGCACCGTGCTGCACGCGGGCCGTGCGCGTATCGACACGAAGCACCTCGGCGAGCCCGTGGCGCTGACCGGCGCAGAAGCCCGCGAGGCTCGTGGCCCCGGTCTCCCGGCCCGCGGATGGCATCTGATCCGCGGCGGCATCGACGGCATCGTCGTGGTCCCGAACCTCGATCAGGACGACCCGGTCGATGCGTGGACGATCTCCAGCCGCACACCCGACCGTCTCGCAGCAGCGATCCGCGCCTCTCAGAGCTGAGAAGCACCCCCACACGACAGCGCGCCCCTGACCGGAGTGGTCGGGGGCGCGTGATACGTCGCTCGGAGGACTGCTTATGCAGCGCACTCCTTGCAGATGGGCCCGGATGCGCCCTCGTGGTCGAGCTGTGAGCGGTGCTTCACGAGGAAGCAGCTCATGCACGTGAACTCGTCCTGCTGCGCTGGCAGCACGACGACGTCGAGCTCGAGGTCGGAAAGGTCGGCACCCGGAAGGTCGAAGCTCGACGGGTTGTCGGAGTCTTCGTCCCCGCTTGAGCCGGAGGATTTGTCCGGCACACGCTCCTTGAGGGCTTCGATCGACTCGGAGTCGTCTTCGCTCTTTCGGGGGGCGTCGTAATCGGTTGCCATGCGGTAGATCTCCACTTTCATGGTGCGAGTGGGTGGTGCGCCGTCGGGTATTCGGCGGCCATAGTTTGCACGACCGGACGCAATAACGCAAATGCTGGTCCGTTCGACGGATCAAACTCACGGCACGCCCAGGGTATTCCCGGCCGCGGCGCCCCATGCGTGACACCATGATCGGACACCCATCAGAGGGGCATTCGCATGGAAAACGTCACCATCGTCGGCACAGAAGCAGGAGTCCTCGTACTCGCGACCGAGTCGGGCGAGCGGTTCGCGCTGCCCATCGACGACATGCTGCAGCGTGAGATCCGTCGCGCGACCCGCCAGAGCGAGCCGACCGCGCAGAAGCTCGCCGCGAGCCCGCGCGACATCCAGGCGCAGATCCGTGCCGGCCTCACCGCGACGGAGGTCGCCGACCTGCTCGGCATCAGCGTCGATGACGTGGCCCGTTTCGAAGGGCCCGTCCTCGCTGAGCGCGAGCACGTGATCGGCCAGGCGCTCGCGGTCCCCGTCCTCATCGGCAGCGAAGTCGAGCCAGACGCACAGCCGACCTTCGGCGTCGCCGTCCGCGCCAAGCTCGCCGAGATCGATGCCACCTCGGAGCGTTGGGCCAGTTGGAAGGAAGACTCCGGGTGGACCATCAAGCTGGAGTTCACGGCCAACGACGTCGAGCACGACGCCCGCTGGAGTTTCGACCCTCGCCGCAGTGCTCTGTCGCCGCTCAACGCCGACGCCACGCAGCTGTCTCGGCAGGGTGCCCTGCCTGAGGGCCTCATCCCGCGCCTGCGTGCAGTGGATGCCGACCGGATCACCTCCCCGTACAAGGACGAGAGTCGCTTCGACTCCGGCGCTTTCGGCCCTCGCCTGCTCCCCGCCCCCGACGCGGAGGTCGAAGACCCGTCCCTCCCCGAGCGGTCCGATGCCGCCGCGCAGGATGCTGCGATCAAGCGCGCACCCGCGGCACAGACGACGAGTCCGGAGACAGCGGATCTTCTCGAGGCGCTCCGTCGTCGGCGCGGCCAGCGCGAGACGGCCCCGCTGCTCGAGGACATCGAGGACGCTGAACGGCCCGAGCCGAGCCCGATCTCGCTCTTCGAGGCTTTCGAGCAGCCTGTGGAAGAGCCGGAACCGCCGAAGCCCGCCCCTCAGGCGAGCAACTCCTCGGAATCCAATGACAGCAACGGTCGCCGGCGGCGGCGGAACGCGATGCCCTCGTGGGACGAGATCGTGTTCGGGGCCCGTACCGACGAGTGAGCCACGGCGCGCGTGTCTCGTCAGCGCGCGAACGCACCGAGGCGGATCAATGGAACCTGTCGTTCCTCGGGCGTGAGCGCACCGTGCTGGCCCACCATGCCGCGCCCGCGCTGATCCTCCGCCGTACCGTCGTAGACGGCCCAGGCGCCACGGGAGATCACGAGAACGTCACCGATCCGCGATGATGCCGAGGGGGTGACCGTCGGGCCGAAGAGGCCGCCTCGGACAGCTTCGTCACGAGTGACGATGTCGGCGACGCCCTCCAGATCTGCCCGCAGCCGCGCCGTGACCGCGGCCGCGGCCGCATCGGGTTCGAGGTAGACATGCAGCATCCGGGGCTCTCCACCGACATGGCGAACGCCGGCGAGATGCTCCTCCTCCAAGACGACCTGTCGGCTCGGCGCGACATCGACCATGCCGTGGTCCGACGTGACGAGCACGCCGACCCCAGGAGGTACCCGCATCGACAACGCCGCGTCGACGTCTTCCAGCGCGGCGACCCACTCGCCAGAGGCGATGCCGTACTTGTGGCCGGCTTTGTCCACTTCGGGGAGATAGCAGTAGACGAGTGAACCGGGGTGCGCCTGGGCGAGCCCGTAGGCGGCTTCGATACGTGAACCCGCCGTGGTGGCGGCGACGAATTCCGCGCCGCGGAGCGTCGCCTTGGTGAATCCGCTGTGCGCGTAGCCGGCGAAGCCGACCGCGAAACTCTCACGACCGCTGCGACCGGCACGCTCGAAGATGGTCGGAGCCGACTGCCAAGTGAGCGGATCGATACCGTCGGTCTCCCAGCCGCTGAGCTGGTTGACGAGGACATCGCGGCTCGCGTCGAGCACTCGATAGCCGACGAGACCGTGCTCCCCCGGCCACGCTCCCGTGACGATGCTGGTCAGCGCTGCCGCCGTGGTCGAGGGGAACACCGACTGGGCGACATCCTTCTTCGTCATCCCGACGGTGAGGGCACGTGCGTGGCCGGCGTGCCCCCGCAGACTGATCGCACCGAGACCGTCGATCACGACGAGGACGACGGACTCCGCGCGAGGGAGCACCGGAGACTCGCCGCGGAGCGCGGCGAACAGGTCGTCCGCCACCCCGACGACGCTCCGGGCGCTCGGCGACGCGGACGGTAGCATGAGGGACATCCGAGCCAGTCTGACACAGGCTCCCGTACGCCCTCAGGAAGTCCATGCCGAAAACCCCGCCGCCCGAGCCTGTCGAGGAGCGCATCCAGGACATCGATCTCTCCACCGAGATGCAGGGCTCGTTCCTCGAGTACGCGTATTCGGTGATCTACTCGCGGGCTCTGCCCGACGCACGCGACGGCCTGAAGCCCGTGCAGCGTCGAATCCTGTACCAGATGGCCGAGATGGGCCTGCGCCCCGATCGTGGTCACGTCAAGAGCGCGCGCGTCGTCGGCGAGGTCATGGGAAAGCTGCACCCCCACGGCGACTCCGCCATCTACGATGCCCTCGTGCGCCTCGCTCAGGAGTGGGCGTTGCGCGTCCCCCTGGTCGACGGACACGGAAACTTCGGATCCCTCGACGACGGTCCGGCTGCTGCCAGGTATACCGAGGCTCGACTCGCCGCCGCTGCGCTCGCGCTCACCGAGAACCTCGACGAGGACGTCGTCGACTTCATCCCGAACTACGACGGTCAGTTCCAGCAGCCTGCCGTGCTGCCCGCCGCTTTCCCGAACCTCCTCGTCAACGGCGCGAGCGGGATCGCGGTCGGCATGGCGACCAACATGGCCCCGCACAACCTCATCGAGGTCGTGGCTGCGGCCATTCACCTCCTCGAGAACCCGGATGCCACGACCGAGGACCTGATGGAGTTCGTGCCCGGGCCGGACTTCCCCTCCGGCGGCATCCTGATGGGCCTCGACGGTGTCAAAGACGCCTACACGAACGGGCGCGGTGCCCTGAAGGTCCGCGGGAAGACCTCGATCGAGCCCCTCGGTCCTCGACGCACAGGCGTCATCGTGTCGGAGCTGCCCTACATGGTCGGCCCCGAGCGTCTGCTCGAGAAGATCCGCGACGCGGTGCAGTCGAAGAAGCTGCAGGGCATCAGCGATGTCACCGACCTCACCGACCGCAACCACGGTCTGCGCGTCGCGATCGGCATCAAGACCGGCTTCGACCCGAACGCCGTCCTCGAACAGCTCTATCGGCTGACTCCGCTGGAGGACTCCTTCAGCATCAACAACGTGGCCCTGGTGGAAGGGCAGCCGCGCACGCTCGGCCTCAAGGAGATGCTGAGCGTCTACGTCGGCCACCGTCTCGAGGTCATCACGCGTCGCAGCCGCTACCGGCTGAGGCGGCGCGAGGAGCGCCTGCACCTCGTCGAGGGTCTGCTCATCGCGATCCTCGACATCGACGAGGTCATCCAGGTGATCCGTTCCTCTGACGATTCGGAGCAGGCCCGTTCACGCCTGCGTTCCGTCTTCGATCTGAGCGAGCTGCAGGCGGAGTACATCCTCGAACTGCGGCTGCGCCGCCTGACCAAGTTCTCCCGGATCGAGCTCGAGACCGAGCGCGACGCCCTGCTCGCGGAGATCGCTGCCCTCCGGGAGCTCCTGGGGAGCCCCGTGCTGCTCCGCGCCGAGGTCGCCAAAGAGCTCGATGCCGCTGCAGATGCGTACGGCACTCCTCGACGCACGCTCCTGATGAACGCCGCGCCCCCGAAACCGCGCGCGACGAAGGGCGCCGTCGACCTGCAGATCGCCGATGCCCCGACCGTGCTCGTGCTCTCCACCACAGGCCGCACGGTCCGCGTCGACCTCGGGGAAGGCCAGGAGCTCACGGGACCTGCCCGTCGCAGCAAGCACGATGCGATTCTGACCACGGTCGAGACCACGGTCCGCGCAGAGGTCGGAGCGCTCACCAGCCTCGGACGCGTCGTGCGCTTCTCCCCCGTCGATCTTCCTTCGGTGCCGGCCACATCGGTGCAGCTCGCGGCGGGAACACCCCTGCGCGACTACCTCGGCATCACGACCAAGGGCGAGCGGATCGTCGGCTTCGTGCGCTTCGACAGCGAGACGCCGATCGCGCTCGGCACCGCGCAGGGCACGGTCAAGCGCATCGTCCCCGCAACTCTGCCCGTGCGTCCAGACCTCGAGGTCATCGGCATGAAGCCCGGCGACAGCGTCGTCGGCGCGGCTGAAGCGCCGGACGACGCCGAACTGGTCTTCGTCACGACCGACGCGCAGCTGCTGCACTTCCCGGCATCGGCGGTGCGCCCCCAGGGCGCACCCGCAGGGGGCATGGCGGGAGTCAAGCTCGGCTCCGGTGCGACGGTGCTCTTCTTCGGCGTGGTCGATCCGACGACGGAGGCAGTCGTCGCGACCGTCTCGGGTGGCGACAGCATTCTGCCTGGCACCGATCCGGGTCGTGCGAAGGTGTCGTCGTTCACCGAGTACCCCGCCAAGGGCCGAGCCACAGGTGGCGTGCGCGCCCATTCGTTCCTGAAGGGCGAAGATCGACTCACGGTCGCATGGGTGGGCCCGAACCCGCCGCAGGCCGTCGATCCGACCGGCGCCGTGCGCAAGCTGCCAGAGGTAGGGGCACGACGCGACGCCTCCGGTCAGCCGATCGACGGCGTGATCGGCAGCATCGGTCGAACTCTCGTCTGAGCGAACCGGAGGACGCGGATCACCGTAGGCCTCCGGTTCGCCTCAGGCGTCGATCGACTCGCGCGACAGTCGGTCGGAGGAGTCGATGATGAACTCGCGACGTGGGGCGACCTCATTGCCCATGAGCAGCTCGAACACGCGGCCTGCGGCCTCTGCGTCCTCCATGCGCACCCGCCGCAGCAGACGCCCTGAACGGTCCATGGTCGTGTTCGCGAGCTGCTCGGCGTCCATCTCGCCGAGACCCTTGTAGCGCTGAATCGGCTCGTGCCAGCGCTTGCCGGCCTTGCGGAGCTTCGCCAGCAGCGTGTGCATCTCCTGCTCGCTGTATGTATAGATCGTCTCGTTCGGCTTCGACCCCGGGTTCATCACGATGATCCGGTGCAGCGGTGGCACAGCCGCGAACACGCGACCGTGCTCGATCAGCGGACGCATGTACCGGAAGAAGAGCGTCAGGAGCAGCGTGCGGATGTGCGCGCCGTCGACGTCGGCGTCGCTCATGAGGATGATCTTGCCGTAGCGGGCCGCGTCGATGTCGAACGTCCGGCCGGAGCCGGCACCGATCACCTGGATGATCGACGCGCACTCTGTGTTCGACAGCATGTCGCTGACCGAGGCCTTCTGCACGTTGAGGATCTTCCCTCGGATCGGCAGCAGCGCCTGGAACTCGCTGTTGCGCGCGTTCTTGGCGGTGCCGAGTGCCGAGTCGCCCTCGACGATGAAGAGCTCGCTGCGCTCGACCTCGTTCGTGCGGCAGTCGACGAGCTTGGTCGGAAGCGTCGAGGACTCCAGCGCGTTCTTGCGGCGCTGAGTCTCCTTGTGGGCGCGAGCGGAGACTCGGGCCTTCATCTCGGAGACGATCTTGTCCAGCAGCTGCGACGCCTGGTTCTTGTCGTCTCGTTTGGTCGAGCTGAATCGCTGCGCGAGGTCCTTGCGGATCACCTGTGCGACGATCTGCCGCACAGCAGGCGTCCCGAGAATCTCCTTGGTCTGCCCCTCGAACTGCGGTTCGGGCACATTCACCGTGAGCACGGCGGTGAGTCCGGCGAGGACGTCGTCTTTCTCGAGCTTGTCGTTGCCGACCTTTAGACGGCGGGCATTCTGCTCGACCTGTGAGCGGAGCGCCTTGAGGAGCTCCTGCTCGAACCCCTGCTGATGCGTTCCGCCCTTGGGCGTCGCGATGATGTTGACGAAAGAGCGGACCCGGGTGTCGTACCCGGTTCCCCAGCGCAGCGCGATGTCGACGGCGCACACGCGCTCCACCTCCGTGGCGATCATGTGTCCGTCCGCCTGCAGGACCGGAACGGTCTCCTTGAAGGTCCCCTCGCCCTGGATGCGCCAGTTGTCGGTGACCGGCGGGTCGACGGCGAGGTAGTCGACGAACTCCGAGATGCCACCCTCGTAGAGGTACGACGTCACGGAGCGTCCTGCCTGCGGGTCCTCTGATCCGTCGGCCATCGAGACGTCGGAGCCCGCGGAGACCGGGCAGTCGGTGCGCTCGTCGGCGACTACGATCTCCAGCCCCGGCACGAGGAACGCCGTCTGCCTGGCGCGCGTCTCGAGATCGGCGAGCTGAAAAGCCGCGTCCTTCGTGAAGATCTGCTTGTCCGCCCAATAGCGCACTCGGGTGCCGGTCACGCCGCGGGGCGCCTTGCCGATCACGCGCAGCTCGCTGTTCTCCTGGAACGGAGTGAAAGGCGCGTCCGGGCGCTTCTCGCCGGTGTCCTCGAAGACGCCGGGCTCGCCGCGGTGGAACGACATCGCGTAGGTCTTGCCGTTGCGGTCGACCTCGACGTCGAGGCGCTCGGATAGGGCGTTCACGACGGAGGCGCCGACACCGTGCAGTCCGCCGGACGCCGCGTAGGAGCCGCCGCCGAACTTCCCGCCGGCGTGCAGCTTGGTGTAGACAACCTCGACGCCGGTGAGACCGGTTCGCGGCTCGACGTCGACCGGGATGCCGCGACCGAGGTCGTGCACCTCGACGCTGCCGTCCGCGTGCAGGATGATGTCGATCTTCGTGCCGTTCCCGGCGACCGCCTCGTCGACGGAGTTGTCGATGATCTCCCAGAGGCAGTGCATGAGTCCGGGCGAGCCATTCGACCCGATGTACATTCCCGGGCGCTTGCGAACGGCCTCAAGGCCTTCAAGCACCTGGAGATGATGGGCGGAGTACTCGGCATTCACAATCTCCGAGTCTAATCTCGCGCACACCCCCGGCCCCGCAGACACTCCCCGCGGGAGGCCACTTGGCACGGGGCGCGTACGCGCTGAGCGAAACACGCCGCAAACCGGGCATGCGTACAGGTGGGGCGTGGTTGTATTGACCAAATCCCCCAGCGAAGCCGACACCCGAGGAGGCACCGAGATGAACGCAACGACCGAACGTGACACCTCCACCGTCGAGTTCCGCCTGACCGCCATGGATCGCTGTGATTCATGCGGCGCTCAGGCGTACATCGCCGCTGAGGTCAACGGATCCGAGCTTCTGTTCTGCGCCCACCACGGACGCAAGTACGAAGAGAAGCTTCGCAGCATCGCCACCAGCTGGCACGACGAGACCGCCCGCCTCGTCGAGACGGTCTGATCCGTCGACTGACCCAGATCAGTCGGCGACGACTCTCCGCACGCGTGACGTGAGCCTGGTGAGGATCTCCTCGCCGACGGTGTCGATCCGCTCCGCGAGGGTCGTCGCCGACGACTCTCCGTGGGCGCCGTCACCGAAGACGACGATCTCGTCGCCGACTTGCACGCCCGGCCAGGCCTGGACGACCGACGTCGTATGACCGATCGAAGTCAGTGCTCGCGCTCCACCGGGGGTACCGACGAAGGCACCGGACAGTGTCGACGGGAGCCCATCGAAGCTCCCGATACCGAACGTCACCACTTCGTCGGTGACGTCGATGACCGTGGCGATGAGACTCGCCACCGGACGGATCCCCTCCAGCTCAGGACCATCGGCCGAGCGGACGCCGTAGCAGAACGCGCCGATACGTGACACGGTACCGCGAAGCTCTGGTCGCCACCATGACGCAGCCGACGCGGTCAGATGCAGCGCCGCAGGCGTCGCACCGGACTCCCCCACGACACGGACGGCGTCGAGGAAGACCGCCTGAGCGACATCGTCATCTGCATCGCTCGCCTCGGCGATGTGGCTCCACACGCCCTCGACATCGAGATGCCCTGCGCGCTCGGCCCGACGCGCTTCAGCCACAGCCGATTCCCAATCCTCGGGAAGGATGCCGTTGCGGTGCAGACCCGTGTCGATCTTCAGATGCACTCGGGCTCGCGTACCGAGAGCCTCGGCACGCGCGATGATCCGTCGCAGGTACTCGATCGTGCCGACGCCGAGGTCGATCCGTTGCAGCAGTGCGTCATCGATCTCCCCATCGGTCGAGGTGACCCAGGCGAAGATCCTGACATCGCCTCCGGCGACCCTGCGCACGTCGATCCCGCTGCGAATGTCGTAGCTGCCGAACCACTCGACCCCGGAGTCGATCGCAGTCTCCACCACCCAGGAGAGTCCGTGCCCGTAGGCGTCGTCCTTGAGAACGAGCATCAGGGCGGACGGGGCAATGCGTGTGCGCACAGCCTCGATGTTCGCGCGGAGTACACGAGTGCTCAGGCGGAGCTCCGGGCGCGTCATGCTTCCCACCCCCTGACAGCATGCGCTCCGGCGACCGTGACGAGTTCTCCGGATTCCATCCCGGTCACCGCGGCCCAGCGTGCGATAGCCGCGGCCGATGGTCCTTCACCGCCGAAGTAGGTGACCTCAGCACCGACCTCTGCGTCCGCACCCTGGAGGTCCACGACGCAGACGTCCATCGCGACGCGGCCGACGATGGGCCTGGCGACGCCGTCGATCTCCACATCGGCGCGGTTGCCTAGTGCACGCACGATCCCCTGCGCGTATCCCCCGGTCACGAGGGCGACCGTGGTCGCCTCCGGGGCACGATAGGTGTATCCGTAGGAGACGGCATCACCTGGGCGAAGGCGCTTCGTCGAGAGCACGTTTCCGGTCAGACGCATCACCGGTCGAGTCACGAGCGTCCCTGCGTCATCGGGGAGGCCGTAGAGGAGGCTCGAATCGATGTCGGGCTCACCGGTGGTCACACCGTGGATTCCTTCGAGCTGCAGCGCCTCGACCTCTCCCTGCTCATCGACGAGGACCCGGTCGGCGCCCGCCGCAGCGACCACCTGAGCGACGGCGAGAACGCCGTGACCCCACGCGTCGCGGCGGAGATCGGCGATTCGGCCGCCCCCGCGCACGGCCGCCGAGGCTCCCGCAGCCAGGGCGGATCGGGAGATCATCGCACGCGGCAGGGAGCTGGAAGTCGTCTCACACACGTCTTCCACCCTAGCTTCCGCCTCCCAGGTCAGCCGCTTCGGCCACCGTAGACTGGTGGGGACCCCGACCCTGGAGCCTCATGTCTCGTCTTTCCCTCGCGCCCCGCATCCGCTATCTGCTGGGACGTGCCCGCCGCATCGACGTCGGATCGGTGGTGGAACGCGCCAAAGAGGCATCCGAGCAGCATCACAAGGCTGTTCCTGCCATCGTCGTCGACATGCTCTGGTCAGCCGCGCGTCACAACGTCGGATTCCAGGACTACATCGACTACGACTTCGCGATGCTGACGAAGGCCGAGCGTGAGACCTTCATGACGCACCCGGTATCGAACCAGCTCTCGCAACGGTACGACCACCCCGACTACCGCTGGATCTTCCAGGACAAGGTCGAGTTCGACAAGCAGTTCTCCGACTACCTGCACCGCGAGTGGATGGTCGTCGAGGAGGGCAATGCCGATGCGGTCCGTGAGCTCACTCAGCGCCTCGGCACGATCGTCACGAAGGAGCCGGTGGGCCAGGCAGGCACCGGGGTGCACCGCTACCACGCCGCTGACATCACCGACTGGGACGAGTTCCACCGCGGACTGCTGGAGCGCGGCGAGCTGCTCATCGAAGAGGTGATCCGTCAGCACGAAGCCCTCGCAGCCGTCTGCCCCGGCACCGTGAACACCACCCGCATCACTGCATTCTTCGACGGCGAGAAGGCGCACATCCTCGCCATGGCTCAGAAGTTCGGACGCGGTGCGGTGAGCGATCAGATGACGTTCGGCGGCTTCTACACGATGCTCGACGAGAACGGCCACGCCGTCGGAGCCGGCTACGACTCGCACGGACACGTGCACGAGACGCATCCCGACTCCGGCTTCCGCATCGCCGACTTCCAGTTGCCGTACATGGACGAGGTGCGCGCCTTCATCGACAAGGTCGCCCGCGTCGTGCCGCAGGTGCAGTACGTCGGCTGGGACATCGTCGTCTCGCCAGACGGGCCGGTGCTGGTCGAGGGCAACTGGGGCGCTGGAGTGTACGAGAACAAGCCGAGCGTCACCGGCATCCGCACGGGACACAAGCCGCTATACCGCGAAGTCATCGGCTTCTGAGACGACGAGAAGGCCCCGGATGCACAGCATCCGGGGCCTTCTTCATGGGTTCTCGCGGGTCAGATCTCGCGGACGATACCGAGCGGCGTGGACTCCAGGCCCTGCCCGAGCGGGTTGTCGCCGAGGATCTTGACGAGACGCTGCTCGCCCGCCTTGTCGAGCGTCGATCCGAGGATGTTGCCACCGAGGTCGTTGATGTCGACCACGGCGACCTCTGCCTGACCGCCGATAAGGGCTTTCACTCGTGCCGCGACGCCGTCGGGATCCTTCGGTCCGAGCACGACCGCCTCGTTGTAGGGCGGGATGGTGTGTTTGGTGGGACCGTCGATCGCTCGTGCCTTGTCGCCCGCGATGCGGTAGAAGTCACCACGACGACCGAACGCCTTGGTGACCGCCGCGACCGCCGAAGCGAACAGGATGCGCGGCGTACCGCACTCCCGCAACGCCATCTCCATCGTCTCCGGCATGCCGAGACCGATGCCGTACGGCGTGCGGGTGACGTACTTCGAGAGGAACAGCGCGAGCTTGCGGGGCTTGATCTCATCGAGGCGATACGAGCGTCCCTGCGTGATCGCGACGATCTTCTCGGTCACGAACAGCAGGTCGCCCGGCTGCACGTGCTCCTTCGCGTACTCGGTAATGATCGCATCCAGATCATCCTCGGGCATGACGACCCTGGTACGCAGCGGAATCCGCGCGTAGCTCTTGCCGTCGACGCTCGCCTCGAGAGCCTTGCCGTCGTTCGCCTGACTCATTCGAGGTAGTCCCGCAGGGACTGCGAGCGACTCGGGTGACGCAGCTTCGCCATGGTCTTCGACTCGATCTGGCGGATGCGCTCACGCGTCACGCCGAACGTGTCACCGATCTGGTCGAGGGTCTTGGGCTGACCGTCGCCGAGCCCGAAGCGCATGCGGATCACGCCGGCCTCGCGCTCGGAGAGCGAGTCGAGAAGCTGCTCAAGCTGACGCTGAAGCATCGTGAAACCGACGGCGTCCGCCGGGACGACGGCCTCGGTGTCCTCGATGAGATCACCGAACTCGCTGTCTCCGTCTTCACCGAGAGGCGTGTGCAGAGAGATGGGCTCGCGACCGTACTTCTGAACCTCGACGACCTTCTCCGGGGTCATGTCGAGCTCGCGGCTGAGCTCTTCCGGTGTGGGTTCGCGACCCAGGTCCTGAAGCATCTGACGCTGCACGCGAGCGAGCTTGTTGATGACCTCGACCATGTGCACAGGGATACGGATCGTGCGGGCCTGGTCGGCCATGGCGCGGGTGATGGCCTGACGGATCCACCAGGTGGCGTACGTCGAGAACTTGAACCCCTTGGTGTAGTCGAACTTCTCGACCGCGCGGATGAGACCGAGGTTGCCCTCCTGGATGAGGTCGAGGAACTGCATCCCGCGGCCGGTGTAGCGCTTCGCGAGCGAGACGACGAGTCGCAGGTTCGCGCCGAGCAGGTGGCTCTTGGCGCGCTGACCGTCACGGGCGACCCACTGCAGGTCGAGACCGAGCTGGCTCGTCTTCTCGGCCGCAGACATCGCGGACAGCTTCTCCTCGGCGAAGAGACCTGCCTCGATGCGCATCGCGAGCTCGACCTCTTCGGCCGCGTTCAGCAGCGCGACCTTTCCGATCTGCTTGAGGTAGTCCTTTACCGGGTCGGCGGTCGCGCCGGTGATCTGTGTCGAGTAGACCGGGACGTCTTCGTCGTCGTTCGAGGAGATGACGATCGCGCCGGTCGGCAGAGGTTCGGTGAACTTCGGCTTGGCGTCTTCGTCGTCGTCGTCGCTGTCGTCGGTCACGCCCGCAACGGGAGCCTCGTCTTCTTCGACGACGTCCTCGGACTTCTTCTTCTTGACGGGAGCGCGCTTCGCGGCGGCACGCTTGGCCGCGCTGAGGGGCGCAGGCTTCTCAGTCGCTTCAACCTCGGCCGAAGCGTCGGCGGTCGTCTCTTCGGCAGCCTTCTTCGTCCGGGTGTTCTTCGTCGTGGCAGGAGTCACGTTTCGCCTTTCACGGAGCTGCTGTGTAGCCCCGGGACATTTCGGACACTAGTAAGACCCTTGTCAAGTCCAGCGCTCGAAAACACTGATTGACAACGGGTCAGAGTCCTAGTATCGCACACGTGTGGCGATGCGGACGCATTCCGTCGAAGTTCTCTTGGAACGATCTCAGCCGCGACCCGGCTTGTCCTCATCGCCGGAGGGGCGGGATGCCAGATAACGCTCCAGCTCAGCGGCCAGTTCATCGGCGCTGGGAAGGTCGCGCTCGCTGAATCCACCCTCGTCGTATGAGTCGTCGTCGGGATTGCGTCCCGCCATGTAGGCGTCGTATCGGCGCTCGAGGTTGTGCACCATCTGCTGCAGCTCGTCGTTTCCCGCCACCTGCTCGTCGACGCGAGCCAGATAGTCTTCGCGGCGCTCCTGCACGGCGTCCAGCATCAGCACGAGACCGGTGGAGGCCATCAGCCGTTCCGCCGCGGCGATGACCGCATCCGGATTCTCGGTCTCGGCAAGATAGTGCGGCACCAGCAGAACGAAGCCGACGGCCCGATCACCGCGCTCGACGAAACGGAACTCGAGAAGGTGGCCGGCAGTCGCAGGCACCTGGGTGCGCGGGCGCCAGACCGAATGCGCGACGGTGAGCTCGCGACGGTTGCCGCTCACCGTGGTGCCGATCGGACGGGTATGCGGCACCGGCATCGCGATCGAGTGCACCCAGTGCAGACCTGACACCTCGAACTCGGAAGCCAGCGCCAGGACCGTGCTCGCGAAGAGGTTCCAGGCGAAATCGGGCTCGTAGCCCGCAAGGAGCAGGAAGGGACGACCGAGCGCGTCGGTCGCGAGTGACAGCTCGAGCCGCGGCGGCTTGAATTCGGTGAGATGGTCCTGATCGAAGGAGATCACCGGACGACGTGCGCGGTAGTCGAGCAGAGCGTCGTTGTCGAACACCACGACGGGTTCCGGCGAAGCGGTCTCCCGAAGGTGATCGATCAATCCGGAGACAGCGCTTCCGGCATCCGTGAAACCGGTGAGAAGCAGCACCAAGGGCAGGCCGTGCGGCACTGTCGGCGCATTCGCGATGCGTTCGTGGATCTCACCGGAGAAGGGCATACGTCCATGCTACGAGCAGGTCAGGATGCCGGGGCGCGGCACATCATGCTGAGAGCGAACACGCGCAGAGACGGCGCGCGACCATGCTGCGGCGAAGATCCTAGGATGGAGACATGACGCTTCCCGTGCTCTCGCACACCACTGATCAGTTCCCCGGAAGCGCTGCAGATGCCGCAGTGCTCGTCGTCGCCGCTCTCCCCGAGTCGGCAGAGTCGCTGGCCGCCTATCCCGGCCTCTCCGACGCGTTGGCCGGAATCGGGTTCACCGGTTCGGCCGGATCCTTCGCCCGCGTGTATGTCCCCGAAGTGACGCCGCTGCCGTTCGCGGTCGTCGGCACCGGAGAAAAGCCCGATGCCTCCGCGGTGCGTAACGCGGCCGGTACCGCCCTGCGCACGCTCACCGGCTTCGATCACGTCGCCGTCGCCCTTGCAGCCGGTCTGGAGTCGTTCGCCGCCGCCGCGGCAGAGGGTGCAGTGCTCGGCGGACACAAGTTCGACGGGTACCGCACGGAGACGGGCAAGACGCGAGCCACGGCGATCACCCTGCACGCCGCTCTCGACGACGACGACGCGGAGTACGCCCAGGTCATCGGCGACGCGGTCGCACTCGTCAAAGACCTCGTGAACGTTCCGGCCGAGTGGCAGAGCCCCGCACAGCTCGCGCAGACCGCGGCCGACAGCGTCGCCGACCTCGACATCGCGGTCGAGATCCTCGACGAGGCGACCCTTGCAGAAAAGGGCTTCGGAGGAATCCTCGGCGTCGGGCAGGGCTCAGACCGCCCGCCGCGGCTGGTGCGTCTGGACTACTCCCCCTCCGACGCGACGCGACGCATCGCGCTGGTCGGCAAGGGCATCACGTTCGACACCGGCGGACTCTCGCTGAAGCCAGCCGCCTCCATGGTCGGCATGAAGTTCGACATGGCAGGAGCTGCGACCTCGCTCGCCGCGATCCGCGCGATCGCCGCCCTCGGTCTTCCGGTCCACGTGACCGCCTGGCTGTGCATCACCGACAACATGCCCTCGGGTCGCGCACTGCGCCCGGGCGACGTCATCCGCATCCTCGACGGCACGACCGTCGAGGTCAACAACACCGACGCCGAGGGTCGGCTGGTTCTGGCCGACGGCCTGGTCGCCGCGAGCCGCGAGCACCCCGACGTCATCATCGACGTCGCCACTCTCACCGGCGCGATCGTCGCCGCGCTCGGCCACCGGCACACCGGCGTCTTCGGCGACGTCGAGACCGTCTCGTCGTTCATCTCCGCGACCGCGCAGGTCGACGAGCCCGCTTGGCACATGCCGCTGCCGGAGTACATGGAGGAGTCGCTCGAGTCCCCCATCGCCGACCTGCAGAACGCGAACATGGGTGACCGGATGGGCGGCGCATCGTACGCGGGTCTGTTCCTGCGCCGCTTCGTCGGGCGCACCTCGGACGCCGACGACGCGCCGCGCATCCCGTGGGTGCACCTCGACATCGCGGGGTCAGGCGAACACGCCGGCGCCCCCTACGGCTTCACTGAGAAGGGCCCCACCGGGGCGATGGTCCGATCGATCGTCGCCTTCGCCGCAGCATCCCACACGGAGGCATGACATATGACAACCCACACCTTCGACATCGTCGTCCTGGGCGGCGGCAGCGGCGGGTACGCCGCGGCGTTGCGGGCGAGTGAGCTCGGCAAGTCGGTCGCACTGATCGAGAAGGACAAGGTCGGCGGGACCTGCCTGCACCGCGGGTGCATCCCCACCAAGGCGCTGCTGCACGCGGCGGAGGTCGCGGAGCACGTGCGTGACGCCGCGTCCGTCGGCGTGACCGCCACGCTGGAGGGCATCGACCCCGCTGGCGTCCGCGCATACCGCGAAGGCATCGTCGCCAAGAAGTTCAAGGGTCTCGAAGGTCTCGTCAAGGCCCGCGGCATCACCACCGTCGCAGGTCTCGGTCGCCTGAACCCCGATCACAGTGTCAGCGTCGGCGACGACGTGTACGTCGGCGCAGACGTCGTGCTCGCCACCGGCTCGTACAGCCGGTCGCTTCCCGGGCTCGACATCGGCGGGCGGATCCTCACGAGCGAGCAGGCACTCGCCCTCGATGTGGTTCCCGAGCGCGTTCTCATCCTCGGTGGCGGAGTGATCGGCGTGGAGTTCGCCAGTGTCTGGCGCTCTTTCGGTTCCGAGGTCACGATCATCGAGGCCCTGCCGCACCTGGTTCCCAACGAAGACATCGCCCTCAGCAAGGGTCTGGAGCGTGCGTTCCGCCGCCGCGGCATCCAGTACTCCCTCGGCATCCGCTTCCAGAGCGCGACTCAGGACGACTCGTCTGTCACCGTCACTCTCGAAGACGGCAAGGAATTCACGGCCGACTATCTCCTGGTCGCCGTCGGGCGCGGGCCCGTCACGGCCGACCTGGGCTTCGAAGAGGCCGGTGTGACGCTCGACCGGGGCTTCGTGACCGTCGACGATGATCTGCGCACCGGAGTTCCCGGCGTCTGGGCCGTCGGCGACATCGTCCCCGGGCTCCAACTCGCTCACCGTGGATTCCAGCAGGGCATCGCCGTCGCCGAACGGATCGCCGGGCTGTCTCCGGCGAACATCCCGGATGTGCAGATCCCGAAGGTCACGTACTCGAGCCCCGAGGTCGCCTCCGTGGGCGTGACCGAGGAAGCTGCGGCCGCCGAGCACGGCGCCGACGCGATCGTGGCATACGAGTACAACCTCGCCGGAAACGGCAAGAGCGAGATCATCGGGACGGGCGGGCTCGTCAAGGTCGTCCGCCTCAAGGACGGCCCCGTCGTCGGCGTGCATCTGCTCGGCGACCGTGTCGGTGAGCTCATCACCGAAGGGCAGCTCGCCGTCGCCTGGGAAGCGCACCCCGAGGACATCGCACCCCTGATCCATGCCCACCCGACACAGAGCGAGGCTCTCGGCGAGGCATTCCTCGCCCTGGCCGGCAAGCCCCTGCACGCCCTCTGAGCACCAACCGGTGCCCGAGTCACTAAGCTAGACAAGCGTCATACAACTTCCTGAAGGAGACTCAGTCATGAGCACATCCGTCGTCCTCCCCGCTCTCGGCGAGAGCGTCACAGAGGGTACGGTCACCCGCTGGCTCAAGCAGGTGGGAGACACCGTGCAGGCGGACGAGGGCCTGCTCGAGATCTCGACCGACAAGGTCGACACCGAGATCCCCTCCCCCGTTTCCGGTGTGATCGAGGAGATCCTCGTGTCGGAGGACGAGACCGTAGAGGTCGGCGCCCTCCTCGCGCGCATCGGCGATGGCAGTGCTCCGGCACCGGCAGCTGATGCTCCGGCTGCCGCTGCGCCCGCTGCCGAAGAGGCACCCGCCGAGGCTGCTCCCGCAGCTCCCGCACCGGCAGCTGAAGCACCGGCGGCGGAAGCCCCGGCTCCGGCCGCTGAGGCTGCTCCCGCTGGCGATGCGACCGACATCGTTCTCCCCGAGCTGGGCGAGAGCGTCACCGAGGGCACCGTGACCCGCTGGCTGAAGCAGGTCGGAGACAGCATCGCGGTCGACGAGGCGCTTCTGGAGATCTCCACCGACAAGGTCGACACCGAGATCCCTTCGCCGGTCGCCGGTGTGCTGCAGGAGATCGTCGCCGGCGAGGATGAGACCGTCGCCGTCGGCGCTGTGCTCGCGCGCGTCGGCTCCGGTGCAGCCCCCGCTGCTGAAGCCCCTGCTGCTCCGGCCGCTGCACCTGCACCGGCCGCAGCCCCTGCTCCCGCTGCCGCGCCGGCGCCGGCCGCTGCTCCGGCTGCACCTGCTCCGGCTCCGGCCGCACCTGCTCCCGCTGCTCCGGCTCCGGCCGCAGCACCTGCACCGACCGGAGCCCCTGCACCGGCCGCAGCGAAGCTCGCACTTCCGACGGACAACGACAACCTGTACGTGACACCCCTGGTGCGTCGTCTGGCCGCACAGCAGGGCGTCGATCTCGCCTCCGTCACCGGCACCGGCGTGGGGGGCCGCATCCGCAAGGAAGACGTCCTGAAGGCCGCGGAGACTGCATCGGCAGCGCCCGCTGCTGCTGCCGCCGCACCTGCTCCGCTCGAGGTCTCCCCGCTTCGTGGAACCACGCAGCCGATGTCGCGCCTGCGCAAGGTCCTCGCCAAGCGCGCTGTCGAGTCGATGCAGCAGACGGCCCAGCTCACGACGGTCGTCGAGGTCGATGTCACGGATCTCGCGGTGTACCGCGACAGCGTTAAGGCGTCGTTCCTCGAGAAGACCGGCGACAAGCTGTCGTTCCTGCCGTTCTTCGCGCTTGCCACCGCCGAGGCGCTGCAGGCGTTCCCGATCGTCAACGCCACCGTCGACGGGGAGAACATCGTCTACCCGGCCAGCGAGAACGTATCGATCGCGGTCGACACCGAGCGTGGTCTGCTGACGCCGGTTCTGCGTGACGCCGCCTCGAAGAACATCGCGCAGATCGCGCACGAGATCGCTGACCTCGCCGCACGCACCCGCGACAACAAGCTGAAGCCCGACGAGCTCGCCGGCGGCACGTTCACGTTGACCAACACCGGTTCGCGTGGCGCGCTGTTCGACACTCCGGTCGTGTTCCTTCCGCAGTCGGCGATTCTCGGCACCGGTACGGTCGTCAAGCGTCCCGGCCTTGTGAAGGTCGGAGGCGCGGATGCGATCGCCATCCGTTCGTACGTCTACCTCGCGCTGTCCTACGACCACAGGATCATCGACGGTGCAGACGCTGCCCGCTTCCTCGGCGCGGTGAAGGCCCGCCTCGAGTCTGCGCAGTTCGCCGCTCAGCTCGGCGCCTGACCGCAAGAGTCATCGTGGCTGGTCCGCGACGTCATAGAC